>NZ_DASTBH010000181.1:0-3427 GCF_035712165.1 Actinophytocola sp. | reverse complement strand
ATCTTGGCGACGAGCTCGCTCTTGTCCAGCGCGTGCGCGCGGTAGACGAACTGCGCGGTGCGGTCGTGCACGGCGGAATCGTGCGGTTCCTCGGCCCGGATATGCGTCGGACGGGTCAGGAACGTGCGGGCGAGCGTGATGATCGGGCCCGGCATGGTGGCCGAGAACAGCATGGTCTGCCGCTCGTCCGGGACCATCCGCAGGATCCGCTCGATGTCGGGCAGGAACCCCAGGTCGAGCATCTTGTCGGCCTCGTCGAGCACCAGGCCGGTGACCTTGCCCAGCACCAGGTGGCGCTGCTCGGCCAGGTCGAGCAGCCGGCCGGGGGTGCCGACCACGAGGTCCACACCGCCGCGCAGCGCGGCGATCTGCGGCTCGTAGGGCCGGCCGCCGTAGATCGGCAGCACCCGCACGCCAAGGTGCTTGCCGGCGTCGCGGATGTCGTGGGTGACCTGCAGGCACAGCTCGCGGGTCGGCACGACCACCAGCGCCTGCGGGGTGCCGTCGCCCGGCGTGGTGATCCGCTGCAGCAGCGGCACGCCGAAGCCCAGCGTCTTGCCGGTGCCGGTGCGGGCCTGGCCGATGATGTCCTCGCCGGCCAGCGCCAGCGGCAGGGTCAGCTCCTGGATCGCGAAGGCCCGCTCGATGCCCGCCTCGGCCAGGGCGCGCACGATCTCCGGCCGGACGTTCATCTCGGCGAAGGTGGGGGAGTCCGGCCGCACCGGGGCGCCGGCCTGCAACGGGTGGGAGGTGTCGGTGTCGGGAACGCCGGCCTCGCTGTGCTCCAGGATCACCGGGTCGACGGTCGGGTCGGTGTCGGTTGTCGCGTCGGTATTGACGTTGGTGTTGACGGTCAGGGCGATCGCCTCTCTCGTGTCCGGCGCGCACTGCCTTGGACAAGGCCGCTCGACCGCGCCGGCTCGCCTGGTCGTTCCAGGAGTGGCGCGGGAGGGCGGAAGCGTGCACGCACCCTCTCTGACGCTGGCCGGGCCGGGATGGCCAAACGGAGCGTCACGCCGAGTCTACCTGCGACTGTTGCCGACTAGTCTGCCGGCATGAGCGAGAACACGCCTACGGCTGCGGATGCCGGTCCCGCTGGGGCGCGGCCGGCGATCGCCGAGGGGGTCGTCGACCTGCTCGGGGTGCTCGCCTATGGGGAGCTCTCGGCCTTCGACCGCATGTCGGAGGATGCCCGGACCGCGCCCACGCTGGCCGGCCGGGCCGCGCTGTCGGCGATGGCCGCCGCCGAGATCGGGCACTACACCAAGATCGACCGGTTCCTGGCCGGGCACGGCGTGGACATCGAGGAGGCCATGCGGCCGTTCATCGGCCACTTCGACACCTGGCACGCCTCCACCGCGCCGCGGTCCTGGCTGGAGTCGCTGGTCAAGGCCTACGTCGGCGACGGGCTCGCGGCCGACCTGTACCGCGAGATGGCCGGTTGGCTGGACGAGCCGACCCGGGGGTTGGTGCTCGACGTGCTGGCCGACACCGGACACTCCGCGTTCGCCGAGCGCGAAGTTCTGTCGGCGATCGAGCGGGACCGGGCGGTGCGCGACCGGCTCACGCTCTGGGGCCGGCGGCTGCTCGGCGAGGCGTTGACGCAGGCCCAGTACGTGGTCGCGGAGCGGGACGGGCTGTCCGAGCTGATCGTGACCGGCACCGGCGACCTGGCGGGCATCGCCGCGCTGTTCCGGCGCTTACAACAGCAGCACGGCAGGCGGATGACCACGCTCGGGCTCGGATAGGGTTGGTCGTAATCGGTTCGGGTCCAGCAGGCGGAGGTCGGCGTGGAGGTCAAGATCGGGGTCGCGGACACCCCGCGGGAGATCGTGCTCACCAGCGATCTCGCTCCCGACGAGGTCGAGTCCCTGGTCAGCGACGCCCTGCGGACGCCGCACGGCACGCTGGTCCTCGTCGACGCCAAAGGCGCCCGCTACGTGATCCCGTCCGCGCGGGTCGCCTACGTGGAGATCGGCAAGCCGGACAGCCGCCGGGTCGGCTTCGCCACCTGACCCGCGTTCGGGAGCAACGGCTTTCCGCTCAGGGCGCGCGGCGGCTGGACAGCTTGACGACCTTGTTCACCTCGATGGGCTGATCCGGGTCGAGCAGCATGCCGTGCTGGCGCACGATCCCGTCGATGGCCGCCCAGATGATCTGGGTGAGGTACTCGACCACGGCGTCCCGGCTCATCGTGCGGCGCTCCAGCCACCACTCGCTGACGTTCTGCACCAGGCCGACGATCCCGTGGCCCCACGGCTCGGCCGCGCCGGAGTCCATGTCCAGCGCCCGCAGGTAGTCGCCGAGCAGCCGGCTCAGCGCGGCCCCGATCAGCTCCTTGTCCTCGGCCACCACGTCCCGGCCGAACGGGCGGCGGATCAGCAGCCGGTACAGGTTCGGATGCTCCTCGATGACCGAGAAGTAGGCGTGCAGGCTGCGCCGGATCCGCGGAACCGGCGCCTCCTCGTTGTTCAGCGCCGGGATGAGCCGCTCGAACAGCAACTCGGTGCCCCGCTGGCCGAGTGCGACGTACAGGTCCGCCTTGTCGGTGAAATGCCGGTACAGCACCGGTTTCGTGACGCCGGCCGCGGCGGCCACGTGCTCCATCCCGAAGTCCGGCCCGTGCTCGGCCAGGGCCCGCAACGCGGCCTGGACGAACTCCTCCCGGCGGGCCTCCCGGTGCGATCGCCAGCGGTCCCGGCGGGCGTCCCCCTTGTCGGGGCCCTTTCCGCCGGGCGGTTCAGTCATGCGGATGGTGCAGCGGGAAACCGCCACCGATGCCGCGCCAGATCAACGTGGAGATCAACGCGACGGCCTCGTCCTTGGGGATCGGCCGCTGGTCGGCCAGCCAGCCGCGGGCGGCCACCTGGCTGACCCCGGCGAGGCCCACGGCGAGCAGCCGGGCCCGCGCGTCGTCCAGCCCGGCGTCCGCGGTGATCGTCGCCGTGATGGCCCGCACGCTGGCCTCGGTGGCCCGCTCGACCGCGTCCTGCACCGCGGGCTCACCGCGCAGGTCGGACTCGAACACCAGCCGGAACGCCTGGGTCTCGCCGTCGACGAAGTCGAAGTAGGCGGCGACCGCGGCCCGCACCCGCTGCTTGTTGTCCGTGGTGGCGTCCATGGCGTCGGTGACCCGCCGGACCAACTCGTCCACGTGCGTGTCGAGCAGCGCCATGTACAACTCGAGCTTGCCGGGGAAGTGCTGGTACAGCACGGGCTTGCTGACGCCGGCCCGCTCGGCGATCTCGTCCATGGCCGCGGCGTGGTAGCCGTTGGCGGCGAAGACGTCCTGGGCGGCGGCGAGCAGCTGGGCCCGCCGCGCGGTGCGCGGCAACCGGGCGCCCTTGCCGGCCTGCGCGTTGTGCTCGATGGTCTCCGCCATACCGCCTCCACCTAAAGGTCACACAATAGGTCGGACTTGGGATCG
>NZ_DASTBH010000180.1:0-2649 GCF_035712165.1 Actinophytocola sp. | reverse complement strand
GGCGACCGTGACTTCCCGGGCGGTGACGTCGATGGACAGCGACCCGAACACGCGCGGCGGCTCCTGCGCCGCGGCCGGGGCACCGGCGACGGTGGTCCGGGGGCGGCGCAGCATCACCCGCACCCGGGCGACCAGCTCGCGCGGGCTGAACGGCTTGGTGAGGTAGTCGTCGGCACCCACCCCCAGACCGACAAGTTTGTCGACCTCGTCGGCTCGGGCGGTGAGCATGACGATGTAGCAGTCGGCGAACGTGCGCACTTGCCGGCACACCTCGATGCCGTCCAGGCCGGGCAGACCGAGGTCGAGCACCACCACGTCCGGCCGCTGGGCGCGGGCGGCGGCCACGGCGGCGGGGCCGTCGAACACGCAGCTCACCTCGTGGCCGTCGCGTTCGAGGTAACTGGCCACCACCTTGGCCAGGCTCTGCTCGTCGTCGACGACCAGCACGCGGGTACTCATGAAGTCCATCCTGCCGGGCCCGCTGCCCACGTCATCACACCCCCGGGCCACTCTCGGCCGAGGGGCAACGGGTCCCCCGCGGCTGTGCCGGCCACCCGGCGGACGCCGCTCAGCCATGACCGCCATGCTCGCCGTGTCCGGAGGAGGCGGCCGACGGGGTGGGAATGACCACCGTCATCCGGGCTGCGCCCGGCGCGGGAGGCCGGGTGGCGAAGCTGATCCCGTTCGGCTGCTTGCCTACGTCGATCGTGGCGACCGTGGCGCGGGTGGGCAGGTCGATGACGGAGACAGTGGCGTCATAGACGTTGGTGACCCACGCCCGCTGGCCGGTGGGGTCGATGACCACGCCGTGCGGGCCCGATCCGGTGGCGATGCTGCCGGCCGTGGTCATGGTCGCCGTGTCGATCACCGACAGTGCGGTCCCCGGCTTCTCCTTGGATCCTTGGTCGGCTGACAGCAGGCTGCGCCCGTCCGGGGTGAGGTAGACCTGCGCCGGGGCGGCCGGCACCTCGGTCCGCCCGGCGACGACGCGGGCCCGCAGGTCGATCTTGACCACGCTCGGCGGCGTGGAAACGCTGGCGAAGGCATACCGGCTGTCCGGCGAGACCGCCACCTGGACAACGGGACCATCCACCGGCACGGCAGCGACCTTTGTGTCGGTGCGGGCGTCGATCAGGTCCACCGTGCCGGCCTTGAGGTTGGCCACCACCAGGGTGGTGCCGTCCGGGCTCGGGCGCAGCCCATGCGGGCCGCCGCCCACGCTGATGACGCCCGACGGGGCCAGGTCCGCGCGGTAGACGGACACGCTGCCGGCGTCGTAGTTCGTGACGTAGGTCTTCTGCCCGTCCGGCGTCAGCACCACGTGGGACGGGCCGGCCCCGGCGGGGGCGGCGTTGGCAAGCCGGTAGGTGCTGGCGTCGAGGGCGGCCACCATGCCGGTGTGACCGCTGACGGCGTACACCCGGTCGCCGGCCGGACCGACCTGCACGTTGTGCGGACCCTCGATGCCCTCGACGGTGGTGACCACGGTGCTGGTGGCGGCATCGATGACCGACAGGCTGTGCCCGCCTTCATTGGCCACCCACACCGCGCCCTCGATCCCCCCGGCGGACAGGCCCGACGGCGGCGGGCTCGGCTCGGCCGCCGGATCGTCCACCGCGGCACATCCCGCGGCCACCGCGACCAGCGCAACGACACCGGCGACGATGACCATGCGCGCTCCCCGTAATCCCATGCCCTGTCCCATCCCGGGCAATGCTGGCGAGGATCGGGGTAGCCCCGGTGGATCTCCATCCGATCCTGGATCCTCAGCGCATCGCACTCGATCGTTCCGTGTGGTCTTGACCAGGCCGCCGGTTCTCTCGCGCCGGACGGCGGCGGATAGCCGGCACTCGGTCCACAGTCACCACCGGACCCGAAGAACGAGGCGGGCATTCCATGAATGTTCGGTGAAGACGCCGACCGCCGACGCCTCTGCAGGCACGCGTCGAGTGCCGTAACCCGTCCGCGGCAGCCAGCGGGGCCGTTCCTTCAGCGAACTTTCATCACTTCGCGGGTGGGTTCATCACCCCGGCGGCCCACCGTTGATGGTGCACAGCGAATTCGTCGACACGGACGCTCGGGAGGGTGGCATGTTTCCCAGCTTCTGCGGCGCGATGGGCTTGGCCGGGTGGCTGATCACGTTGCTGGTCTGGGTCGCCCTGATCGCCACGGTGGTGTGGGGCATCACCCGCCTGTTCCCGGACCGGAACGAGGCAACCGCGCAGGTGCAGGCGCGCAGGCGCCCAGGCGAGGACGCAGCCCCGCCGCTCATCAAATCCAACCGGCGCTGAGCCGGGCCATTCTCGGAGGATGTCATGCACGGCCAACACATGAAGTATCTACTCGTCGCGGCGGGCGCACTGGTCGTCGGCCTGCTGGCGGCCGGCAGCTCGCTGCAGGCGGTGCTGCCGTTCCTGCTGCTCCTGGCCTGCCCACTGATGATGGTGCTCATGATGCGCACCATGGGCGGGCACGGCGGGCCCGGCGGGCACAGTGCCGCCCGCGACAGTGCCGCCCCCGACAGTGCCGCCCGCGAGCACGACGACGCCGTCACACTGCGATAGGCGCCCGCCCGCCGTACCCATGGCCGCGGTTGCCACGCACTGCCAAAGCGTCTGCCCCGCAGGCTTCGTCAAATCTTCAGCGGAC
>NZ_DASTBH010000179.1:0-7260 GCF_035712165.1 Actinophytocola sp. | reverse complement strand
CGGCACCCGGCTGGCCACCGGCCGGGACTTCGGCCCGGATGGCCGGCTCAAGTCGGACACCCAGGACCAGGGCGCTGCCGGGCGCCAGGTGTTGCTGCTGGACGAGCCCGAGGCCCGCCGGCTGGCGCAGGCGCTCACCGGTTCGGCGCTGACCGTCACCAGCGTCGAGGAGAAGCCGTACACGCGCCGGCCGTACGCGCCGTTCATGACCTCGACGCTGCAGCAGGAGGCCGGGCGCAAGCTCCGCTTCTCGTCGGACCGCACGATGCGGATCGCCCAGCGCCTGTACGAGAACGGCTACATCACCTATATGCGTACCGACTCCACGACGCTGTCCGAGACGGCGATCGCGGCGGCCCGGGACCAGGCCAGGGATCTCTACGGCGACGCCTACGTCTCGCCGCAGCCCCGGCAGTACACCCGCAAGGTGAAGAACGCCCAGGAGGCGCACGAGGCGATCCGGCCGGCCGGCGAGGTGTTCCGCACGCCCGGCCAGGTGGCCGGTGAGCTGGAGTCCGACGAGTTCCGGCTCTATGAGCTGATCTGGCAGCGCACCATCGCCTCGCAGATGGCCGACGCCCGGGGCACCACCATGAGCGTGCGGATCACCGGCACCGCGACCAGCGGCGAGGAGTGCACGTTCGCCTCCTCCGGCCGCACCATCACCTTCCCCGGGTTCCTGCGGGCCTACGTCGAGGCGGTGGACTCCGAGGAGGGCGGCGAGGCCGACGACGCCGAGCGCCGGCTGCCTCAGCTGACCAAGGGCCAGGCGGTGACCGCGACCGAGCTGTCCCCCGACGGCCACGCCACCAACCCGCCGCCGCGCTACACCGAGGCGAGCCTGGTCAAGACGTTGGAGGAGCTGGGCATCGGCCGGCCGTCCACCTACGCGTCGATCATCAACACCATCCAGGACCGCGGCTACGTGTGGAAGAAGGGCTCGGCGCTGGTGCCGGCCTGGATCGCGTTCTCCGTGGTCGGGTTGCTGGAGCAGCATTTCCGGCGGTTGGTGGACTACGACTTCACCGCCGCGCTGGAGGACGAGCTGGACGGCATCGCGGCCGGCCGCTCGGGTCGCACGACATGGCTGTCGAAGTTCTACTTCGGTGGCGAGATGGGTCCGGACGGCTCGGTGGCCCGCTCCGGTGGGCTGAAGAAGCTGGTCGGCTCCGGGGTCGAGGAGATCGACCCCCGGGAGATCAACTCGATCCCGCTGTTCGACGACGACACGGGCCGGCCGATCGTGGTCCGGGTCGGGCGGTACGGGCCGTACCTGGAGCGGGACGCCGGGGCGGACGACTCGGCCGGCACGGTGCAGCGGGCCAACCTTCCGGAGGATCTGCCGCCGGACGAGCTGACCCTGGAGATCGCCGAGAAGCTGTTCTCCACCCCGATGGAGGGTCGCACGCTGGGCGCCGACCCGGTGACCGGCAACGAGATCGTGGCCAAGGAGGGCCGGTTCGGGCCGTACGTGACCGAGGTGCTGCCGGAGCCGGAGAACGAGAAGGCCAAGAAGGTCAAGCCGCGCACCGGCTCGCTGTTCAAGTCGATGTCGCTGGACACGGTGACGCTGGACGACGCGCTGCGGCTGTTGTCGCTGCCCCGGGTGGTCGGCACCGACCCGACCAGCGGTGAGGAGATCACCGCGCAGAACGGGCGGTACGGGCCGTACCTGAAGAAGGGCACCGACTCCCGGTCGCTGACCGCGGAGGACGAGATCTTCACGGTCACCCTCGACGAGGCGCTGAAGATCTACGCCGAGCCCAAGCGGCGCGGGCGGGCCTCGGCTGCCGCCGCGCCGCCGTTGCGGGAGCTGGGCAACGACCCGGCGACCGGCAAGCCGATGGTGGTCAAGGAGGGCCGGTTCGGGCCGTACGTGACCGATGGCGAGACCAATGCCTCACTGCGCAAGGCCGACAGCGTGGAGACGCTCACCGACGAGCGGGCCGCCGAGCTGCTGGCCGAGCGCCGGGCGCGGGGTCCGGCACCGAAGCGCACCGCCGCGAAACGCAAGGCACCGGCGAAACCGGCCGCGAAGGCTCCAGCGAAGTCCAGGGCGAAAACCAACTGACTGAGCCAGCGGGGTGACGCCCGTTGGCCGGTCGCCGGCCGGTCGCCATACTGGCCGGGTGGCCCAATCGCCGTGGGAATCCGACGGAACCCAGCCGCCCGCCCCGCCCCCGGTCTGGACCGACCCGTCATCGGGCCTGGTCACCGGCGCGACCTATGACCAGGAGCCGCTGCACATCGACGTGGTGCGGCCGGTCGAGCCGGACCTGTCCGAGGTGCGGCGCGCGGTGGACGCCGCGTTGCAGGACGAGGAGGCGGCGGCCGGTGACTCGCCGCCCACGGTGCCGGTGCCCCGGCAGGACCTGGCGGTCGCGCTGGGGCAGCCGCCCGGCATCGTGCCGGCCAACCCGCGCCCGGGCTGGCAGTCGCGGCCCTCGGTCCGGCAGCTCCCCGGGTTCCGGCCCCGCCCGCCGGCCCGCATCCAACGGGTGCGCCGGCCCGGGTCGGGCGGCGTGGCGATCGCGACGACGGTCGGCGTGCTGCTCCTGGCGGGCGTGATCATCACGATCATCATCATGATCATCGTCAGCCTGTCGAACACGATCGACAGCATCTTCAACTGAGCGCCCTCTCAGGTGCGGCGCACCCCTGTCGGACCGTCCGGCTACGCTTGACTCGCGGGGTCGGCTCGGAAGAGGGGTGGAGTCATCGCCGGGGGACCGAACGTGGACGAGGCCGGCTGGGAAAGTTCGCCGGTCACATCGAACGCGTCCATAACCCACCGCGCTCGCAGCGTGCTGGCCATCCGGGCGTTCCGGCGGCTGTGGGCCGTCACCTACCTGTGCAGTATCGGTGACTGGTTGTCACTGCTCGCGTTGACCGGCCTGGTCACCAAGCTGACCGCGGGCTACCAGGCGCAGAGCTTCGCCTTCGCCGGGGTCGTGCTCACCCAGCTGCTGCCCGGTCTGCTGTTCGCCCCGCTCGGCGGGGTGCTGGCCGACCGGTTCGACCGGCGCAAGGTGATGGTCGTCAGCGACCTGCTGCGCTGCGCGTTGTTCGCCTCGATCGTGATCGTCGGCACGGCGTGGTGGCTGTTCCTGGCGAACTTCCTGATCGGCTGCTGCGCCATGATGTGGATCCCGTCCAAGGAGGCGGCGGTCCCCAACCTGCTGCGCCGCCGGGACCAGGTGGAGACCGCCACCCAACTCGGCATGGTGATGACCTACGGGATCTCCGTGGTCACCGCGGCCGGGCTGTACTCGCTGGTCACCGGCATCGGCACCACGCTGGACTTCCAGACCGACGCGCTGGCGCTGAACATCGCCAAGATCATCATCGTGATCAACGGTCTGCTGTACCTGACCAGCGCGATCCTGATCACCCGGATCACCGAGCTGTCCCGGCGGGTGCCCGCCGAGGAGCCGGCCCCGGACGCCCCCGCCGCCGAGCCCAAGACCGGGCTGATCGGCATGCTGCGCGACGCGCTGCGGTTCGTGCGCAGCACCCCGCTGGTCCGCGGCCTGCTGATCGGCATGACCGGCGCGTTCGCCGCGGGCGGCGCGGTGATCGGCACCGCCAAGCAGTACGCCAACAGCCTGCAGGGTGGCGACTCGGCGTTCGGGATGCTGTTCGTCGCCCTGTTCGTGGGGTTGGGCACCGGCATGGCCATGTCGCCGAAGCTGGCCGTCCGGCTGCCGCACAACCGGCTGTTCGGCATCGCGATCGTGCTCGCCGGGCTGATCCTCGCGCTGGTCGCGATGTCGCCGCACCTGGCCGTGTCGCTGCTCGGGGTCGCCCTGGTCGGCGCCTGCGCCGGGGTGGCCTTCCTGACCGGTGTGACGATCATCGGCTCGCAGGTGGAGGACTCCATCCGGGGCCGGATCAACGCGATCTACCAGTCCCTGATGAAGATCATCCTGTTCGGCTCGACCGCGTCGGTTCCGCTGCTGGTCGGCCTGGTCAAGCCGCGCCTGGTGACCGCGTGGGGCCGGGAGATGATCGTGGACGGCACCCGGCCGGTGCTGCTGGCCGCCGGCGTGCTCGCCGCGCTGGTCGGGGTGGTCGCCTACCGGCAGATGGACGACCGGCGCACCGAGCCGATCATGGCCGACCTGCTGGCCGCGATCCGGGGCAAGCCGCGCCGCTCGACCGGGCTGCTGATCGCCGTGGAGGGCGACACCGCGCAGGACACCTCCACCCAGGCCTACCTGCTCGCCGACTGGCTGCGGCACCCCGGCCGCAAGGAGGTGCTGCTGGCCACCGACCCGGCGCTGGACGAACGCCGGCTGCAGGCGGTGCTGGCCGGCGCCCAGCTCGCCGGGGCCCGTGCGCAGGCGCTGGTGGCGGCGGCGGTGCGCGCCGACATCGTGGAGCGGCAGATCCGCCCGGCCCTGGACCGCGGTGCGCTGGTGGTGATGGAACGGTTCGTGGACAGCCCGCTGGCCCAACTGTCCGCCGCCGCCGGGCTGGACCCGGCCGAGCTGGAGGGCTTGGCCGACTGGGCCACCTCGCGGCTGCGGCCGGACATCACGCTGCTGCTGGACCGCGACCCGAGCACCATGGCCTCCCACAGCCGGGGCGCCACCGAGCACCACTGGCGGGTGCAGCGGGTGCTCACCGAGATGGCCAGGGCGGATCCGGACCGGTACGTGGTCATCGACGCCGAGGGCACGCCCGACCAGGTGGCCGAGCGGGTCCGGCTGGCCGTGCAGGCCGCCCTGGCCGGGCGCCGGCTGGCCGCGCTGGTGCCCGAGGACGGTGCGCTCACGCCGGCGGAGCTGCGGTGAGCTACGGCGTCTGGGCCCAGGTGGTGGGTCAGCCGGAGGCGATCGAGATCCTCACCGCCACGGCCGCGTCGGCGGCGGCTCAGGTCGAGGGCACGGCGGACGGCGCGGGCATGATCCACGCCTGGCTGTTCACCGGACCGCCCGGATCCGGCCGGTCGGTCGCGGCCCGCGCGTTCGCCGCCGCCCTGCAGTGCGTCACCGGTCAGGGCTGCGGGGAGTGTCCGGGCTGCCGTACGACGATGGCCGGCACCCACGCCGACGTCCGTCTGGTGGTGCCGGAAGGCCTGTCCATCTCGGTGGCCGAGATGCGGGCACTGGTGCAGACCTCGGCGCGCCGGCCGACCGGCGGGCGCTGGCAGGTAGTGATCATCGAGGACGCCGACCGGCTCACCGAGGGCGCGGCGAACGCGCTGCTCAAGGCGATCGAGGAGCCGCCGGAACGGACGGTGTTCCTGCTCTGCGCGCCGTCCGACCATCCCGACGACGTCCCGGTGACGATCCGCTCCCGGTGCCGCCCGGTCGCGCTGCGCACCCCGGCGCCGGCGGCGATCGCCGAGGTTCTGCAGGTGCGCGACGGCCTGGACGAGGCCACGGCGACCTGGGCGGCGTCGGTCTGCGGTGGCCACGTCGGCCGGGCCCGGCGGCTGGGCACCGACCCGGCGGCCCGGGACCGGCGGGACGCCGTGCTGCGCATCCCGCTGCACCTGCGCCGCCTGGCCGACGTCTTCGAATGCGCCGACGACCTGGTGAAGACCGCCGAGGCCGACGCCTCCGAGGTCAGCGGCGCCCGCGACGAGGTCGAAAAGGAAGCCCTGAAGACCGCGATGGGCTACGGCGGCACCGGCAAAGGAGCCGCCACCGCCAGCCGGGGCAGTGCCGGCGCCATCAAGGAGCTGGAACGCCGGCAGAAGTCCCGCGCCACCCGCACCCAACGCGATGCCCTCGACCTGGCCCTGGTCGACCTCGCCGGTTTCTACCGCGACGTCCTGGTCACCACCAGCCGCAGCCCCGCCACCCTCACCCATCCCGACCGGGCCGCCGACATCCACCAGGCCGCCGCTGCCTGGCCCGCCGAGTCAACGCTCCGGCGTCTCGAGGCCGTCCTCGCCTGCCGGGAGGCCATCGAGCTCAACGTCAAGCCCCGCATCGCCGTCGAGGCCATGCTCACCACCCTCTACCGCGGCTGACTCACCCGGGCCGGGCGGGTCGCCGGGTTCCGGTGGCGCGGCGACCGGGGCCGGACGGCGGCGGATCGGAAACGCCGCGACCAGCACCACCCCGGCCATGAGCATCGCGGTGCCACCCCAGAAGATCGGAATGGTCTTGTACTGCGCGGTGGTGTAGGCCAGGTTCATCGTCGGCATCGGCGCGGGCGGCTGCACCGGCTGCCCGGCCGGCGGTCCGCACCGCACGCCACCGGCCGGCGCGTAGGCGCTGGCGGCCTGCTCGCCGATGGTGACCTGGGCCAGGGCGGACGGCAGGTTCCGCAGCCCGAGCGCCGCGGTCGGCAGCACCTGCACGTCGAGCATCCGGGCGGTCGCACCGAGCCGGAACCCCGGGAACGGCTGCGTCATCGGCGCCGAGCGCTGGTTGAGCTGCGCGATGCTCAGCCGGATGACCCCGAGGTCGAGCCGCTGCCCGTCCGGCACCGGCTGACCGTCCGCCAGCAGGCCCCCGATCACCGGCAAGCTCCCCGCAGGCCCTACCAGCGGAACCCCGATCGGCACGTCCATCGTCGGCTTCGCCGCGTCCAGCCGCCCCAGGCTCCGCCCGGCCAGCGTCACGTCGAGGACCGGCGCCGCGTACCGCACCGTCGAGGTCTGCGCGTCCCCGGTCGAGGTCACCTCCAGCACCGGCGCACTCACCACGTTCACGGCCAGCTCGAACGGCGTCCCCGCCAGTAATCGAATGGCCCCGCCCCGCATCGTCGAGGTCGACCGCACCGCCTTCGCCCCGCCAACATCCACGAGGCTCACCGTCGACCGCGCCCCCGTCCCGGTCGGCAGGCTCACCAGCGATCCCACCCCGTCCGCCCGCGCCCGGCCCTCCCCGGCCAGCACTCCGCCCAGCGTGCGCAGCGGCCCCACGAGCCGCTTCAACCCGTCCACCACGGCTTGATCCCCGGCCGCATCCAACGCCGGCGCGTCCACCCGTCCGGTCAGGTCAACCTGATCCGGCAACGTCGGAACCGCGCTCAGCACGGACAGGCTGGCCAACTCCACCTGCGCGTCCGCAGCCGTCCCCACACACGGCCCCTGCGCGTCACTCCACCGCGCCCGCACCGACCCACTCAGCGCCCCCACCTTCACCACGCCATCCAACGGCGTAGCCGGCAACCCCACCCCACCCGTCCGCGCCGCGTCGTTGTCGGGCGGCGCCGTCTGCGCCAACGCCCCCGGCACCCGCGCGGCGGCCCCGCTCACCGCCACCCCACCCGGCGCCGCCCGGGCGACCGCCCGCTCGA
>NZ_DASTBH010000178.1:0-33376 GCF_035712165.1 Actinophytocola sp. | reverse complement strand
CGACTCGCCGGGGTTAGGGGAGGCCGTCCTGGGCGAGGCGGAGGGCCGCGCCGAGGTCGGGGACGATGTGGGCGCGGATGCCCGGGGGGAGCTTGCCGGCGTCGGGGGGGATCAGGGCGCGGGTGAAGCCGAGGCGGGCGGCCTCGGCCAGGCGGGTGCGGACACCGCCGACCCTGCGGACCTCTCCGGCCAGGCCGACCTCGCCGACCACCACGAGGTCGGGCGGGAGGACGAAGTCTCGCGCGGCGGACGCGACCGCCAGCGCCACGGCCAGGTCGGCGGCGGGCTCGACGATCCGCATGCCGCCCACCGTCGCCGTGAACACGTCGGACTCGGCCAGCCGGATCCGGCCGCGGCGCTCCAGCACCGCCAGGGCCATGGCCACGCGGGAGGAGTCCAGTCCGCTCACCGCCCGGCGCGGGGTGCCCAGATGCGACGCGGCAACCAGGGCCTGCACCTCGCCGAGAAGAGGGCGCTTGCCTTCCACGGCGACGGTGACGGCCGTGCCGGGCACGCCGGTCTCCCGGCGGTTCAGGAACAGGCCGGACGGGTCGGCGACCCCCACGATGCCGTCGTCGACCAGTTCGAAGCAGCCCACCTCGTCGGCCGGGCCGAACCGGTTCTTCACCCCGCGCACCATGCGCAGCGTGGAGTGCCGGTCGCCATCGAACTGCAGCACCACGTCCACCAGGTGCTCGAGCAGCCGCGGACCGGCGATCGAACCGTCCTTGGTGACGTGTCCGACCAGCAGCACCGGCAGGTCACGCTCCTTGGCCAGCGCCACCAGCGCCGCCGTGACCGCTCGCACCTGGGTCACCCCGCCCTGGGTGCCGTCCACCCCGGCCGAGGCCAGCGTCTGCACCGAGTCGATCACCAGCAGGCTCGGCTTGACCGTGTCCACGTGGCCGAGCACGACCCCGATGTCGCTCTCGGCGGCGAGGTACATGGCCTCGTGCACGTTCCCGGTGCGCTCGGCGCGCAGCCGCACCTGGCCGGCCGACTCCTCGCCCGAGACGTACAGCGACGGCCCGTCGTCCCGCGCCGCCCACCGGAACGCGACCTCCAGCAGCAGGGTCGACTTACCGACCCCCGGCTCACCGGCCAGCAGGACCACGGCACCCGGAACGACCCCGCCGCCGAGCACCCGGTCCAGTTCGGGCACGCCGGTCGGCCGGGCCCGGGCCGCCTCCACGTCGACCTGGCCGATCGGCCGGGCCGGCGCGCTCGGCGTGCCGGCCGTGATCCGGGCCAGCGCGGCGCGCGGTAACCCGACCTCCTCCAACGTGCCCCAGGCCTGACACTCCGGGCAGCGTCCGACCCACTTGGTCTCCTCGCGCCCGCATTCGGCGCACCGGAAGTTGGGTCGCGTGCTCTTCACCACGGCGGCCACCCTACGACCGGGCACCGACAGTTTCGCTCAGCCGTGCGATCCGGTGCCGGTGACCTCGGGACGCGCGGTGGTCGGCGCCGCCACCGGCACCTCCAGCGTGATCGACCCGGCGTCCCGGAAGGTGAACGTCACCGAATAGGACATTCCGGAACTGAGCGTCGTGGACAGTCCGGAGAGGACGATCTCGGCCTTGCCGATCTCCACCGGCTCCGGGGCCGGGCGGGACGACGACGTGGCCGACGGGGCCGAGGACGGGGTCGACGGCCGCGACGAGGGGGGCGCCGAGGCCGAACCGGTCGTGGTGGTCGTCACCGTCGTGGTGGTGGCGCTCGACGATGGCACACCACCTTCCGAGCCGGGCGTCCCGACCTCGATGGCCCGGCCGGGCAGCAGCGAGCGGTCCCCGCTGATCCGCACGTCGCCGGCCACCTCGCTGGTCACCCCGACCAGTTCGTCCGGTGTGGTCCCGGAGTTCACGATGGTCAGGATCAGCGGGGCGGAGCCGCCGGCCGTGTACGCGCCACCACCGGCCGGGTAGGCGATCTGGGCGTTGCGGATCCCGATCCGGCCGACGTCACCCTGGGTGCCGTTCACCGCGGGCTCGACCGAGTCGGTCTGGGTGTTCTGGCCGGCGCTGCACCCGGCGACGGCGAGCGCCGTGACCAGACCGGCCAGACCCACCGCGAACGGGGCTCTGCGCAGCCGGTCCATCGACTTCAGCGGTGCACGGCTCACGGTCGCGATGTCCTTCCTCGGCGGGCGGCAACCACGCGGGAAGGGTATCGGGGAGCGGCCGGCCGGGCCGCACAAGGTCACCGTCCGCGCCCGGAACGGGTCCATAGTGGATCATCGAGAACGATCACAGCCAGACATGAATCGCATTTGACTACCTGGGCGGATGCACGTCTGACCGGGTTTTGTCAACCCTTCGTTTCTCCAGTCATGCACCCGCTGACCTGCGATTACGGAGTTCGGGCCGGTTTCAGCGAGCCTCCAGCGCGTGTTAAGATGGATGCAGCGAAAGGGGCAGAGGACACATGGTTTTCAAGGTCGGAGAGACCGTCGTCTACCCGCACCACGGTGCCGCACTCATCGAAGCAATCGAGACCCGTGTGATCAAGGGCGAGGAGAAGAAGTACCTCGTCCTGAAGGTCGCGCAGGGTGACCTCACGGTTCGCGTTCCCGCAGACAATGCCGAGATCGTCGGCGTTCGGGATGTCGTGGGCCAAGAGGGTCTCAACCGAGTCTTCGATGTTCTGCGGGCTCCCCACACCGAGGAGCCGACGAACTGGTCACGCCGGTACAAGGCAAACCTTGAGAAGCTCGCCTCCGGCGACGTGAACAAGGTGGCCGAAGTCGTCCGTGACCTGTGGCGACGTGAGAAGGACCGCGGGCTGTCCGCCGGCGAGAAGCGCATGCTCGCCAAGGCGCGGCAGATACTGGTCAGCGAACTCGCGCTGGCCGAAGGCACCGACGAGGACAAGGCCGAGGTCATTCTCGACGAGGTCCTCGGCACCGCCGTGGTCTGATCGCGTACCACCCCACCTGCCCGATGAGCGTGGTCGCGCTTGTCCCCGCCGCCGGGCGAGGTGAACGCCTGGGTGCCGGTGTACCCAAGGCGCTGGTTCCGGTACGTGGCGAGCCGCTTCTGGTTCACGCCGTTCGTGGTCTGCTGGCCTCGGGATGCGTACAACGCGTCGTCGTGGCAGCACCACTGTCGGACGTGGACACGATGGTCGGCGTGCTCGCCTCGGCCGGTGCCGACGCGCTCGTGGTACCCGGTGGCCCAAGCCGAACCCAGTCGGTGCGCCTGGCGTTGCACGCCGCGATGGCGGACGTCCCGGACGCTACCGTCGTCCTCGTGCACGACGCGGCGCGCGCCTTCACACCCGCCGGGCTGGTCAGGTCCGTGGTCGAGCGGGTGAACTCCGGGTCACCCGCGGTGATTCCGGTGCTTCCGGTCGCCGACACCATCAAACGGGTCGACGCGCACGGCGTGGTCGCGGCCACCCCGGACCGGGCGGATCTGCGCATCGTCCAGACCCCGCAGGGGTTCCGGCTGGACGTGCTGCGCCGCGCCTACGACGCCTATCCCGACGACACCACCACCGACGACGCCGGCCTGGTCGAGCGGCTCGGTGTGGGCATCGACACGGTGCCCGGCGACCCGCACGCGATGAAGATCACTACCCGGTTCGACCTGGCCGTCGCCGAGGCGGTCCTCGGATGACGGTGAGCGAGCTTGCGAGCGAACCCATGGGCGTGAGGGTGGGGATCGGCACCGACGTGCACCCGGTGGATCCCGACCGGGAGTGCTGGATCGCCGGGCTGCACTGGCCGGGCGTCGCCGGCTGCGCCGGGCACTCCGACGGAGACGTCGCCGCGCACGCGCTGTGCGACGCGCTGCTGTCCGCCGCCGGGCTCGGCGATCTCGGCGCGGTGTTCGGTACCGGCCAGGCGCGGTGGGCCGGCGCGTCCGGAGTGGAACTGCTGGCCGAGGTGCGCGGCCGGATCGAGGCGGCCGGGTACCGGGTCGGCAATGCCGCGGTCCAGGTGATCGGCGAGGCGCCCCGGATCGGAAAACGGCGCGACGAGGCGCAGCGGGCGCTCTCCGACGCGGTGGGCGGACCGGTCGCCGTCTCCGGCACCACCACCGACGGCCTCGGTCTCACCGGACGGGGCGAAGGCCTCGCCGCCATCGCCACCGCCTGCCTCCTGCCGGCGGTTCCGTAGCCTGGACCGGTGCATCGCGGCGTCCTGTTCGACTTCTCCGGAACCCTCTTCCACCTCGAGCCCACCGACGACTGGTTCGCCGGCCTCGCGCTCGACCCCGAGTTGGTGACCGACGTGCTCACCTCCCCGGCGTCCAGCGGCTACCTGCCGGCCGAGCTGACCGAGGACTGGGAACGGCGCGACCTGGATCCGGACGTCCACCGCCGGGTGTACCTGAGCGCCCTGCGCGCGGCGCTGCCGGCCACCCCGGCCGCGGTGCTGGAGACCGTCTACGAGCGGGTGCCGGCTCCCGCATCGTGGACGCCCTATCCGGACGCGCTCGCGGTGCTGCGCCGGCTGCGCGCGGCCGGCGTTCCGGTCGCAGTGGTCAGCAATATTCCGTGGGACATTCGGGATGTGTTCCGGCGGAACGGAATGGCCGAACTGGTCGACGAGTTCGTGCTGTCGGTCGAGGAAGGCGTAATGAAACCGGATCCGGCCATCTTCCTGGCCGCCTGCCGGCGAATCGGAGTCGCTCCCGAAGACACGCTGATGATCGGGGACAGCGAGTACGCCGACGGCGGAGCCACCCAGGTCGGCTGCGGGTTCGCGGTGGTGGAACGGATTCCGCCGGTACGCCGGCCCCGGGCTCTGATCAGCGCCCTTTCCGAGCACCGGGTGCTCAGCGAAACCTGATAGGTGGCCCCTGGCGGCGCCACGTACCATTTCCCGGGTGAGTCTGCGGATATTCGACACCGGAACCAGAACACTGCGGGAGTTCCAGCCCGTGCACAGTGGCGCGGCGTCGATCTACGTCTGTGGACCCACCCCGCAGGGGCCGCCGCACATCGGACACGTTCGCAGCGCGCTGAACTACGACGTGCTGCGCCGCTGGCTGTCGGCCACCGGCCACGCGGTCGTGCTGGTGCGCAATGTCACCGACGTGGACGACAAGATCCTCAACAAAGCCGCCGACAACGACGAGCCCTGGTGGCACTGGGCCGCCAAGCACGAGCGCGCGTTCGAGGCCGCCTACACCGACCTCGGCTGCCTGCCCGCGTCGATCGCACCGCGCGCCACCGGTCACGTGACCCAGATGGTCGAGCTGATGCACCGGCTGATCGACGGTGGGCACGCCTATGCCGCCGCCGGCGACGTGTACTTCTCGGTGCGCTCGTACCCGCCCTACGGCGAACTGTCCAGGCAGCGGCCCGACGAGGTGCAGCAGGGCGAGGCGGCGGCACAGGACAAACGCGACCCGCGGGACTTCACGCTGTGGAAGGGCGCCAAGCCCGGCGAGCCCGCCTGGCCGACACCGTGGGGACCGGGCCGGCCGGGCTGGCACCTGGAGTGCTCGGCGATGGCGCTGGCCTACCTCGGCGCCGAGTTCGACATCCACGGCGGCGGGCAGGACCTGATCTTCCCGCACCACGAGAACGAACTGGCGCAGTCCCGGTCGGCCGGCTACGGCTTTGCCCGCTACTGGATGCACAACGGTCTGGTCGGGATGGCCGGCGAGAAGATGTCCAAGTCGCTCGGCAACGTGGTGTCCATTCCGGAGATGCTGAGCAAGGTCCGGGCGCAGGAACTGCGGTACTACCTGGTCGCGCCGCACTACCGCTCCGAGGTGCAGTACTCGCCCGCGGCGCTGGAGGAGGCGGTCCGGGCCTACCAGCGGATCGAGACGTTCGTGCGGCAGGTCGCGCAGCGCACCGGGGTGGTCACCATCGGCGAGCCGGGCCCGGAGTTCGCCGCCGCGATGAACGACGACCTGGGCACCCCGGCCGCGCTTGCCGTGGTGCACAACGGAGTTCGGGCCGGGAACATCGCGCTGGGCTCCGGCGACGAGGCCACCGCCCGGGCGGTGGCCGGCGCGGTGCGCGCACAGTTGGACACGCTCGGACTCGACCCGTTGTCCCCCAACTGGTCTACCGAGTCTACTGTGGATACCGGGGCCGTGCGGGCGTTGAGCTCTCTGGTCGACGACCTGCTCACCGAGCGGACCCGGGCCCGAGCCGAGCGTGACTTCGCGCGGGCCGACCGGATCCGGGACCGCCTGCTGGCCACCGGGATAGCCGTCGAGGATACCCCCGATGGTCCACTGTGGACTTTGAAGGACAGCTGACGTGGCAGGAAACTCCAAGCGCCGGGGCGCGGTACGCAAACCGGGGACGAAGAAGGGCGCCGTCGTCGGCTCCGGGGGCAAGAAGTCCAAGGGGCTGGAGGGCAAGGGACCGACGCCGCGCGCCGAACGGCGGCCCGGGCACCCGGCCCAGCGCCGCGCGACGGTGAAGGCCAAGGTCGAGCAGCAGCGCCGGCAGAAGGACAAGCCGGCCGCCGAACTGGTCGCCGGACGCAACCCGGTGGTCGAGTGCCTGCGGGCGCAGGTGCCCGCCACCGCGCTGTACGTGGCGCTGGGCATCGACGCCGACGACCGGGTCACCGAGGCCGTGCGGCTGGCCGCCGACCGGGGCATCTCGGTGCTCGAGGTCAGCCGGGCCGAGCTGGACCGGCTCACCGGCGGCGCCGTGCACCAGGGCCTGGGCCTGCAGATCCCGCCGTTCGAGTACGCGCACCCGGACGACCTGCTCGACGCCGCGCGGGAGTCGGCCGACCCGCCGCTGCTGGTCGCGCTGGACGGGGTGACCGACCCGCGCAACCTCGGGGCGGTGATCCGGTCGGCGGCCGCGTTCGGGGCCAACGGCGTGCTGGTGCCGCAGCGGCGCAGCGCCGGGGTGACCGCCGTGGTGTGGCGGACCAGTGCCGGCACCGCGGCGCGGCTGCCGGTGGCGCTGGTCACCAACCTGACCAGGACGTTGCGCTCGCTGGCCGAGGCGGGGCTGATGATCGTCGGCCTGGACGCGGACAGCGGCGACACGGTCGACGACCTCGAACTGGCCACCGCGCCGCTGGTGCTGGTGCTCGGCTCGGAGGGGCGGGGACTGTCCCGGCTGGTCAAAGAGGCCTGCGACCAGACGGTGTCCATCCCGATGGCCGCCGGGGTCGAGTCGCTGAACGCCTCGGTGGCGGCCGGGGTCACGCTGGCCGAGATCGCCCGCAGGCGCCGGAGCGCCGGGCGGACCTGAGGCGGAGGAACACTCGGCTAAGGTCAGGTGTCCTGCCCGGGAGCCGAGGTCCGCTGCATGTCGTTCGCCAGTCCGCTGTTCCTGTGGTTCTTCACACCCGTGGTGCTGGCTGCCGTCCTGATCGCTCCCCGGCGGCGCAACGGCATCGTCGCGGCGGCCAGCCTGCTGTTCTACGCGGCCGGGGCCGGGCCGTCCACGTTGCTGCTGCTGGTCACCATGGTGGTGAACTTCCTCGCCGGGCCTGCGCTCGAGCCGGACGAGTGGGACATCGACCGCAAGCGGCGGCGGACGATCCTGATCGCGACCGTGGCCGTGGACGTCGCGGTCCTGGTGATCTGGAAGTACGCCGGGTTCGCCACCGAGCAGCTGGAGGGGTTCGCCCGGTTGCTCGGGGGCGACTTCCCGGTGGTGCACCTGGCGCTGCCGATCGGCATCTCGTTCTACACGTTCCACCACATCTCCTATGTGGTGGACATCTACCGGGGCGAGCGGCCGGCGCTGCGCAACCCGGTCTGGTTCGTGACCTACATCGCGATGTTCCCGCAGCTCATCGCCGGGCCGATCGTGCGCTACCGGGAGATCGCCGACCAACTGCCGCAGCAGCGCACCCACCCGCTGGACGACATCGCGGCGGGCTTCCCCCGGTTCGCGCTCGGGCTGTGCAAGAAGGTGATCATCGCCGACTCGCTGAGCCCGGTGGTCGACGCCTGCTTCGGCACACCCAGCGATCAGATGACGTTCGCGGTCGCCTGGCTCGGTGCGCTCACGTACACCCTGCAGCTGTACTTCGACTTCTCCGGGTACTCGGACATGGCGATCGGGCTGGGCCGGATGATCGGCTTCCGGCTGCCGGAGAACTTCGCCCGGCCGTACTCCTCGGTGACGATCACCGAGTTCTGGCGGCGCTGGCACATGTCGCTGTCCCGGTGGTTCCGCGACTACGTCTACATCCCGCTGGGTGGCAACCGGCGCGGGGCGGCGCGGACGTACCGGAACCTGATCACGGTGTTCGCGCTGACCGGGTTGTGGCACGGCGCGAACTGGACGTTCCTGGTGTGGGGCCTCTACCACGGCGCGCTGCTGATCATCGAGCGCGGTTACCGGCTGGAGGCGCCGCCCCGGTCGGCCCGGCGCCGGATCGCCCGCCGGGCCCTGACCATGGTGCTGGTGATCTTCGGCTGGGTGATCTTCCGCGCCGCCGAGCTACCGGACGCGCTGACCATGATCGGCCACATGCTGGTGCCCGACTTCACCGGCCTGACCGATCAGATCGAGGCCACCCTCACCAACCAGCGCCTGCTCATCCTGCTGGCCTCCCTGGCCGTGCTGGTCCTGCCCGCCCACCCGGTCACCGGCCCCCTCCTGGAGTCCTCCCGCACCCGCACCGCCAACATCCTCCGCGTCACCATCATGACCGGCGGCCTCCTCTACTCCGCCATCCTCATCGCCTCCGGCACCTTCAGCCCCTTCCTGTACTTCCAGTTCTAGGCGGTCGATCGGATGCGGACCGTAGGGGTCGACCTCGCGGCGGAACCGCGGGACACGGCGATTGCGGTGGTCGAGTGGCGCGCAGGCGGCGCCCGGGTGGTCGCGGTGGCGATGCCGGCCGACGACGAGACCGTGGTGCACCACGCCGAACAGGCCGACAAGGTTGGTATCGACTGTCCGCTCGGGTGGCCGGACGCCTTCATCGACTTCCTGAACGTGCATCGGGACGGCGCCGCGGCACCGGCGAGCCAGCTCGCGGGGATGGCTTGGCGCCGGTCACTGGCGTACCGGCGCACCGACGAAGACGTACGCTCCCGGCTGGGGTTGGTCCCGCTGAGCGTGGCGACCGACCGCATCGGGCTGACCGCGATGCGCGCGGCGCGCCTGCAGCAGTTGCTGATCCAGCATGGACACCCCGTCGACCGGGCCGGAGTGGGACTGATCGTCGAGGTGTACCCCGCTGCCGGACTCAAACACTGGAGCCTGGCTCACCGCCGCTACAAGGGCGGCAAGAACCTCCCCGCGCTCGGCTCCCTCGTGGACAACCTGACTCAGGCCGCGCCGTGGCTGCGCCTCGGCGAACACGAACAGCCGTGCCGCCGGCACGATCACGTCTTCGACGCGGTGATCGCCGCACTGCTCGCCCGGGCCGCGGCACTGGGGCTCGCCACCTCGCCACCCGCCGCGGACCGCGCCGCGGCCGGTCGGGAGGGCTGGATCGCCCTGCCCACCTGCACCCTCGACGATCTCGCACCGGGACGGCCAGGCTGACCGTTCAGGTGGCGCAGAACTCGTTGCCTTCGGGGTCTTGCATGACCCACCAGTGGCCGGCGGGGCCCTGGTCTATTTCGCGGACGCGGGTGGCGCCGAGGGATTCCAGGCGGGCCGCGAGGGACTCCAGGCCGTCGGGGCTGTGGATGTCGATGTGGAGGCGATTTTTGACCGTCTTGTCCTCGGGGACCTCCTGGAACAGGATGCGGCGGCCCTGGCCGATGCCGGTGGTCTCGTCGTAGGGGTCGTCGGGATGGCGGATCGCGGTGAGACCGCGGAAGGTCCGGCGGCCGTGGTGCTCGGTGACGGCGGACTCGGGGATCTGACCGGCGGCCAGCAGCTTTCCGATCAGCGTGGCCTGATCCTCCACTTCGTACTCCAGCGCGGCGGCCCAGAACTCGGCGAGCGTCGGCGCGTGCCTGGCGTCGATGACCAGCTTCCAGTGAAATGCCATGACACCGGTTATACCGGCCGGCACCGACATCGCTGAGTACGGTGAGCGGTGTGGACGCGATGTGGGTCGATGTCGCCGGCCGGTGGCCGGTGTACGTGTCGATCCCGTTCATCGCGGCGGGCATCGGGTACCTCACCAAGCTCGCGGCCATCCAGATGATGTTCCGGCCGGTCAACTTCGTCGGCATCCGACCGTATCTCGGTTGGCAGGGCGTGGTTCCGCGCAACTCGACGCGCATGATCGGGATCTCCGCGGAGCTGATCACCAGCCGGCTGGTGGACCCGGCGGAGATCTTCGCGCGGCTCGACCCGGACCGGATGGCCAAGGAGATCGAGGCGCCGCTGCTGCTCGCCGTGGACCAGGTGGTCCGCGAGGTGATGGGCCAGTACCAGCCGGCGCTGTGGAACTCGTTG
This sequence comes from Actinophytocola sp., assembly GCF_035712165.1. Lineage (GTDB taxonomy): Bacteria > Actinomycetota > Actinomycetes > Mycobacteriales > Pseudonocardiaceae > DASYTH01. Next base: position 23,062 of record NZ_DASTBH010000178.1, on the reverse strand, counting down.
CCGGTGCTGGCCCAGGACATGGTGGTCAAGCAGGTCCAGGCCGGTTCGCCGGCCATGGTGCGGCGGATCATGGCCGAGATCCGCGAGCACATCACCGACGTGCTGGACATCAAGCAGGTCGCGGTTTCCGCGCTGGAGCGGGACAAGGAGTTGCTGGTGCGCCTGGTGCGGGACATCTCCCGCCCGGAGATGGCGTTCATCGCGCGCTGCGGGATCTACTTCGGACTGCTGCTCGGTCTGGTGCAGACGGTGGTGTGGGCGATGACGCACGCGCCGTGGGTGCTGCCGGTGTTCGGCGCGGTGATCGGGCTGACCACCGACTGGCTGGCGATCAAGCTGGTGTTCTTTCCCCGTGAGCGCACCAGAATTCTCGGCCTGGTGCCGTACCAGGGGATCTTCCAGCGGCGCCGGGACGAGGTGGCCCGGCAGTACGGCGCCCTGGTCGCGCGCGAGGTGATGACCGTGCCGAACATCGTGGCCGGGATCCTGCACGGGCCGAAGTCTGACCGGCTGGTCGAGCTGGTCCAGCGGACCGTGCGGGACAGCATCGACGAGCAGGCCGAGATCGCCCGGCCGCTGGTCTCGGTCGCCATCGGCGCCCGGCGGCTGCAGGACATCAAGCACGCGGCGGCCAGCCGCGCGGTGTCCTACTTCTCCGCCACCGCCCTGCACGCCAGCGACTACGCCACCAGCGCGATGGACGTCGCCGACACGATCGCCGGCCGGATGCGCCGGCTGTCCCGGGTGGAGTACGAGGCGTTGCTGCGCCCGGCGTTCCGTCAGGACGAGTGGAAGCTGATCACCGTCGGCGCGGTCATCGGTGCGCTGGTTGGGGAACTGCAGGTGCTGCTGCTGCTCGGCTGACCCCCCGGGTGCGGCCCCGGGACCGGGCGAGAACCCAGCAGCCCATGTAGATCACGAACGAGATCGTGGTGACGAACGAGCTGATCGGCGCGCCGGGCGCGAGCGAGAGCACGATCCCGCCGACCGCGGCCACCTCGGCGAACAGCACCGCCAGCATCGTGGCCCGCACCGGGCTCGCGGTGAGCCGGCACGCCGCCGCGGCGGGGGTGATCATCAGGGCGAGCACCAGCAGCGCGCCGACGACCTGCACGGCCAGCGCGGTGGCCACCCCCACCAGCACCGCGAACACCGGGGTCAGCAGCCGGACCGGAACCCCGCGCGCGCCGGCCACCTCCGGGTCGACGCTGGCGAACAGCAGCGGCCGGTACAGCACCGCGAGCACCCCGAGCACCAGCACCGCGCACACCGACAGCAGCAGCACGCTGGTGAAGTCCACCCCGACGATCTGGCCGACCAGCAGACCGAACTTGTTGGTCGCCCGGCCCTTGTAGAACCACAGCAGCAGCACGCCGAGGCCGAGCCCGAACGACAGCACCACGGCGATCACCGAGTCGTGGTCGGCGGTGCGCCGGGACAGCAGGCCGAAGACCAGCGCGGCGAGCACCGCCCCGACGATCGCCCCGAAGCCCACGTTGAGGCCGGCGACCAGGGCGGCGGCGCCGCCGGTGAAGGACAGCTCGGCGGTGCCGTGCACGGCGAAGGCCATGTTGCGGCTGACGATCAGCGGCCCGAGCACCCCGGCGAGCAGCCCCAGCACGGCCGCGGCCAGCAGCGCCGCCTGCACGAAGTCGTACTGCAGCAGCCGCAGCGTCAGGTCCCAGTCGAACAGCTTGTCCATCAGTGCTCCCCCAGGTGGTGCGGCTGGTCCTCACACAGCCCGCTGTGCGCGCCGACGACGTGGATCTGCCCGCGCACCCGGAGCACGTCCACGCCGGTCCCGTACAGCTCGGAGAGCGTCTCGGAGTTCATCACCTCGTCGGCGGTGCCGATCCGGAACCGGCCGTCGACCAGGTAGAGCACCCGGTCCACGATCGGCAGCACGGGATTGATCTCGTGCGTGACGAACAGCACCGCGGTGCCCGCCGTGTGCCGCCGCTCGTCGATCAGCCGGCTGACCACCTGCTGGTTGGCCAGGTCCAGGGACAGCAGCGGCTCGTCGCAGAGCAGCAGCCGGGGGTCCCCGGTCAGCGCCTGGGCCACCCGCAGCCGCTGCTGCTCGCCGCCGGAGAGCAGCCCGACCGGCCGGTCGGCGTAGCCGAGCGCGTCGACCGCGGCCAGCGCGGCGTCCACCCGCCTGCGCCGCTCGCGGATCCGGGACAGGCCGACGCCCCACCGGTGCCCGTCCCAGCCGAGCCCGACCAGGTCCCGGCCGCGCATGATCACCGTCGGGTCGAGCGCACGCTGCTGCGGGACGTAGCCGATCGTCCGGTTCGCCCGTCCGGGTGGCTCGCCGGCCACCCGGACGGTGCCGGCGGACAGCGGCTGCTGGCCGAGCAGCACCCGCAGCAGGCTGGTCTTGCCGGAGCCGTTCGGTCCGAGCACCGCGACGAACTCGCCCGGCGCCACGTCGAGGTCGAGATCGCGCCAGAGCACCCGGCCGCCATAGCCCAGCGTGGCGCCGCGCAGTTCGACGACCGGCCGGCCGCCGTCCGGCGTGGACAGCCCGGCCGCCGCTGCCCTGGTGCTTCGATCGACTGTCATTGCTTCGCTACCGCTTCGCCGAGGGCACTGACCTGCCCGGTCATCCAGTCAAGGTAGCCGGTCACGCCGGCCGGCAGCGTCTCGGTGACGTCCACCACCGGCACCCCGCCCCGGGTCGCGGACTCCGTGACCGCGTTCGTCGTCGGGGTCTCCGCCTGGGGGTTGTTGAGCAGCGCGGCCACCTGCCCGCCGCCGACCAGGTCGGTGATCTCGGCGACCGCTGCGGCCGGCGGGTCGGTCTCCTCGGCGACGGCCTGGCTGAACTCCGGCGGGGTCACGTCGGTCAGCCCGGCGGTGGCGACCAGGTAGTCGGCCACCGGTTCGGTGGCCGCCACCCGGCTGCCCGGATGGGCGGGGCCGATCGCGGCGGCCTTGTCCGTCAGCGTCTCCATCGCCGTGTCGAAGGCCTTGGCGTTGGCCAGGAAGGTGCTGGCCCGGTCCGGGGCGATCGTCCCCAGGTCCACGGCGATCTCGTCGGCGACCGCGCGCACCGTCGCGAGGTCGTACCAGACGTGCTCGTTGGCGCCGGGCGGCTTGCGCGACACCTGGAACGCCACGATCTTGAAGGTGTCCGGTCCGGTCCGGTCCAGCAGCCCGGTCATGAAGTCGTCGTAGCCGCCGCCGTTGGTGACCACCAGCCGGGCCTCGGCCACCGCGGCGGCGTGCTCCGGCCGTTCCTCGAACGCGTGCGGGTCGGCAGCCGGGTCGTCGATGATCGACGTGATGTGCACCGCGTCGCCGCCGACCGCCCGCACCACGCTGCCCCACACGTTGGTCGAGGCCACCACCCGGATCCCGGGACCGGTGTCGGGCGTCGTCGGGTCCGACCCGCAGCCGGCGACCATGGCCGCAAGCAGCAGACCGGGCCCCAGCACCCGGGTCCAGCCGGAGATCATCCGAGGCACCTCCGATAGAAATGGAAACCGTTATCGCATTCAGTTTAGGGTACCGGGCCGGTCGAGCGGTACACCCGGGCGCCGGTCAGGCCACAGCGCCGGGCTTCTGGAATTGGTTCTGGACCGTTACGGTCAGGCAATGGCGCGCTCAATGCACATGCGACGACCGGCGACACTGGCGTCGCTCGCCGCCGAGCTCGGGGTATCCAGGACCACGGTGTCGAACGCCTACAACCGCCCGGACCAGCTCTCCCCCGAACTGCGCAGACGAGTGCTGGAGACGGCCCGCAGGCTCGGCTACCCGGGTCCGGACCCCGTGGCGCGCTCGCTGCGCACCCGCAAGGCCGGCGCCGTCGGCCTGCTCCTCACCGAGAACCTCTCCTACGCCTTCCGCGACCCGGCCGCGCTGGGCTTCCTCGAGGGCCTGGCGTTGGCCTGCGAAGGCGCCGGCCAGGGCCTGCATCTCGTCCCGGTGAACCCCGAGCGGGAGGACGTCGCCGCCGTGCACCGCGCCGGTGTGGACGGTTTCGTCGTGTACTCCGTGCCGGACGACGACCCGCACCTGGCCGCGGTGCTGTCCCGCCCGGTGCCCACGGTCGTCTGCGACCAGCCCCGGGTCGAGGGCGTGGACCGGGTCGGCATCGACGACCGGGCCGCCATGCACGAACTGGCCGAGCGGCTGATCGCGCTCGGCCACCGCCGGGTCGGCGTGGTGTGCATGCGCCTGGCCCGGGACCGCAACGACAGCTTCGCCGGCCTGGAACGGCAGCAGAGCGCGCACTTCCACGTGCAGCGCGCCCGGCTGGCCGGGCTTGCCGACGCGTTCGGCACGGTCGGCGTCGCCTGGACCGACGTCCCGGTTGCCGAGCGGTTCGATCACAGCAGCGCGTGCGGCGCGGCGGCCGCGGCGCAGCTGCTGGACACCGACCCCGAGCTGACCGCGCTGATCTGCACCTCGGACATCCTCGCCCTCGGCGCCCTGACCGAGGCCCGGCGGCGCGGGCTGCGGGTGCCGCAGGACCTGACCATCACCGGGTTCGACGGCATCCCCGAGGCCGAGCGGGCCGGCCTGACCACGGTCCGCCAGCCGGTGCTGGAGAAGGGCAAGGCGGCCGGCAAGCTGCTGCTCGGCGCCGTCGACCACGGCCGCCCCCGGCAGATCGTCCTGCAGACCGAGCTGGTCACCGGGTCCACCGCCGCACCCCCGCGCAGCGCCGAGGAGCGTTGGTTCGGGCCGTAGCGGTATGCGCAGCCCGCCGAAGGCTCGGATCGGTGGCGGCAGGCCGCGCACCCTGCCAGCGCGCCGACGCACGTTGGTCGCGGCCTGCCCCGCCGATTCGATCGAGGGCGCGCATGAATGACACAGTGACTTTGGTCAAAATGACCAGCGAGGGTCGAGCGGAATCAGGTGGCCGGCAGGCATCCTGCTAGCGGAGGCAGACCGCTTGGAGGAACCTTGACCGCGATCGACGAGCTGCTCAGTCGCCATACCGACGTGCCCGACCATGGCGCCCCGGAGGTGCCCACCCCGGTCCCTGGCCTGCACCTGGCGATCCTGACCTGCATGGACGCCCGGATCAAGGTGTTCGACGTGTTCCGGCTGGTGCACGGCGAGGCGCACATCCTGCGCAACGCCGGCGGCATCGCCACCGACGACGCCATCCGCTCCCTGGCGATCAGCCAGCGCAGGCTGGAGACCCGCGAGGTCATCGTGATGCAGCACACCTCGTGCGGCCTGGCCACCATCACCGAGGACGAGTTCAAGGACGAGCTGGAACGGGACACCGGGCTGCGTCCGCCGTGGGCGATCGAGGCGTTCCGCGAGGTCAAGGACAGCGTGCGGCAGTCGGTGGAACGGATCCGCCGCAACCCGTTCGTCCCGTACCGGGACAACGTCCGCGGTTTCGTCTACGACGTGCGCACCGGCGGGCTCACCGAGGTGTTCTGAGCCGCCGCCAGGATGTCGAGGTAGGTGTCCTTGGCGCTGATCAGGCCGTCCTGGTCGAGGGTGACCAGGTCGACGCCGGTGAAGCGCAGCGGCGTCCCGGTCACCGGCACCGTGACCGCCCCCAGCCGCAGCGGCCGCTCGAGCACCCCGAGCACCGTGCTCTCCCAGACGTAGCCGCGCTCCTCGCAGCGCACCCGCACCGGTTCGAAGGACAGTTCGCGCCAGTTGGCCAGGGCGGCGGTGAACGCCTTGCGCAGGGTCTCCCGGCCGGTGATGACCGGGGCGCCCGCGACGTGCAGGTGGTATGACCCGTCCTGGGCGTGCCGGGCCACGATCGCGTCGACGTCGCCGGCGTTCCACGCGGCGTCGTACTCCCGGGCCAGGGCCTCGACCGGAAGCTTCGGCGGGCTCATCGCGGTGATCATCGGGGTGGGGTCGAAGTAGGCGACGCCGTCGGTGGCCCGGCCGTCCCGCAACGTGAACCGGTCCGCGCCGGTGATCTCCATCCCGCCACCGGTCATGACCCACTCGATCAGCACGCCGCCGGCCGTCTCACCCCACGAGGTGGCGGTCAGGGTGTGGTCGGGCATCCCGCGCACCAGGTTGGCCATGTAGCCGGGCAGGTCGGCCCTGGCCACCGTGCCGAACGGGTTGCGCAGCACGCAACCCTCGTGCAGCAGGTCCGGCCAGCTCGCTCCGTCGTGGGCGGCCCAGATCCGGGACCACTGCTCGACGAACTCCTTCACCTCGGGCATCCCACGCTCCTAACTTCAGAAACAAGAAGTGAGCACAACCTAACAGTGAACTTCATAAATGAGAAGCGAGTAGCGCTAAAATCGCCTGCGTGACCCGACGCGGCTACCGCCAGTACTGCGCCACCGCCCGCACCCTCGACCTGGTCGGCGAGCGCTGGACGCTGCTCATCGTGCGGGAGTTGCTGACCGGGCCGAAGCGGTTCAAGGACCTCGGCGACAACCTGCCCGGCATCGGCACCGGCCTGCTCGCCGAACGGCTCAAACACCTTGAGGCGGCGGGAATCGCGCACCGGACGAGGCTGCCGCCACCGGCCGGCACCCCGGTCTACGAGTTGACCGGGGCCGGGCGCGAGCTCGAGCCCGCGGTGCTCGCCCTGGCGCGCTGGGGACGGCGCTGGGCGATGGGCGACCGGGACGAGCAGGACGCGTTCCATCCCGGCTGGGCGGTACTCGGCATGCAGGCGGCATTCGACCCGGCGGCCGCCGCGGGGTTCGCCGCCACCTACGAGTTCCGGGTCGGCGACACCACCTTCCATGCCCGGGTGGCCGGCGGCGCCGTCGAGTCCAGAATGGGCCCGGCGCAGCACCCGGACGCGGTGCTCGAGGCCGACGAGGAGACCTTCGCCGGTCTGGCGAACGGCCGGCTGCGGATGCGGGACGCGGTGCGCGACGGCCGGGCGCGCGCACACGGCGACCGCGCCGCACTGACCAAGCTGCGCAGCCTCTTTCCGGCCGTGGTGACAGAATCCCGGCAATGAGCCTTCCCACCGCCGCGCTGGTCGACTGGTTCGACGGGCATGCCCGCGACCTGCCGTGGCGGGCGCCCGGCACCACCGCGTGGGGGGTGCTGGTCAGCGAGATCATGTTGCAGCAGACTCCGGTCGCCCGGGTCGAGCCGGCCTGGCTGGAATGGTTGGCGCGCTGGCCCCGGCCGTCCGACCTGGCCGCCGCGTCGCCCGCCGATGTGTTGCGCGCCTGGGGAAAGCTGGGTTACCCGCGCCGGGCGCTGCGGTTGCGCGAGGCGGCCGCCGCGATCGCCGAACAGCACGGCGACGTCGTACCGTCCGATGTGGACACACTGCTGGCGCTGCCCGGCATCGGCGCCTACACCGCCCGGGCGGTCGCGGCGTTCGGCTACGGCCGGCGGTGTCCGGTGGTGGACACCAACGTGCGGCGGGTGGTCGCCCGCGCGGTGCACGGCGCCGGGGACGCCGGTCCCGCCTCCACCGCCCGCGATCTGGCCGATGTGGAGGCCCTGCTGCCGGTGGCCGAACCGGCCGCTGCCCGGCTGTCCATCGCGCTGATGGAGCTCGGCGCGCTGGTGTGCACGGCCCGGGCGCCGCGCTGTGCGGACTGTCCGATCCGGGACGGCTGCGCCTGGCAGCGGGCCGGGCGCCCGGCCTACGCGGGCCCGGCCAAACCGGTGCAGCGCTACGCCGGCACCGACCGGCAGGTCCGCGGCAGGTTGCTGGACGTGCTGCGGGACGCCCCGGAGCCGGTGGCCAAGGCGGCACTGGACGCGGCCTGGGCGGACGCCGGCCAGCGGGACCGCTGCCTGGCCTCGCTGCTCGCCGATGGTCTGGTCGAACAGGTTCCGGACGGCCGGTTCGCACTACCAGGCGATTCTTAACGGACTCAACCGTTAGTAGGGGAATAACTTGTCAACCCAGTGTCTGGGTGACTACCTTCGGCAACCTGGGCTCCCCTGCACCAGCCCACGTCGAGGGAGATCGAAATGGTCGTCAACCGCCGTACCGTGCTCCGCACCGGCCTCACCGTCAGCGCCATCGGCGCCGCCGGCCTCGCCCGCCCGGGCCTGGCCACCGCCGCCGTCGGCGAACCGCAGATCTACGACACCCGCAACTGGGGCGCCCGGCCGGCCAACGGCACCATCACGGTGCTCAACCGGCGGCCCATCAACATCGTCGTGCACCACACCGCCGGCCCCAACAGCAGCGACCTCTCGCTGGAGCACGGGTTCGCGATCGCCCGCGGCATCCAGAACTTCCACATGGACGACCGCGGCTGGATCGACACCGGCCAACAGCTCACCAACACCCGCGGCGGGTTCGTCATCGAAGGCCGGCACCGCAGCCTCGAGGTGCTCACCGGCGGCACCCGGCATGTCCAGGGCGCGCACGTCGGCGGCCACAACGACGAGTGCATCGGCATCGAGAACGAGGGCCTCTACACGACGGTCGACGTCACCACCCGGCTGTGGACCTCGCTGGTGCACCTGGTGGCCTACATCGCGCAGCAGTACGCCCTACCGACCTCAGCGATCATCGGCCACCGGGACCGCAACGAGACCCAGTGCCCCGGCGACGTGCTCTACCGCCGGCTGCCCGAACTGCGCGCCGCCGTCGCCCGGCTGCTCGGCACCGCGGCGGTCGAGCCGGAGACCTGGCCGCTGCTGCGGCCCGGCGACACCGGCGCCAAAGTCCTTGCCGCGCAACACCTCCTGCGCGCGCACGGGATCACCGAGGTGCCGGTGGACGGGGTGTTCGGCCCGGCCATGTTCGCCGCGACGCAACGGTTCCGCAAGCTCGCCGGGGTGCCCTACGAGCCGTGCTACGGCGGCCGGCACGACGACGAGAGCGGCCTGCTCGGCGCCGGCACCTGGCCACTGCTGGTCCGCACCGTGCGCGCGTCCGAGCCGGACGAGGTCGGCAAGGCGGCCCGGATCCTGCTCGACGCGAGCGGCCGGCGGGCCGGCTCCGACACGCTCGTCGACACCGCCACCTGGCGCGCGCTGCTGCGCTGAGCCGTGCCACGCTTGCGCATATGGCGCAGGCACTGGAGTTCTGGTTCGACGACGACGCCGACCGGGCCGTCCGCGAGCTGTGGTCGAAGCTCGAACGCGCCGGGGTGCCGAGCCTGGCCACCCGCACGCACGGCCGGCACCGGCCGCACGTCACGTTCGCCATCGCCGGCGCCATCCCGGCCGCCACCCGGGAAGCGCTGCGGGCCGACCTCGGCAAGCTCGCCGTCCCCCGGTTATGGCTGTCCACGCTCGCCGCGTTCTCGGCCGTCGACAACGCGCTGATCCTGGCCGCCGTTGTGGACACCGAACTGCTGGCCGTGCACTCCGCGGTGCACGACGTGCTGGCCGGCCGGGTCCGGCAGCCGTCCGCCTACTACCTGCCCGGTTCCTGGGTTCCGCACTGCACCTTGGCCCAGGGCCTGGAGACCGGTCGGATCGCCGCCGGGTTCGCGGCGCTGTACCCGGTCGAACCGATCCGGGCGACCGTGGCCGAGATCGCCGTGGTGGACACCCACACCGGCGTGGCCGAACAGCTGTTCCGCCTCTCCGGAATGTGAATGCGGTGGTTGCGTGCTGTTCCGCCTCTCCGGGACTTTGATTCGGTGGTTGCGTTCGGCTAGCGGTCGAGCACCTCGGACAGGAACGCCTCCACCGCGCCGCGATAGGCCTGCGGGCGATCCAGATGGATCACGTGCCCGGCGCCCGGAACGACCAGATGCCGGGCCGGGCCGGCGGTGCGCGCGGCCAACTCGGCCATCTGCCCGGCCGGCATCGCCCCGTGCTCGCCCTCGATCGCCAGCAGCGGGCAACGCACCCGCTCCACCAGCGACCAGTACTCCCGCTCCCCCCACTCCGCCGCGATACCGAACAACTCCTCCAGGTCGGCGATCAGGTGGTAGCCGTCGGCCCGCTCCTCCACGCACTCGATGAAATAGTCGCCGAGCGGCCCGAAGAACTCCCGGACGTGCGCCAGCGACGCGAACGGCACCGGCCACGTGTCGAAGTACGCCCGCCAGACGTCCGCCGTCTTGCCGCGCTGGTCCGGTGCGATGTCCTCGACCACCACCGCGCGCACCAGCTCGGGCCGGGCGGCGGCCAGCGCCCAGGCATGCAGCCCGCCCATCGAGTGCCCGATCACGATCGCCGGGCCGAGGTCGAGCGTCTCGATCAGACCGGCCGCGTCGGCCACGAAGTCCTCGGTGCGCCACCGGCCGCCGCGGTGCGGGCTGCGGCCGTGCCCGCGCGCGTCCAGGCCGACCACCCGGCCGTAGGGACGCAGCCAGCGCGACACCGACCACCACGTGCGGGCCCGGCCCATCAGACCGTGCAACAGCAGAATGCCCGGCCCGTCGCCGCCGAACTCGATCACTCCAGGGGTCACCACCACGGCTGATGTCATATCAATCAGGGGTGACATCCGGCGATTCAACTCGCGCGCTACTCCAAACAGGTCATGATGGTCGCCACAGGACCACCGACTCGGGGAGAGCTCAACCATGTCATTGGCCCGCACCGGGATACCGATCCGGATCGCCGCCGCGGCGACCGCCGTGGTCGCGGTGACCGCCTGCAGTGGCGAGGCTCCCGGCTCGCCCGCACCCTCGAGCAGCACCACGACCACGCCGGCGAACCGCGCACCGGTCGTCGACAGCGCTTCGAGCCAGGACGGCGCGGGCGACCCGTACTACCCGACCGACGGCAACGGCGGCTACGACGTCACCGACTACCAGGTGTCGATCAGCTACGACCCGCCGACCAAGAAACTCGACGGCGACACCGTGATCACCGCGGCCGCCGGCGCCGAGCTCAAGGTGTTCAACCTGGACCTGATCGGCTTCGACATCAGCTCGATCGAGGTGGACGACAAGGCCGCGAAGTTCGAGCGGTCCGGCGAGCACGAACTGGTGATCACCCCGGCCGAGCCGGTGCGCGCCGGCGCCACGTTCCGGACCCGGGTGCGCTACTCCGGGGTGCCCAAGACCATCGAGGACTCCAACCTCGGCACCAACGGCTGGCAGATCTCCCGTTCCGGCGGGGCGTTCGCGGCCGGTGAGCCGCACTCGGCCACCAGTTGGTTCCCGGCCAACGACACCCCGAAGGACAAGGCCACGTTCAAGCTGGTCGCCCGGGTGCCGGACGGCTGGAGCGTGATCTCCAACGGGCGCGAGGAAAGCCCGAAGTCCGAGGGCGGCTGGACCACCTACACCTGGGTCGAGCCGACCAGGATCGCCACCTACCTGACCACGGTCGCCATCGACAAGTGGACCTTCGAGCGGTCCACGCTGCCCGGCGGCACCCCGTTGGTCAGCGCGTACGCGCCGGGCGCGGAGGACAAGAAGTCGGTCGAGGCGGCGCTGCCGGAGATCCTGGCCTTCCTGGCCGAGAAGTTCGGGCCGTACCCGCAGAGCGCGGCCGGCGGCATCTACATCAACGAGAACATCGGCTTCTCGCTGGAGATCCAGGGCCGGCCGATCTACGCGAAGTGGGCCGAGAAGATCGTGGTGGTGCACGAGCAGGCGCACCAGTGGTTCGGCGACTCGGTCACGGTCAAGAACTGGGCGGACATCTGCCTGAACGAGTGCTTCGCGAGCTACGCGCAGTGGCTGTGGGAGGAGGCCAAGGAGCGCAAGAACCTCGACTCCGAGTACCGCTCCCAGGTCACGCTCGCCGGCGACAAGTTCTGGAACCGCAAGCTGTACGACATGGGCGCCGGCAACGAGTTCACCGCCGTGTACGACAAGGGCATCCTGGCCCTGCACGCGCTGCGCAAGCAGGTCGGTGAGGACGCGTTCGGCCGGGTGCTCAAGGAGTGGCCGGCCCAGCACCGGGACGGCAACGCGTCCTGGACGGAGTTCGAGCAGTTCGTGCAGCAGATCGCCGGGCAGGACCTGCGCGGTTTCTTCGACGCCTGGTTCCACACCGCCGGCAAGCCGGCCGACCAGTACCTCTATCCGGGGAACCTGCGGCGGTAGCCTGAGCACATGGCTGTCGTGAAGATCAACGCGATCGAGGTTCCGGACGGGTCCGGGCCGGAACTGGAGCGGCGGTTCGCGGCCCGGCTGGGTGCCGTGGACTCCGCGCCCGGCTTCCTCGGCTTCGACCTGCTGCGCCCGGTGGCCGGCGAGACCCGCTACTTCGTGGTGACCAAGTGGGAGTCCGACGAGGCGTTCCGGGAGTGGATGAGCGGCGCCGGCATGGCCGCCCACTCCGGCGAACGCGCCAAACCGGTCGGCACCGGTTCCAGCCTGCTCGAGTTCGAGATCGTGCACTCGGCCTCCCCAAGGCCGGCCGATTGAGAACCCGCTGGTCGACGGCCGGCGGATGGAACTGAGCGGCGGATCGACGGCCCGAGAATCGACTGCCGAAGCCCTCGACCGGGCCGCCGAACTGCTCGCCACGGCCGAGGCGCTGCTGATCTGCGCCGGGGCCGGCATGGGGGTCGACTCCGGGCTGCCGGACTTCCGCGGCGACGAGGGTTTCTGGCGCGCCTACCCGCCGTACGAGCGGCTCGGCCTGCGGTTCGTCGAACTGGCCAACCCGGAGCACTTCACCGAGGATCCGGCCCTGGCCTGGGGTTTCTACGGCCACCGGCTGGCGCTCTACCGCGACACCAAGCCGCACAGCGGGTTCGGCGTGCTGCTGCGCTGGGCCCGGTCGGCACCGGCCGGCGCCCGGGTGTTCACGTCCAATGTGGACGGACAGTTCCAGGCCGCCGGGTTCGCCTCCGAGCACGTGGCCGAGGTGCACGGTTCCATCCACCACCTGCAGTGCCTGCGGCCGTGCCGGCCGGACACCTGGCCGGCGGACGACACCGTCGTGCGGGTCGACCCGCGGACCATGCGGGCGGTCGGCCCGCTGCCGGCCTGCCCGCGCTGCGGCGGCCTGGCCCGGCCCAACATCCTGATGTTCGCCGACGCCGACTGGGTGCCCGACCGCAGCCGGCGCCGGCTCGACGAACTGACCGCCTGGCGGCGCGGCCTGCACGGAACTCGGCTGGTCGTGGTCGAACTCGGCGCCGGCACCGCGGTGCCGACCGTGCGCCGGCAGGCCGAACTGGCCGCCGCCGCGACCGGCGCGCTGATCCGGATCAACCCGAGGGAACCGGCCATCCGGCACGGCCGGGGCGTCTCGATCGCCGCCGGCGCCGCCGCCACCCTGGCCGAACTCGATGCCCGCCGTTAAGGCAGCACGATCTCCGACAGCACCGCCTCGTGGTCACCGCCCGGCAGGTCGTGCACGGCGTAGTCGCTGATCGCACACCGCTGGTCGGCCAGGATGTGGTCCCGGGTCGCGGGCGGCCCGAACGGGGCACTCACCCAGGTCGGCAGCAGCCCCTTGCCGGCCTGCTCGGCCGCGTCCACGAACCCGGGGTCGAGAATCCGGCGGAACGCCGCGTGGTCGAACGTGGCGGCGAAGTCGCCGGCCAGCACCCGCACCCGCTCCGGGAACGGCTTCGGCAACGCGCCCAGCTCGGCCCGCCAGCGGTCCGCGTCGCCCTCGGAGATCGGCACCACGTGCACCGCGAGCACCTCGACGTCCGCCTGGCCGGGCAGGTCCACCACGGCCGAGGTCTGCGCCCGGACGTCCGGCTCGACCAGCACGATCTTGCGCAGCGGGAAGCGCGCCGCGATCCCGGAGCCGTTGCCGCCCGGCAACGTGTCCAGCACCCGGTTCGGCAGTTCGGTGGCCAGCCCCGCGGCGTCCAGCCCGGCCAGCGCCTCCTCGGTCAGCTCCGGCAGGGTCAGCACGTCCACCCGCTGCTCCCGGACCAGCCGCACCACGGCGGCCGGATCCACCCGCCCGGCGTTGAGGCTGGCGGACAGCACCCGCAGATGATCACCGCGCGCCTCCGGCTGGGAGTCGCCGACCATCCTGGGCACCAGCAGCACCGCGATCGACAGGGTCATCAGCAACACGGCGAACGCCAGCACCCGGCGGCGCACGGCGAAGGCGATCAGGAACAGCAGCAGCCCGGCGAGCACCAGGTACGGCGTGAGGGCAAGGGCCGAGACGAGCACCGGCGGCCCGTCGACGCCCAGCACGCGCAGCACCGCGATCCCGATGAACACCAGGCCGAACAGCCAGAGCAGCGCCGTGGTCCGGCGGCCGCCGACGCGCGGCCTGGCCGGCCGGGGCGGCACGGCCGGACGCGGCGGCGGCTTCGGCTCAGCCGGTTTGCGGAGCATTCCGCTCGTTGCCGCGCTTGTAGTTGCCGGTGACCCGGGCCAGCGCCTGCTGGACCCCGTCGGCGTCGGCCGTCTCCAGCCGGCCGAGCAGGCGCGCCGCCGCCGCGCCGCGCACCGTGGTCACCACCCGGCCGCCGCGCGAGACCAGCACCTGCCCGTCCTTGGTGACCCGCCAGTCGAACGGGTCGTCTTCCAGGCCCACGCGCCCAGCATGCCCCACCGGACCCCGAATCGCGCCGCATTACCGCGACGGCGCGCTGTCAGCGGTGCTCAGCCGGATGTGCGCGGGCTGTCAGCGGCCCGGTCGAGGGTGGGCACACAGACCGACGAGGAGGGACACATGACACAGGCAATCGAAGCCGAGGGGTTGGTGAAACGGTTCGGCAGGACGGTCGCGCTGGACGGCGTGGACCTGAGCGTGCCGGCCGGCAAGGTGCTCGGGATGCTCGGACCCAACGGGGCCGGCAAGACCACCGCCGTGCGGATCCTGGCCACGCTGCTGCGCGCCGACGCCGGCCGGGCCATGGTCGGCGGCTACGACGTGCGGGACAACGCCGTCGCGGTGCGCAGCCTGATCGGACTGACCGGCCAGTACGCCTCGGTGGACGAGGACCTGTCCGGCCGGGAGAACCTGGTGCTGATCGGCCGGCTGCTGGACATGTCCCGGGCCGACGCCAAGGCCCGGGCCGGCGAGCTGCTGGACCGGTTCGAGCTGACCGCCGCCGGCGACCGCGCGACCAAGACCTACTCCGGCGGCATGCGGCGCCGGCTCGACCTGGCCGCGAGCCTGGTCGGCCGGCCCCAGGTGCTGTTCCTGGACGAGCCGACCACCGGGCTGGACCCGCACGCGCGGATCGAGGTGTGGCAGATCGTGCGGTCGCTGGTCGCCGACGGCACCACCGTGCTGCTCACCACCCAGTACCTGGACGAGGCCGACCAGCTCGCCGACCTGGTCACGGTGATCGACCACGGCCGGGTGATCGCCACCGGCCGGCCGGACGAGCTGAAGCGGCGCACCGGCGGGCAGACCCTGCAGGTCCGCCCGACCCAGGCCGGCGACCTCGGCACCATCGCGACGATCCTGCACGAGCTGACCGGCACCGCCCCGAACTCCGACGAGGAGACCAACCTGCTCACCGTCCCGGTCACCGACCCGATGCTGCTCTCCGCCGTGGTGCGGCGGCTGGACGACTGGGGCCTCACCGTCGACGAACTGGCGCTGCGGCTGCCCAGCCTCGACGACGTGTTCCTCGCCCTCACCGGGCACACGACCTCGACCGACGACCGCGAGCTAGTCACGGAAGGAGACCGGGCATGACACCCCTTGTGTCAACCTCAGGTCGCCGCCGCGCGTGGACTCCGTCCGAGCCGCGTGGCTCCCAACCGCACCTAAGGGGAACGGGACGCGACCCAGCCACCGGCACGCGCCCAAGCCGACCGTGCCGACCCGACATGACCACCACGGTAAATTCCGGAGAGGCGGATCTGCCATGACGACTCTGACCATGACCGCGCCCCGGCCGGTCAGCCTGCGCGTCGGCCCGAAGCGTGCCGCGTCGCACTCGCTGTCGCTGGCCGGCCGGGCCATCGTGAAGATCAGGAAGAACCCGGAGAGCCTGATCGACGTCACCCTGCAGCCGATCATCTTCCTGGTCATGTTCGTCTACCTGTTCGGCGGCGCGATCCAGGGTGGCAGCGACGCGTACCTGCAGGTGCTGCTGCCCGGACTGATGGTGCAGAACACCGCGTTCGCCAGCCTCGGCATCGGGATGGCGCTCAACACCGACATCACCAAGGGGGTGTTCGACCGGTTCCGCAGCATGCCGATCGCCCGGTCCGCACCGCTGGTCGGCGCCGTGCTCGGCGACATCGTCCGGTACATAGTGACGCTGACCGTGTTGCTGGTGACCGCGACGATCATGGGATTCCGGGTGCAGACCAACCTGGTGTCACTGCTGATCGCGGTGGGCCTGATGCTCATGTTCGGGCTGTGCCTGTGCTGGGTGTCGGTCTGGGTCGGCATGCTGGTGAAGTCGCCGAACGCCGTGCCGGGCACGCTGATCGGCATCCTGTTCCCGCTCACCTTCGGCAGCAACGTGTTCGTCGACCCGGCGACGCTCCCGTCCTGGCTGCAGGGCTGGGTGCAGATCAACCCGGTCAGCCACCTGACCTCGGCCGCCCGGGGCCTGCTGCTCGGCGGCGACTGGGCCGCGCACGCCGGCTGGGCGTTCCTGTGGGCGGTCGGCATCGCGGCGGTGTTCTGCCCGCTGGCGCTGCGTGCCTACAAGCGCCGGGTCGGCTGAGCCTCGGCCAGCACCTCGGTCAACGCCGCGAGCGCGTGGTCTCGGTCCAGGCCGAGCCCGCGCTCGTAGGCGTCCCGGTAGCCCTCGGGGCCCAGCGTCGCGGTGAGCTCGTCGGTCAGCTCGTCGAGCTCGGGGTTGCCGAGGTCCGGGGTGCCGCGCAGGGCCGTGCCGGCACCGAGCAAGCGGGCGGCGCCCGCGGCGTCCCCGGCACCCAGCAACAGGTGCGCCGCGCCTTCGGCGATGCCCGCGATCAGCGGGAGGTCCATCATCTCGGTCATCGCGGTCAGCGCGTGCCGCAGCGCCGTCCGGGCGACCTCCCGCTCGCCCGCGGCCACCTCGATCGAGGCGACAGTGGTCTCGTACATGGCACGCCAGTGGCCGTCCGGACGGGCGAGGCCGGACAGCAGTGTCCTGGAGGTCCGGAGGTGCTCGCGCGCGGCGGCCAGATCGCCACGCCTGCGGGCCACGTTCGCCAACCCACACAGCAGCATCGCCTCGGACTCGACCGAGGCCCGCTCCCGGGCCGCCGCCAGACCGGCCCGCAGGTCCTGCTCGGCGCCGGCCAGATCTCCGGCCCTGACCCGCTGCGCGGCCAGGCGGGCCCGCAGCTCCGGCAGGTCGTCGAACGAACCCAGCTCGGATGCCAGCCGGATCGCCTCCAGATAGGCCTCGATCGCGCCGGCGTGATCGGCCCGCAGCGTGCGCCGCTCGGAGATCTGGCCGAGCGCGAGGGTCTGGCCCCACCGGTCACCCAGCGCGCGGAAGGCGGCCAGTGCCGCGAGCGAGGCCCGCTCGGCCACCTCCACCATGCCCGTGTTCTCGGCGAGGAAGGCGCGCCCGAGGTGGATCGCGGCCCGGCCCCAGGGGTCGGGATGGTTCTCCGCCCGGTCCAGCGCCGCCCACGCCGCCGGCATGTCCCCGCTGAACGCGGCCAGCATCGGCTCGACCATGGCCAGCATCGGGTGGTGCATCATCGCGTCGGTCTCGGCAAGCTCGGCCCGGATGCTCTGCACGACCTCCCGCTCCGGCATGCCCGGCCCGCCCATCGCGGCGACCACCCGCAGCGTCGCCCGGGCGGCGGCCGGGGCCGGGCCCGGCAGCTCGACCACCCGGGCGACCAGCGAGGTGACCTCCCGGAACCGGCCGGACAGCGCCCAGTACCAGCCGGATGCCAGCGCCAGCCGGACCGCGAGATCGGCGTCGCCGCTGTCGGTGGCGTGCCGGAGGGCGGCCAGCAGGTTTTCCTGCTCGCCGACCATCCTGGCCATGGAGCGCAGTTGGTCGGACCCCCGCAGCAGGGGGTCGATCTCCTCGGCCATGGCGAGGTAGAACCGGCCGTACCTGTCATGCACCAGGTCCGACTCGCCGGACTCGGCGAGCTGGCCGGCCGCGTAGGCGCGCACCGTCTCGAGCATCCGGTACCTCGGCTCGCCCGCTGCGCCGACCGCCTGCACGAGGGACTTCTCCACCAGCGAGGCCAGCACGTAGAGGATGTCGCCGGCCGGCAGGGTGTCGTCCGCGCAGACCGCCGTGGCCGACTCCAGCGAGGCCGGCGCCGCGAACACGGCGAGCCTCCTGGCCAGGATCCGCTCCGGCTTCTCCAGCAGGTCCCAGCTCCAGTCGACCACCGCGCGCAGCGTGCGGTGCCGGGGCATCGAGCTGCGGCTGCCGCCGGTGAGCAGCCGGAACCGGTCGTCGAGGTTGGCCGCGATCTGGGCCAGGGTCATCGAGCGCAGCCTGGCGGCGGCCAGCTCCAGGGCCAGCGGGAGGCCGTCCAGCCGGCGGCAGATCTCCACCACGGTGGCCACGTTGTCGGCGTCGACCGCGAACCCCGGGTGCGCGGCGGCGGCCCGGTCGGTGAACAGCCGGACCGCCTCGGTCGCCCGTGCGTCGTCGAGCGGGGCGGCGGGCTCGGGCAGCTCGAGCGAGCCGAGCGGGAACACCGCCTCGCCGGTGACGGCCAGCGGCTCCCGGCTGGTGGCCAGAATCCGCAGGCCGGGGCAACGGGTCAGCAGCCGGTCGGCGACCTCGGCGGCCGCGGTGATCAGGTGCTCGCAGTTGTCCAGCACGATCAGCCCGTGCTGCCCGGCAAGGGCTTCGCTCAGCCGGTCCATCGGGTCCAGCGGCCGGTGCGCGGCGGTCGACTCCAGCACCCGGACCTCGCGCAGATCGAGCGAGGTGAGGATGGCGCCGGGGACGTCCCCCGACTCGCTCACCGCGGCCAGCTCCACGAACCAGGCAGGCATCCCGGTCGCGGCGGCCACCTCGGTCGCCAGCCGAGTCTTGCCGGCGCCGCCCGGCCCGGCCAGCGTCACCAGCCGCGCCGCCCCGAGCCGCTCGCGGACCCCGGTCAGCTCGGCGTGCCGCCCGACGAAACTGGTCAACCGGGCCGGCAGCCGGCTGCGGCCGCGGTCCTGCTGCTCCTCGCCACGCAGCACCGCGAGGTGGACTCGGCGCAGCTCGGCCGAGGGCTCCACCCCCAGCTCGTCGGCCAGCGCCCGCCGGGTGCCCTCGTACACCTCGAGCGCATCGGCCTGCCGCCCGGCCTGGTAGAGCGCCCGGATCAGCAACCCGGCCAACCGTTCCCGCAGCGGCTGCTCCGCGAGCCGGTTACGCAACTCGGGCAGCACCTCCTGATGGCGCCCCAGCTGCAGGTCGGCCTCGACCCGGTCCTCCAGCGCGCTCGCCTGGAGCTCGGCCAGCCTGGCCCCCGCCGCCTGGGCGAACGGCGCCTCGGCGACGTCGGCCAGCGGCGTCCCCCGCCACAGCTCCAGCGCCGCCCGCAACGAGCCGGCAGCCTGCTCGGACCGCCCCGCCCGCAGCTGCTCCCGCCCCTGTTCGGCCAGGCCCTCGAACCGGTACACGTCCACGTCGTCCCGGCTGACCGCCAGCCGGTACCCCGCCGGGTGGGACTCGACCAGCCCGCCGTTGTCCGCCCCCAGGCTGCGCCGCAACCGCGACACCAACGACTGCAACGCGTTGTTGGCATCCCCCGGTGGGTTGTCCCCCCAGAGCCCGTCGATCAGGCTCTCGGTCGACACCACCCGGCCGGCCTCCAGCGCGAGCCGGACCAGCAGCATCCGCAGCCTGGCTCCACCGACCTCGATCGCGGACCCGTCGTCGGCAGCCAGACGCAGCGGCCCCAGCATCGCCACTCGCACATCCACCAGCTTTCCAGAACCGGCGAGTCCCCCGTCCAGAACCGGCGAGTTCCCCGCTCGGTACCCGCGAGGTGCGCGAAGGCCGCCTCTGCCGGGTGGCGGAGGCGGCCTTCGCGGGTCGTTCGGTCAGTCGGACTCGGCGGCTTCGGAGGGGTCGATCGGCCCCTGCGAGACGGCCAGGTCGACGGGTGGGGCGTCGGGGACGTTGGACGGCTTGGCCTCGCCGCGGAAGACGAACTTGGCCTTGTCCCAGCCGCCTTCCTGGCCGTCCCAGCCCTCGACGTCGACGATGATGATCTGACCGGGCATCAGCTCGCCGAACAGGATCTTCTCGGAGAGCTGGTCCTCGATCTCACGCTGGATGGTCCGCCGCAGCGGGCGGGCGCCCAGCACCTGGTCGAAACCGCGCTTGGCCAGCAGTTGCTTGGCCGCCGAGGTCAGCTCGAGGGCCATGTCCTTGCTGCGCAGCTGGGTCTCGACCCGCGAGATCATCAGGTCGACCATCTGGACGATCTGGTCCTCGGTGAGCTGGTGGAAGACGATGATGTCGTCGATCCGGTTGAGGAACTCCGGCCGGAAGTGCTTCTTCAGCTCGTCGTTGACCTTGATCTTCATGCGCTCGTAGGTCTGCTCGCCGCCACCGGCCGAGAACCCGAGGTTGACCGCCTTGGAGATGTCCTGTGTGCCCAGGTTCGAGGTGAAGATGATCACGGTGTTCTTGAAGTCCACCGTGCGGCCCTGACCGTCGGTCAGCCGGCCGTCCTCGAGCACCTGGAGCAGCGTGTTGTACACCTCCTGGTGCGCCTTCTCGATCTCGTCGAACAGCACCACCGAGAACGGCTTGCGGCGCACCTTCTCGGTGAGCTGGCCACCCTCCTCGTAACCGACGTACCCGGGCGGGGCGCCGAACAGCCGCGAGGCCGTGTAGCGGTCGTGGAACTCGCCCATGTCGATCTGGATCAACGCGTCGTCGTCACCGAACAGGAAGTTCGCCAGCGCCTTGGACAGCTCGGTCTTACCGACACCGGACGGCCCGGCGAAGATGAACGAGCCGGACGGCCGCTTCGGGTCCTTGAGCCCGGCGCGGGTGCGGCGGATCGCCTGGGACACGGCACGGACCGCGTCCTCCTGGCCGATGATCCGCTTGTGCAGCTCGTCCTCCATGCGGAGCAGACGGGTGGTCTCCTCCTCGGTGAGCTTGAACACCGGGATGCCGGTCCAGTTCGCCAGCACCTCGGCGATCTGCTCGTCGTCGACCTCGGCGACGACGTCGAGGTCGCCGTCCTTCCACTGCTTCTCCCGCTCGGCCTTGCGCCCGAGCAGCGTCTTCTCCTGGTCGCGCAGCTTGGCGGCCCGCTCGAAGTCCTGCGCGTCTATCGCGGACTCCTTCTCCCGGCGCACGTCGGCGATCTTCTCGTCGAACTCGCGCAGGTCCGGCGGAGCGGTCATGCGGCGGATCCGCATCCGGGCGCCGGCCTCGTCGATCAGGTCGATCGCCTTGTCCGGCAGGTAGCGGTCGTTGATGTACCGGTCGGCCAGGGTGGCCGCGGCGACCAACGCCGGGTCGGTGATCGTCACCCGGTGGTGCGCCTCGTACCGGTCCCGCAGACCCTTGAGGATCTCGATGGTGTGCTCCAGGGTCGGCTCGCCGACCTGGATCGGCTGGAACCGCCGCTCGAGCGCCGGGTCCTTCTCGACGTACTTGCGGTACTCGTCGAGCGTGGTGGCGCCGATGGTCTGCAGCTCACCGCGGGCCAGCATCGGCTTGAGGATCGACGCGGCGTCGATCGCGCCCTCGGCGGCGCCCGCACCCACCAGGGTGTGGATCTCGTCGATGAACAGGATGATGTCGCCCCGGGTGCGGATCTCCTTGAGCACCTTCTTCAGGCGCTCCTCGAAGTCACCGCGGTAGCGCGAGCCGGCCACCAGTGAGCCCAGGTCCAGCGTGTAGAGCTGCTTGTCCTTGAGCGTCTCGGGCACCTCGCCCTTGACCACCATCTGGGCCAGGCCCTCGACCACGGCGGTCTTGCCGACGCCCGGCTCGCCGATCAGCACCGGGTTGTTCTTGGTGCGGCGGGACAGCACCTGCATGACCCGCTCGATCTCCTTGGCCCGGCCGATCACCGGGTCGAGCTTGCCCTCCCGGGCGCTCGCGGTGAGGTTGCGGCCGAACTGGTCGAGCACCAGCGAGGACGACGGGGTGCCCTCGCCACCGCGGCCGCCGGTCTCCGCCGACTCCTTGCCCTGGTAGCCGGAGAGCAGCTGGAGCACCTGCTGGCGCACCCGGTTGAGGTCGGCGCCGAGCTTGACCAGCACCTGGGCGGCGACGCCCTCACCCTCGCGGATCAGGCCGAGCAGGATGTGCTCGGTGCCGATGTAGTTGTGGCCGAGCTGCAGCGCCTCGCGCAGCGACAGCTCGAGCACCTTCTTGGCTCGCGGGGTGAACGGAATGTGACCGCTCGGGGCGTGCTGGCCCTGGCCGATGATCTCTTCGACCTGCTGCCGCACCCCCTCGAGCGCGATCCCCAGTGACTCGAGCGCCTTGGCGGCGACACCCTCACCCTCGTGGATCAGGCCCAGGAGGATGTGCTCGGTGCCGATGTAGTTGTGGTTGAGCATCCTGGCCTCTTCCTGGGCCAGGACGACCACCCGCCTCGCGCGGTCGGTGAACCTCTCAAACATGTGCACTCCCTGACTGCTGCGCCGGCGGCCTTAGTCCACCACCCCTGGGTGGATCCAGCACCGTAGGACCACTGTAGTCGTCCGGCCCGTCGCCCTCAGTGCGACTTCGGACCGGTCAGCGGACCGTGTTCGGTACACGGCGTCTCTGACTCGTTGGCTACACCAACCCAACGTGCGACAACCTGCGTGGATTCCGGGAGAACCGGGTTTTCCGCTCCCCGCGAACATCAAGCGGGAGGTACCGGTGGGCTGAACCGTTGCTGGAGTCACGAGCCGACCACCACACTCTCCGGTAAGGTAAGGCATACCTCACCGGGAGGAGCAAGGTGACCGCGGGATACGCGCCGGTGCCGGGTGCCGGACGCCGCGAGCGACCGCGGTACCTGGCTGATTCGGTGGCCAGAGTGAGCACGCTGCAGCATCGTGCGGCGCTGCGGTTCGGCGTGCCGGCCGGGGCGACCGGCTGGCGCGGCTGCGCCAACCTGCTGGCCGAGCCGGCCGGGTTCGACCGATGGCGCTCCGAGCTCGCGACCTGGCTCACCGACCAGTACGGCGATGCGCCGGAGCGGACCACCGCCGGTTACGTCATGTACTGGTACATGTTCGTGCCGGGCTACCTCGCCGCGCTGCTTTTCCACCATGAGCGCCGGGTGCCCTCGCTGCGCCCGGCCGACCTGGCGTTCCGGCTGGCCCAGCCGCGGCCGCACCCGGCCGCGATCGCGGTGCGCAGCCCCGCGTTCGCCTGCCTGCCGGACGACCCGGCGGCCGGCACCGCACACGCCACGGTGGTGCCGGACGAGCA
>NZ_DASTBH010000177.1:0-18790 GCF_035712165.1 Actinophytocola sp. | reverse complement strand
GTCCAGCACTCGCGCCCTCTCGGTTAGGGCCGCCGGCCAGCGCGGCGGACAGCCTCTTCGAGGTCGTTCACCACCCGCAGCAGCTCGGAGGTCAGCTTCCGCGCACCTGCGTTGTACTCCGCGCCGCTGGCGTCGTACTGCCGTCGGCCTGTCCTCCGGGCTCACCTACACGCCGGGCATGTACGCCGGCACCGACGAACTGGTGGCGCTGTGCGAGGTGGTCGCCGGGCACGGCGGCTACTACAGCCCGCACCACCGCAGCTACGGCGCCGGCGCGCTGGACGCCTACGCCGAGATGGTGGCGGTGTCCCGGCGCTCGGGCTGCCCGCTGCACCTGGCGCACGCCACGATGAACTTCCCGGTCAACGCCGGCCACGCGGGCGACCTGCTGGCCCTGCTGGACGACGCGATCGGCGCGGGCTGCGACGTCACCCTGGACACCTACCCGTACCTGCCGACCGCCACCTACCTGTCGGCGCTGCTGCCCAGCTGGGCCGGTTCCGGGGGGCCGGACGCCACACTGGCCCGGCTGTCCGATCCGGACACCCGGGAACGGATCCGGGTCGACCTCGAGGAGCGCGGCTCGGACGGGTTGATGGGCGTCGCGGTGGACTGGGCCTGGATCGAGATCAACGGAGTGCGGCTCGCCGAGCACGAACACCTGGTCGGGCACACCGTCGCCGAGTCGGCCGCCCGAACCGGGATCCCGCCCAGCGAGCTGTTCTTCGACACGCTGGTGGCCGAGCGGCTGGGCACCTCGTGCCTGATGCACGTCGGGCACGAGGACAACGTGCGGGCGATCATGCGGCACCCGGCGCACACCGGCGGCAGCGACGGGCTGCTGGCCGGGGCCCGGCCGCATCCCCGGGCCTGGGGCACGTTCCCGCGCTACCTGGCCCGCTACGTGCGCGAGCTGGGGGTGCTCGAGCTGGCCGAGTGCGTCGCCCATCTGACCGGGCGGGCCGCGCGCCGGCTGCGCCTGGCCGACCGGGGCCTGGTCCGCACCGGCTACGCCGCCGACCTCGTGCTGTTCGACCCGGACACGATCGCCGACCGGGCCACCTTCGAGGACCCCCGGCAACCGGCCACCGGCATCCCCTACGTACTCGTCAACGGCACCCCGGTGATCGACGACGGCCGCGCGACCGGCGCGCTCCCCGGTCACTCGATCCGCAACCCGGCAACCTAGAGGAATCCTTGTCCACCGTGTACCTGGGCAGTTTCGCCGCGTGCGGCCTGTGGGTGGGCCGGGTGCACCCGGGCACCGGCGAGCTCACCGTGACCGGCGCGGTGCCGGACGTCGCGCAGGCGTCGTTCCTCGCCTGCGCGCTCGACCGGCGCACGCTCTACACGACCAACGAGCTGTCCCCGGACGGAACCGTGACGGCGCTGGACCTCGCCGACCCGGCACGGCCCGTGCCGCGCAACCGGCAGCCGACCGGCGGCGCCGCGCCGACCCACCTGAGCGTGCACACCAGTGGCCGGTTCCTGCTGACCGCCAACTACGGCGACCCCTCGGTCGCGGTGCACCGGCTGGAACCCGATGGCGCCATCGGCGAGTGCACCGACCGGGCCGGGCTCGACGGGCACGCACACCAGGTGCTCACCGACCCGAGTGGACGGTGGGTGCTCGCGGTCGACCTGGGCGCCGACACCGTGCACGTCTAC
Organism: Actinophytocola sp.; assembly: GCF_035712165.1. Taxonomy (GTDB): domain Bacteria; phylum Actinomycetota; class Actinomycetes; order Mycobacteriales; family Pseudonocardiaceae; genus DASYTH01. The sequence goes on along the minus strand of NZ_DASTBH010000177.1, from coordinate 17,122 downwards.
CGGCTGAACCCGGCCGACGGCACCCTCACCGCGCGCGACCGGCTGCGCCTCCAACCCGGGTTCGGCCCGCGCCACCTGGCTTTCCACCCCTACGGCCGGTTCCTCTACATCCTCGGCGAGCTGCGCCCCGAGATCGCCGTCGCCGGCTGGGACGCCGCGACCGGCCGCCTCGACGCCGGTCCGGTGCTGGCCACCGCGGCCGCCGGTGACACCTTCCCCGCCGAGTTGACGGTCTGCCGCGACGGCCGGTTCGTCTACGCCACGAACCGGGGCGAGAACACGGTCGCCGTGCTCGGCACCCGGGACGACGGCGCCGGCCTGGTCCCCGTCGGCGCCGCGCCCACCGGCGGCGACTGGCCCCGGCACCTCGCGCTCGGCCCCGACGAACGCTGGCTCTACGTGTGCAACCAGCGCTCCGGCACCGTCACCCAACTCCCCCGCGACCCCACGACCGGTCTACCCGGCGCCCCCGTCCGGGCGGTGCCGGTGCCGGACGTCGCGGTGCTGCTGTTTCACTGATCGCATGCACGTGTTGCGTCCTTTCGCCCGCCGCCTCGGCCGGCAACCCTGGCTGTCCGCCGCCGGACCGCGTCTGATCACCGTCGACATGACCCTGCAACGCTGGACCCGGGGCCGTGTCGCGTTCAGCAGCCTTGCCGGCATGACCGCGGTGTTGCTGACCGCCACCGGCCGCCGCACCGGCCAGCCCCGCACCACACCGCTGATGGCCATCCCGGACGACGGCAGCCTCATCCTGGTCGCGTCCAACTGGGGCAAGCCCCACCACCCCGCCTGGTCGGCGAACCTGATCGCCCACCCCGCCGCCACCGCCCAGGTCCGCGGCCACGACTTCCCGGTCACCGCCACCCTGCTCACCGACGCCGACCGCGCCGCCGCCTGGCACACCGTCACCACCGCCTGGCCCGCCTACCACGACTACGCCACCCGTTCCGGCCGCGAGATCCGCCTCTTCCGCCTCACCCTGCGCTGACCACCGGGCCGGCAACTCAGCCGGCTGCGGCGCCGAACCAGCGGGGCAGGTGGGCGAGCAGGTCCTGCTGATCGTCGCCGGCCCAGGCCACGTGTCCGTCCGGGCGCAGCAGCACGGCGGGCACGTCCAGCTCTTCGCTGACGTCGACGACGTGGTCGACCCGGTCCGCCCAGCCGGCGACCGACAGCCGGCCGGTCTGGTCGAGCAGCAGGCCGCGACCACCGTGCATCAGCGCGTAGAGGCGGCCCTGCTTGAGCGCCACGTCCCGCAGCCGGCGGCCGAGCAGCTCATGCCCGGCGCCGAAGTCGTAGCGGACTCCGATCGCGATGAGCTTCTCGATCAGGTAGCGGTTCACCTCCTCGAAGTCCATCAGCTCCGCCAGCAGCCGACGCACCGCCTGCGGGCCCGGCTCGGTGGACGTCAGCTCCATCTGCGCCCGCGTGTTGTTCAGGACGTCGGCGGCCACCGGGTGCCGTTCGGTGTGATAGCTGTCCAGCAGCCCGTCCGGCGCCCAGCCGGCGACCTCGGCGGCCAGCTTCCAGCCGAGGTTGAACGCGTCCTGGACGCCGAGGTTGAGGCCCTGCCCACCCATCGGCGGGTGCACGTGCGCCGCGTCGCCGGCCAGCAGCACCCGGCCGACCCGGTAGCGCTCGGCCAGCCGGGTGGCGTCGCCGAAGCGGGACAGCCAGCGCGGTGTGTGCACCCCGAAGTCGCTGCCGGCGGTCGCCCGCAACTGCCGTCTGAACTCCTCGAAGGTCGGCGGGGTCGAGCGGTCCTCGACCACCGCCTCGGCCGGCACGACGACGCGGTACACCCCGTCCCCGAGCGGCCCGACCCCGAATCGCTTCTGGGTCTTGCGGACCTCGGTCATCACGGCCGTCACCTCCTCGTACGGCACGCCCACCGACATCTCGCCCAGCAGCGTGTCCACCCTGCTGGACTCACCGGGAAAACCGACCCCGAGCAGCTTGCGCACCGTGCTGCGCCCGCCGTCGCAGCCGACCAGGTACCGCGAGCGCAGTCGCGTACCGTCCGCCAGTTCGGCGTCCACCCCCTCGTCGTCCTGCCGCAGCCCGACCAGCTCGCACCCGCGCCGGACCTCGGCGCCGGCCTCGACGGCGTGCTCGGCCAGCAGCCGTTCGGTGACCGGCTGCGGAATGCCCAGGACGTAGGGATGCGTGGTGTCCAGCCGCTCCGGTGCGGGCTTGTCGATCGCGGCGAAGAACCCGCGGATCGGATGCCGCTTGCCGAGCGCGAGGAACCGCTCCGCCAGACCGCGCTGGTCCATCACCTCGATGCTGCGCACGTGCAGGCCGAGCGCCCGGACCACCTTGGTCGGCGCCGCCTCCTTCTCCAGCACGGCCACCCGCACACCGTGCAACCGCAACTCACCGGCCAGCATCAGGCCGGTCGGTCCCCCGCCAGCAATGATCACGTCGAACAATGCGCTCCCCTGGTTTCCGCAGCTTCCGGCTCCGGCCGCCGATTCTGCGCCCCCGCCCGGGTCTTGCCGCAAGCCCCCCGGTGCGCTATACGTTGGAAGTGGCAGGAAGCAACGCTTCCTGCCTTTGTCGTCCGGTGTGGACGGACCCGCTACCGCCTCCCGGCGTGGAAAGCCGCACCGCCCCGGCCGCGAGACGGCCGGGGCGGTGCGACGTTCGGCGTTGGTAGCCGGGCCGGCTACTCGTAGATCTCGCCCTTCTCGGCCTTGGCGACCAGCGAGGCCGGCGGCTGGAAGTGGTCGCCGTAGCGCTCCGCCAACTCCCGGGCCCGGGCCACGAACCCGGCCAGACCGCCGGGGTAGCCGTTGATGTACTGGATCACGCCACCGGTCCACGGCGGGAACCCGATGCCCATGATCGAGCCGATGTTGGCGTCGGCGACCGAGCGCAGCACGCCCTCGTCGAAGCACTTCACCGTCTCCAGCGCCTCGGCGAAGAGCATCCGCTCCTTCATGTCCTCGAACGGGATCTCGTGGCCGTCCTTGGTGAAGTGCTCGGCCAGCCCCTCCCACAGACCGGCGCGCTTGCCGTCGGCGTAGTTGTAGAAGCCGGCGCCGGACGAGCGGCCCTTGCGGTCGAACTCGTCGACCAACCGGTCCACCACCGCGTACGAACCGTGCTCCGGGAAGGCGATCCCGGCGGCCTCGGCCGCGGCCTTGGTCTCCTTGCGGATCTTCTGCGGCAGGGTCAGGGTCAGCTCGTCCATCAGCTGCAGCGGCGGCGCCGGGTAGCCGGCCTGGGAACCGGCCTGCTCCACCGAAGCCGGGCTGACGCCCTCGCCGACCATGGCGATCGCCTCGTTGATGAACGTGCCGATCACCCGGCTGGTGAAGAAGCCGCGGCTGTCGTTGACCACGATCGGCGTCTTGCTGATCTGCTGCGCCACGTCGAACGCCTTGGCCAGGGTGGCATCGCTGGTCTGCTCACCGACGATGATCTCCAACAGCGGCATCTTGTCCACCGGCGAGAAGAAGTGCAGGCCGATGAAGTCCTCCCGGCGCTGCACACCCTCGGCGAGACCGGTGATCGGCAGCGTCGAGGTGTTCGAGCCGAGCAGCGCGTCCGGTGCGACGACACCCTCGATCTCGCCGAACACCTTGTGCTTGAGCTCCTGGCTCTCGAACACCGCCTCGATCACCAGGTCGCAGCCGGCCAGGTCGGCGGCCTTCTCGGTGGGGGTGATCAGCGCGAGCAGCGCGTCGCCCTTCTCCCGGGTGGTCCGGCCGCGCGAGATCGCCTTCTCGGTCAGCGTGACCGAGTAGTTCTTGCCCTTCTCGGCCGCCTCCAGCGAGACGTCCTTGAGCACGACCTCCATGCCCGCCCGGGCGCACACGTACGCGATGCCGGCGCCCATCATCCCGGCGCCGAGCACGCCGACCTTGCGCGCGGTGTACTTCTCGAAGCCCTGCGGCCGGGAGCCGCCCTTGTTGATGTGCTCCAGGTCGAAGAAGAACGCCTTGATCATGTTCTTGGCCACCTGGCCGGTGACCAGCTCGACGAAGTACCGCGACTCGATCACCAGCGCGGTGTCGAAGTCGACCTGGGTCGACTCGACGGCGACGGCCATGATGTGGTGCGGCGCGGGCATGTTCGCGCCCTTGAGCTGCTTGCGCAGGTTCGCCGGGAAGGCCGGCAGGTTGGCCGCGAAGGACGGGTTGGACGGCGTGCCGCCCGGGATCTTGAACCCCTTCACGTCCCAGGGCTGGACCGCCTCGGGGTTGGCCTTGATCCACTCCTTGGCCTTGGGCAGCAGCTCGTCCACGGTGTCCACGACCTCGTCGACCAGCCCGAGGTCCTTCGCCGCGCGGGCCTTGTGCCGCTGGCCCTGCAGCAGCACGGACAGCAACGCGGTCTGGATGCCCAGCATCCGCACCGTGCGGGTGACCCCGCCGGCGCCGGGCAGCAGGCCGAGCGTGACCTCGGGGGTGCCCAGCTGCACACCCTTCACGTCGGCGACGATCCGGTGGTGGCAGGCCAGGGTGATCTCCAGGCCGCCGCCCAGCGCCGCGCCGTTGATCGCCGCGACCACCGGCCGGCCCAGCGTCTCCAGCTTGCGCAGCTGCGCCTTGAGCCGCGTGACGTGCTCGAAGACCGCCGGGGCGTCCTCGCGCCGGGCCTGGATGAGGTCGTTGAGGTCGCCGCCGGCGAAGAAGGTCTTCTTCGCCGAGGTGATCACCACGCCGGTGATGGTGTCCTTCTCGGCCGCCAGCCGGTCCACCGTCGCGCCCATCGACTCGATGTAGGCGGCGTTCATGGTGTTCGCCGACTGCTCCGGGTCGTCCAGGGTCAGCACGACGATGCCGTCCTCGTCCTGCTCCCAGCGGATGGTGTTTCGCTCAGTCATGAGAGTGTCGTCGTCCTTCGCTCAGATGCGCTCGATCAGGGTGGCGACGCCCATGCCACCGCCGATGCACAGGGTCACTACGGCGGTGCGGGCCTCGCGCCGCTCCAGCTCGTCCAGCATGGTGCCGACCAGCATCGCGCCGGTGGCGCCCAGCGGGTGGCCCATGGCGATGGCGCCCCCGTTGACGTTGAGCTTCTCGTTCGGGATGTGCAGCTTCTTCTGGTAGTTGAGCACCACCGACGCGAACGCCTCGTTCAGCTCGAACAGGTCGACGTCCTCGACCGACAGCCCGGTGTGGGCCAGCAGCTTCTCGGTGGCCGGAACCGGGCCGGTGAGCATGATCGTCGGGTCGGCGCCCGAGGTCGCGGTGGCCACGATCCGGGCCCTCGGGGTCAGGCCCATGTCCTTGCCGGCCTGCTCGGTGCCGACCAGCACCAGCGCCGCGCCGTCCACGATGCCGGAGGAGTTGCCCGGCGAGTGCACGTGGTTGATCTTCTCCACGAAGTGGTACTTCTGCAGCGCCACCGCGTCGAACCCGCCCATCTCGCCGATCGCGGCGAACGAGGCGGGCAGCTTGCCCAGGCTGTCCACAGTGGACTCCGGGCGCATGTGCTCGTCATGGTCGAGGACGGTCAGCCCGTTCTGGTCGACCACCGGGATCACCGACTTGGCGAAGTAGCCGCCCGCCCAGGCCTTGGCCGCCCGCTCCTGGGACTGCACCGCGTAGGTGTCGACGTCCTCCCGGGAGAAGCCCTCCATCGTGGCGATCAGGTCGGCGGAGACGCCCTGGGGCACGAAGTAGGTGTCGTAGGCGGTGACCGGGTCCATCGCCCACGCCCCGCCGTCGGAGCCCATCTTGACCCGGGACATCGACTCGACGCCGCCGCCGATCACCAGCTCGTCCCAGCCGGAGCGCACCTTCTGCGCCGCGACGTTGACGGCCTCCAGGCCGGAGGCGCAGAACCGGTTGAGCTGGATGCCGCCGACGGTGTCCGGCAGGCCGGCCGCGATCGCGGCGGTCTTGGCGATGTCCGAGCCCTGGTCGCCGACCGGGGACACCACACCCAGGATGAGGTCGGAGAGCCGGTCCACATCCATCGTCGGGTTCCGCTTGCGCAGCTCGTCGATCAGGCCGGTGACCAGCGAGATCGGCTTGGTGCCGTGCAACGAGCCGGTGTTCTTGCCGCGACCGCGCGGCGTGCGGATCGCGTCGTAGATGAAGGCTTCGGTAGACACGCTTGGTCCTCTCATGGTCTTCCACGAGCTAATCGTGATTAACATCGTGGCACGAAATCCCTGGTTGTCAACGCATACGGGCTCACCTACCGTGTTAGACGTGCCTCACAGAACCGGTAACCGCAAGGAGCAGCTCGCCGAGGCGGCGGCCGAGCTGTTCAGCCGGCGCGGTTACCACGCGGTGAGCGTGAACGACATCGCCTGCGTGGCCGGGGTGACCGGCCCGGCGGTGTACCGGCACTTCGGCAGCAAGCAGGACATGCTCGCGCACGTGCTCCTCACCGGCCTCGAGGTGTTCGGCCAGGTCTCGGCGGACGCGCTCGACGGCGCCGAGGAGCCCGTCGAATCGCTTCGACAGCTCCGCGCCGCGGTCGCCACCCTGGCCGTCGAGCGCCGGGAGGTCACGGCGCTGTGGCGCTGGCAGGGCTCGCACCTCGGCCGCACCGAGCAGGCCACGATCCGGCGGACCAGCGCCCGGATCATGGAGCGCTGGGTGGCGGCTCTGCAGGCGGCCCGGCCCGAACTGGCGCCGGCCGACGTCGAGTTGCTGTGCTGGGCGGCGCTGAGCGTGTTCGGCAGCGTCTCGGTGCACCATCTGAGCCTGGCCCGCAAGCGGTTCGAGGACCTGCTCGCCACCCTGGCCGGCGCGGTGTTCGACTACCCCGGCCTGCCGCTGCCGACCCCCGCCCCGAACGGCCACACCCTGGCCTGGCCGGACTCTCGCCGGGAGGAACTGCTGACCGCCGCCATCCGGCTGTTCCGGGAGCGCGGCTACCACGCGGTGAGCATGGAGGACATCGGCGCGGCCGCCGGGATCGCCGGGCCGAGCATCTACCGGCACTTCGCCGGCAAGGCCGACATCCTGGTGGCCGCCGGCTACCGGATGGCCGACCGGTTGCGGGTCGGCGCCGAGCAGGCCCTCGGCGCGGCCACCGGCCCGGACGACGCCATGGCTCGCCTGGTCCGGTCCTATGTGGACATCGTGCTGCGGTCGGACAACCTGTTGGCGGTGTTCGTCACCGAGTCGGTCGACATGGCCGAGCGGGACGCCAAGGAACTGGTCCGGGTGCAGCGAGCCTATGTGGCGCAATGGGTTCGGCTGCTGCTGGAGATCGCACCCGGGTTGGCCGAGCGCGAGGCCCGGATCACCGTGCACGCCGCGCTGACCATCGTCAACGACCTGACCCGCACGCCGCGGGTGGCCGCCCGGCCGGCGATCGCCGCCGAACTGGCCGCGTTGGCCGAGACCGTGCTGCGCGCCGGCGCTACCTGGTCGCGGTGATGTCCGGCGGTTGCCAGCCGGTGCGCCCGGCCCAGTCCTCGATGCGCGGGTAGGCGGCGGTGAACCAGGCCTCCTTGGCATCGGCGTAGCGGGAACCGTCGTCGTCGGTGCCGAACCGTTCGGACAGTTCCCGTTTCACCGCCAGGTAGTCCGCCCGGGCCGGTTCGTCGGCCCGCAGCCAGTCCCGGCACAGCAGCGCGAACCGCCAGCCGCCCGAGTCGGGGGTGCGGAGGTGCAGGTGCGCCACCCGGCCCGGATCCGCGGCGGCGTGGTAGCGCTTGCGCCACGCCGCGGGGTTCGGTCCGTGCGGGTTGTCCCGGTCGATGTGCGGCTGGTGGACGAACCCGGCGGCGGTGAGCGGCCCGGCGAGCGCGTCCGCGTCGTCCAGTGTGGACACCGTGAGCTGGAGATCGATGATGTCCTTGGCGGGCAGGCCGGGCACCGCGGTCGAACCGACGTGGTCCACCCGCAGGCCGCGCTCCCCCGCGGCCAGCCGGATCCGCGCGGCGAGCCGCTCGGCCACGGCGGGCCAGGTCGGGTCCGGGTCGTGCAGCCGGGGCGGCCCGTACTCGGACCGGCGGTGCAGCCGGACGTTGGACTCGAAGCGGACCAGGCGGTCGGCCCACAGCGCGTCCACCGCCGCGAGGATCTCGTCCGGCGCGCCGGAGTTGTCCAGCCACACGTCGGCGGCCGCCCGGCGGCTCGCCTCGTCGGCCTGGGCCGCGATCCGCGCCCGCACGTCCGGCTCGGCCATGCCGCGGATGGTGACCAGCCGTTCCACCCGGACCTCCACCGGCGCGTCCACCACGATCACCAGATGGAAGCCGGCCGCCAGGCCGTTCTCCACCAGCAGCGGGATGTCCTGCACCACCACGGCGGTCTCCGACGCGGTGGCGAGCAGTTCCTCGGCCCGGGCGCGGACCCGCGGATGCACGATCGCGTTGAGCGTGTCGCGGGCGGCGGCGTCGCCGAACACCCGGGCGGCGACCCTCGCCCGGTCCAGGGTCCGGTCCGGGGCCAGCACGTCCTCCCCGAACGCCGCGACCACCTCGGCCAGGCCGTCGGTGCCGGGTTCCACGACCTCCCGGGCCAGGCGATCCGAGTCGATCACCAGCGCGCCGTGCTCGGCCAGCCGTCCGGCCACTGTGGACTTTCCCGAGCCGATCCCGCCGGTGAGGCCAACGCGCAGCATGCCGCCATTGTTGCAGGTAGGGTCTGTGGCGCGATTGTTACCAGTGAGGCTGGTGACACGCCGGAGACTTGCGAGGTTTCCGCCGCCGGATCGCCTAGGGTTCCCCCGCACAACGAGTTGGCGGAGGGTAACAACGTGCACACCCCCAGGCACGAGGGACGACACCGGCTGGGCCTGCCCGGGCTGGTGCACTGCCTCGAGCACCGGCATGTAGCCGAAGCACTCGTCCGGCACCGCCGCCCCTGGTGGACCACCATCCTGGTCCCCGCCCGGCATACGCTCACCGGCCTGCGCCGGCGCGCAGCCGCGGCCGCCGTCGAACGCGCCTGGGCGCCCGCCATCGGCTAGGCCTGGTTACCGGTCACCGTGGCGTGAGCGCACGATCGGCGAGCCTGGCGAGCAGTGAGGGGGCCTGGTCCTCGGCGATCAGGGTCGGCGCAACGGTAACCACGACGGTGTTGGCGCCCCGGGTGGCGACCAGCGTCCGGGTGGTGCCGGTGAGCAGGACGCCCCGGTCCGGGCCGACCGACACGTCGACGGCCTTGGCCCCGGCCTCCCGTTCGGTCTCGACCGTGCTCGTCATCCGGCGCTGCGCGGCCGGGCGGTCGGTGTAGCTCGCCAGCGCGATCCATACCGCCGCGGCCGACACCGGCTGCCCGTCAGGCACGCCGTAGTAGCAGTCGATGCGGGCGGTCCGGCCGATCTTGGGTTCGGGCACGCCGACGATGGGCAGGGTCTGACCGGTCACCGCGGTGCCGAGCAGATCGGTGACCTCGGTCAGGCTCGCCACCCCGCCGCAGGTCTTGGGCACCGCACGGTCCTGCCGCGACGTGCTGGGCCCGGCCGGCGTGGAGAAGCCCGGCACGTTCGGCGCCGCCGCCGGCGGGTCGTCCGAGCACCCGGCCAGCACCGGTACCGCGATCAGCAGGGCACCCAGCCACGCGCGCACCCCACCACGGTAACTCCGCAAGGCCGCCCCACCCCGCCGAAACGGGGACTCGCCGGTCCCGAAATGGGGACTCGCGGGGGTTGAAGCTGCGAGAGCCCCGCGGTGGGGGCCGCGGGGCTCTCGGAGCTACAGACGGGTCAGGAACCGCCGGACAGCTTCTCCCGAAGCGCGGCGAGCTGCTCGTCGCTGGCGAGGGTGCCACCGCTCTTGGCGGCGGTCTCGCTGGTGCTGGACGAGTACTCGCCCTCGGCCGCTTCGCCCTCGCCACCGCTGGCGGCGGCTGTCTCGGCCTCGGCGGCAGCGGCCTTGACCTGCTTCATGTGCGCCTCGTAACGGGTGTGGGCCTCGGCGTACTGCCGCTCCCACTCCTCCCGCTGCTTGTCGAAGCCGTCCTGCCATTCCTGGGTGTCCGGGTCGAAGCCCTCGGGGTAGATGTAGTTGCCCTCGGCGTCGTACTCGGCGGCCATGCCGTACTGGGTCGGGTCGAACTCGGTGTCCGGCGTGACGCCCTCGTTGGCCTGCTTGAGCGACAGCGAGATCCGCCTGCGCTCCAGGTCGATGTCGATGACCTTGACCATGACCTCGTTGCCGACCTGCACGACCTGCTCGGGAATCTCCACGTGCCGCTCGGCGAGCTCGGAGATGTGCACCAGGCCCTCGATGCCCTCGTCCACCCGGACGAACGCGCCGAACGGAACCAGCTTGGTGACCTTGCCGGGCACGATCTGGCCGATCGCGTGGGTCCGCGCGAACTGGCGCCACGGGTCCTCCTGCGTCGCCTTCAGCGACAGCGAGACCCGCTCGCGCTCCATGTCCACGTCGAGCACCTCGACGGTGACCTCCTGGCCCACCTCGACCACCTCGGACGGGTGGTCGATGTGCTTCCAGGACAGCTCCGAGACGTGCACCAGACCGTCCACGCCGCCCAGGTCGACGAACGCGCCGAAGTTGACGATCGAGGACACGACGCCCTTGCGGACCTGGCCCTTCTGCAGCTGGTTGAGGAACTCGCTGCGCACCTCGGACTGGGTCTGCTCCAGCCACGCCCGCCGGGACAGCACCACGTTGTTGCGGTTCTTGTCCAGCTCGATGATCTTCGCCTCGAGCTCGCGGCCGACATAGGGCTGCAGGTCCCGCACCCGGCGCATCTCCACCAGCGAGGCCGGCAGGAAGCCGCGCAACCCGATGTCGAGGATCAGACCACCCTTGACCACCTCGATGACCGTGCCCTTGACCGGCTCGTCGGCCTCCTTGAGGCCCTCGATGTGGCCCCAGGCGCGCTCGTACTGGGCGCGCTTCTTGGACAGGATCAGTCGGCCTTCCTTGTCCTCCTTCTGGAGGACGAGCGCTTCGACCTCGTCGCCGACCTTGACGACGTCGTTGGGGTCGACGTCGTGCTTGATCGACAGTTCCCGCGAGGGGATCACGCCCTCGGTCTTGTAACCGATGTCGAGCAGGACCTCGTCACGGTCGACCTTGACGATGGTCCCCTCGACGATGTCGCCATCGTTGAAGTACTTGATGGTCTTGTCGATGGCGGCGAGGAAGTCCTCCCCCGTCCCGACGTCGTTAACGGCGACCTGCTGCTTCGGCGCGGTGACAGCCGGGACAGTTGTGGTGTCGGTGGACATTAGGTAGGTGGCTCCGGTAGGGATTGTTGGTGGAATTTGCAGTTCGTGTCGCGCGGCGGGATAGTGTTCGCCCACGGACAACCGAAGGAACGCCGCGCGACCGCGTGTGATTCCCCCGACGGCGAATCGACGACAGCGCGAAACCACTGCGCGGCGGTATCCTACGCGGCTGCGTGACGGCCGGGCAAACCCAGGGTATGTACCTGCGCTATAACCGGGAGTGTGCAGAACCCCCACGGTGCGGCGTCGGACGAGGCGGACCCGGCCGGGCGGCACGCCAGCGCGGAACGGATGCTCGGTACCGTCGGCATCGCCCGCAGGCCGGTGGGGTCGGCGGAGTCGGTAGCGGCGAATAGTGCCTGGTGGGACGCGGACGCCGACGACTATCACGCCGAGCACGGCGACTTCCTCGGCGTCGCCGACTTCCTGTGGTGTCCCGAGGGTCTGCGCGAGGCCGACGAGGGTCTGCTCGGCCCGGTGCACGGCCGGCGGGTGCTCGAGGTGGGCTGCGGGTCGGCGCCGTGCGCCCGGTGGCTCACCGAGCAGGGTGCGAGCGTCGTGGGCCTGGACCTGTCGACGGCGATGCTGCGCTACGCGGCCGCGGCGAACCAGGCCACCGGGATCGGCGTGCCTCTCGTCCGGGCCAACGCGGAGCGGCTGCCGTTCGCCTCCGGCTCGTTCGACCTCGCCTGTTCAGCGTTCGGGGCGGTGCCGTTCGTGGCCGACGTGGGCGCGGTGTTTGCCGAGGTCGCACGGGTTCTGCGACCGGCGGGCCGGTGGGTGTTCGCGGTGACCCATCCGATGCGGTGGATCTTTCCGGACGACCCCGGACCGGACGGCCTCACGGTGTCCGGCTCGTACTTCGACCGGACCCCTTACCTGGAGGTGGACGCCGAGGGACGGGCCACCTACGTCGAGTACCACCGGACTTTCGGCGACTACGTGCGGGCCCTCGACGCGGCCGGGTTGACCCTGACAAATGTTATAGAACCGGAATGGCCGGAGGGTCACAGCCGGGAGTGGGGCCAGTGGAGCCCGCTGCGCGGCGCGCTCTTCCCGGGCACCGCGATCTTCTGCTGCCGGCGCAGCCGGTGAGGCGCGCCGCCGACCAGTTGTTGCAGGCGCAGACCGCCCGGTTCGGCGACATCGACCCGCTACTGCCGGCCGCGACCGCGCCGCCGGAGGGGGACGTGATCACCGCGGCGCTGCCCAGCGGCGAACGGGTGGCCGGCGTCGTGGTGCGGACCGCGCTCGAGCCCGGGTCGCTGGGCTCGCTGTGGTCGGCCCTGGACGTGTGGGAGCTGCATCCGCTGCTCGGCATGTCCGGCGGGCAGGGCATGGACCCGCTGCTGCGCCAGTGGCACCGGATGATCACGCGCGGCACCATCGGTCCGGACTCGGCGTGCGTGGTGACCTGGCCGACCAGGGACGCCGAGGCCACCCGCGCGCTGCTGGACCACGGGTTCGTGCCGCTGTCGTCCATCGCGGTGCGCACCGGCGCCGGTAGTCCCCCGGCCGGGCCTGCGGCCGGGTCCGTGCGCCGGGCCGGGCTTGCCGACGCCGAGGCCGTGCTCCGGCTGGAGTTGGCCGAACTGGAGTACTCGGCACTGGTCGGCGGCGCGATCCGGCGGCCCGGGTCGACCGAGATCAAGCGTGCCTCGGTGGCCAGGCACCTGGCCAACGACGACCCGATCTGGCTCGCCGAGCGCTCCGGGGTGGCGGTCGGCATGGCGCACTGCTGGCTCAGCGAGTCCGAACCCGGTTCCTGGTCTGCCATCCGGCTGCCGCCCGGCCGGTGGGGCTACGTCAACTGCCTGTCGGTGCTGCCCGCCGAGCGCGGCGGCGGGGTCGGGCAGGAGCTGATGGCGGTGGCGCACCGCGAGCTCGACGGCGCCGGCACGGTCGGCACGTTCCTGTACTACCACCCGTCCAACCCGCTCTCCTCGGTGTTCTGGGCCCGGCAGGGTTACCGTCCACTGTGGACGACCTGGGAGATCCGCCCGGCCGGCGCGCTTCGGTAGCGTCGGGCCATGGCAGAGATCCACTGGGATATCCCGATCACATGCTGGTGGCGTTCCGGGTCAAGTTGACCATGTCCCGGCCGGGTTGGCCGCCACGCGCAGCGTGGTCGCCGAAGCGTCCGGCCAGGTGCTCTCGCGATGGGCGCCGCGCGGGAAGGTGAACGCCCATCCGGCGCCATTCCCGGCCGGGTACTACCGCTGCTGAGGTTCACGCTGCGACCATGACCGGTGGGGTGGTGGTTGTTTGCCAGACCGCGAGTGGTTCACCGCGCTGCACCAGTCGAGCTACCGGCGAGTGGTGCTGATCGCGTACGCCCTGACCGCAGACCTGGACGCGGCCCAGTCGGGCACCCGGGCGGCGTTCGCCCGCGCCTACGCCCGCGACCGTGCGGAGGACTGGATCCGCGCGGCGGCGATCCGGGCCGCCACCCGCCGCCGGATATGGCACAGGGTGCTGCGCCGCACCCCGGACGAGCCGCCGCACGACCCGGTCCAGGTGCTCCGGCACGCCGGCCTGCCGGCCGAGGAGATCGCGTCCCGATTGGACATTCCGGTTGAGACGGTGCGATCACGGCTCGACGCAACGGATCCCGGGCTCGCCGCGCTCGACGCCGCCATTCACGTACCCTCGGTCGGCGTGCTGATCCAGCGGTCCCGGCAGCGCACCGCCCGGTTGCGGATGCAGGCCGGAGCCGGAGTGGCGGTGCTCGTCGTCGCCGCGGTCATCCCGGCCCTGCGCACCCCGCTCGAACGGCCGCCCGAGGCGGAGCCCGCCGCGCCGATGTCGGTCGAGCCGATCCCGCCGGAGCCGCCACGGGTCTACAACCTGCGGTTCGGCGACCGGCAACACGGCTATGCGCTGCGCACCTCGTGCCCCCGTCCCGACGACCTGACGAGTTGCTTCGACGACCTGCTGGTCACGGAGGACTCCCGGCGGTGGTCGGCGCGCAGCCTGCCGCCCACCGACCGGTCCTCGCCGGACGCGAGTTGGATGCTGCACGCCCTCGGCCGGCACCGGCTCGTGGTCGAGACCCCGCGCAGCCGGTGGTTCAGCGAGGATGCCGGGCGGAACTGGCACCGGGTCCCGGTCGACCCGGCGCAGTCCATTCCGGCGATTCCGGCCGGGGCGGTGCTGCAGGCCCGGTGCGCCGTGGTGGTGTCCTTCTGTCACCAGCCGGGCACCCTGGTGGTGCTGCTGCCCGACTCCGGCCGGGCCGCCACGCTGGCCAACCCGCCACCGCTGACCGAGGTCCGGCCCGGCGCCGTGCCGGCCGCCGACGGCGGCTGGTGGGTGTCCGGGCGGGACCAGGCCACCGGCCAGTGGGCGGTCGCGGTGAGCCGCGACGACGGCCGCACCTGGTCGGTCAGCCCGCTGCCGCCGTTCACCGGCACCCCGTTCGGCGGGCCGACGATCACCACCGGACCGGGCACGGTCTACGCGACGGTGACCGGCGTGCGGCGCAACGTCAAGAACGGGCTGCTCGCGATCTTCCGCAGCACGGACGGCGGCCGGACCTGGGCGCAGACCTGGCAGGCGATGCGGGGCCAGGAGCCGCGCAGCATCGCCGGCGTCGCGATCGCCGCCGCCAACGGGACCCTCACCGTGATCACCGAGGCCGGCAACCACTACGTCAGCGCCGATGGCGGCCGCACGTTCACCGGCGGCGACCCGGCGCAGACCTCGGTGGAATGGTCGCGGGGCGGCTACTTCGCCAGCCACACCTATCCGTCCAACCTGTTCCTGTGGTCGCCGGACGGGGTGTCCTGGACCGAGTTCCTGGTCGGGTGGTGAAGGAACCCTTGGGCACCGTCAGGAGTGCGTCGAGGACGGCCGGAACTCGCCAACGTGGTGCACCCCGGGCGGGCGGCCGTCCAGGGCCCGGCGCACGGCGTCGAGCACCCCGACGGCGATCTCGGCGTGGGTGAGCCAGCGGGTCCGGCTGCCCTGGAGCACGAAGCCGAGGACCACCTGCTGGGTCGGGTGGTCGGGCAGCACCGGGTCGGGGCAGCCGCCCACCGGGTTGGCCGACGCGCTGTCGTGCACCTCGACCACCGGCGCACCCGGGGCCAGCAGCGGGGCGACCGCGCGCAGCACGGACGGCCGGACCAGGCCGTGCACCCAGGCGACCAGCAGGTCGGCCGGGCCGCCGAGGGCGGGTTCGGCGCGCGCCGCGAGTTGCTTCGGCTCGGCCCAGTCGGCCTGCACCCAGAGCGCCTTGCGGTCGCCGTCGCCGACCGCGGTGTCCGGGATGGGGGCGTGCCGCCTGCTCGGCAGCACCACGTGCCAGCCGTCGGCGACCAGGGCGGACGCGCAGCCGGCAAGCATGCCGGTGCCACCGATGACCAGGGCCCGCCGGGTCATGCGCCCTCCGCTCGACGATCTCGCCGACAGGCTACCGCCGACCGGAACCCGCCGCCGTCTTGACCGAACTACCCGCTACGGGGCCCGGCGTTCGGTGAGGCTGAACCAGTTCCCGGAGTCGTCGCGGAAAACCGCCTCGATGCCGTAGGGGCGCTCGGCCGGCTCGGACAGGAACACGACGCCACGCTCGCTGAGCTCGCGGTAGGTCTTGTGGAGGTCGTCGGCCTCCAGCACGCCGCCACCGAAGGCGCCCTTGGCGACCAGCGCGCGGAGCTGCTCGGCGGTCGCCTCGTCGTGGCCCATCCGGACATCGGCCAGGATGAGCTCCAGGTCCGGCTGGCCGGGTGGGGAGACGGTGAGCCAACGGAAGCCCGCGCCGGCGCCCTCGAACGCGGCGCCCATGTCGACGTCGGAGCGCACCTCGAAGCCGAGTTTCTCGGTGTAGAACCGTTTCGCCGAGTCCTGGTCGAGCACGAACAGCCCCGCATGGGACAGTCTGGTGATCATTGTGTCCTTCCCGTCGGTCCGGTGTGGACATCACGCTAGGACGGTGGCCGCGTGCCGGGCTTCTCCGCGATTGCTGCGCCGGGTCGTCCCCAGGCCAGCACGAAGCAGCCCGGGACCGCCGGCGGACCGCCGCGTTGCACCATGCGCAGGCGGTAGACCGAGGGCGGGCAGCCGACGAGGTCGGTGAACCGGCTGCTGAACGACCCGAGGCTGGTGAAGCCCACCAGCATGCAGACCTCGGTCACGGTCAGGTTGACGTTGGCCAGCAGGTCCTTGGCCCGCTCGATCCGCCGCCGGGTCAGGTACGCCCGTGGGGTCTCGCCGAACGCCGCCCGAAACTCCCGCGCGAAGTGGTACCGGGAAAACCCCGCCGACGCCGCCATTCCGTCCAGGTCGAGCGCTTCCGCGAACCGCGCGTCCATCAGATCCCGCGCCCGCCGCAGGTGCACCACCACCCCGGCCGCCGGGCTAATGTGCGGCGTCATTCCAGGAGCGGCCCACGCCGACGGAGACGTCGAGCGGGACCTGGAGGTCATAGGCGCCGCCCATTTCCTCGCGTACCAACGCCTCTGCGGCGGCGCGCTCGCCCTCGGCCACTTCGAGCACGAGCTCGTCGTGCACCTGGAGCAGCATCCGGGTGCGCAGGTTGGCCGCCCGCAGGCCGCGGTGCACGCCGAGCATCGCCACCTTGATGATGTCGGCGGCACTGCCCTGGATGGGTGCGTTGAGAGCCATGCGTTCGGCCATCTCCCGGCGCTGCCGGTTGTCGCTGGTCAGGTCTGGCAGGTAGCGGCGGCGGCCGAAGATCGTCGACGTGTAGCCGTCCTTGCGGGCCTGGTCCACCACCGAGTGCAGGTAGTCCCGCACGCCGCCGAACTCCGCGAAGTACTCGTCCATGAGCGCGCGGGCCTCGTCGGTGGAGATCCGCAACTGCTGGGACAGCCCGAACGCGGACAGTCCGTACGCCAGCCCGTAGTTCATCGCCTTGATCTTGGCCCGCTGAGCGCCGGTCACCTCGCCGGGCTCGACCGAGAACACCCGGGCCGCGGTGGCCGCGTGAAAGTCGTGCCCGGACTGGAACGCCTCGATCAGCGCGGTGTCCCCG
>NZ_DASTBH010000176.1:0-2601 GCF_035712165.1 Actinophytocola sp. | reverse complement strand
CGTGCCCACGGCCGTCGGCATGGCCATCGGGTACCTCACCGGCCCGCAGGCCATCCCGATCGCCCGTGCCTTGGGCCTGGTCGTGCTCGCCGGCATCGGCGTTGCCCTGCTGCGGATGGCATGGCTGGACCGGACGCGCGCCCTCGAGGCATGTGCCTGGATGCTGGCGGCCACGGTGCTGCTGGGACCGGTTTTCTACCCGTGGTACGCCCTGGTGCCTTTGGGCGTTCTGGCGGCTGTGCGGGTACCGAGGAAAATTCTTTTAACAGCCACGCTGATATGCACCTTCCTCACCCTGCCGAACGGGCAGGGGATTCCGGCGCTCACCAAGGCTCCCGGCGCCTATGCCGTGACGGCCGTCCTGGTCGTCGTAGCGATCAGGACGGTCAGAAAGCGACGGCCTGGGCGCGCCGCTTGACCTCGCGTGCCTTGTCACCGCCGAGCGCCTCGGCCGGGGTGCCGGGCAGGGAGTCGTCGGCGGTATAGAGCCACCTCAGCGCCTCTTCATCGGTGAAACCGGCATCGTGCAGCAAAGTCAACACGCCCGGGAGGTGCTTGAGCACCGTTTCGTTGCGGACTAGCTCCGCCGGCACCTGCCGGACCCCGTCCCGCTGAACGGCGATCAGGGAACCCTCCTTGATCAGCCGGTGGACCTTGACGATGGAGATCTCGAGCCGCTCGGCCACATCCGGGAGGGTCAGCCAACGCGCATTTTCGGACACGTTAATACCTTGCCACGCGCTGGTGGCGATGACATATGAACCCCTGGCAATCCTTGCGCCGGGAGATCGACCGGGCGATCCGTTCGATCGGTTAGGACCTGCCGGCCGAGACAACCAAGCGCGCCAAGCGATCCATGCGCCGCGACCCGGTGCCGCCACCGGGCCCGAGGCCGGCCCGGGCCGGTGCCCGGTTGACGGCCGATCGACCGCCGATCGACGGCCGGTCGACGGCCGAAGGCGGTTCTACGCCGTCGCGGCGGCGGTGCTGCTGCCGGTCCCCGGGGTCAGCGGTTACCTCGCGGTGACGAGCGGGTTTCGGCGCGCTGTTTCCGGGCAACGGTTCCCCGAAACGGGTTACCCGCGGCCAGTGTGATCAGAAATCGCCAGGCCCCGATCCGGACGGCCAGGCCGGGACCGAACCGGCGGCGCGCGGCGAGCGGCCGCGGGGGGAGGGGCCGGCGCCGCCACCCGACCCCCGCCTCATCTCCGGATCAATGCCTTAAACCGGCGGGGTGTACGAAGTTGGGCCTCCCCTGACTTAGACTCGCCTGCAATGAGTACTCAGGTGGCCGACCCCCTACTGGGGGCGCTTGTCGACCGGCGCTACCGCGTGCGTGGCCGTGTGGCCAAAGGCGGGATGGCGACGGTCTATACGGCGCTTGACGAGCGGCTCGACCGCACGGTCGCCCTGAAGATCATTCATCCCAGCCAGAGCAACGACGCCTCCTTCGTCGACCGGTTCACCGACGAGGCCAAGACGGTGGCGAGGCTCACCCACCCCAACGTCGTCGCCGTCTATGACCAGGGCACCCACGCCGGTCTGCCCTACCTGGTGATGGAGTATGTGCGCGGTCGCACGCTGCGCGACATCCTCGCCGAGCGGCGCCGGCTCACGCCCGCCGAGGCGCTGGCCGTGATGGAGCAGGTGCTCTCGGCGCTGGCCGCGGCGCACCGCGCCGGTCTGGTGCACCGCGACGTCAAGCCGGAAAACGTCCTGGTCGCCGAGGCTCCCAGCGGCAACAGCCTGGTCGACGCGGTGGTGAAGGTCGCCGATTTCGGCCTGGCCCGCGCGGTCGAGGCCTCCGCCGAGGACCCGGAGGCGGGTCACCTGATGGCGACCGTCGCCTATGTCGCTCCCGAGCTTGTCGCCGACGGCTTCGCCGATCCCCGCAGCGACGTCTACAGCGCCGGTGTCATGCTCTTCGAGATGCTCACCGGCCGCGTGCCCTATGACGGCGACCGCCCGGTGGACGTCGCGTGGCAGCACGTCGACCGCGATGTGCCGGCGCCCTCGCATTACGCGGCGGCTCTCCCGCCCACCCTGGACGAGCTGGTGCTGTCCGCCACCCGGCGCGACCCGAGCGCCCGGCCCACCGACGCCGGGGCGCTGCTGTCCCAGGTCCAGTCCGGCCGTGAGGGCCTGGCCTCGGGAAACGCGGTCACCCAGCGGATGCGGCCGATCGCGCAGCCGACCATGGTGGTGGAGCAGCAGCGCCCGTCTTGGGCCCGGCTGCCGGTCGCGGCGCCGCCCCGGCCGCGCACCCGGCGCAAACAGACCACGATGGTCAACCAGCTCAAGGACATCCACGGGCAGATCACCTCGACGCAGCGCGGCCGGCAGGCCCTTGGTGCCGGCCTGATCGGCCTGCTGGTTCTCCTGCTCGTGGGCGGCTGGTGGTTCGGGTTCGGGCGCTTCGAGGCCGCCCCCGGGCTGCTGACCCTCACCCGCGACCAGGCGGTCTCCAAGGCCCAGCTGGCCGGGTTGCATGTGACCTTCACCGAGGGCATCTACCGCGAGGACGTGGCCAAGGACGTCGTGCTCGGCCAGGATCCGGGGCCGGGTGAGCGGATAGTCAAGGGCGGCACGATCAAGCTCACC
>NZ_DASTBH010000175.1:0-4291 GCF_035712165.1 Actinophytocola sp. | reverse complement strand
CCGAGTCGAACAGGTCCGGGATCTCCTCCTCGGTCCGGGCCACCTTCAGCCCGCGCCCGCCGCCGCCGAACGCCGCCTTGATCGCCACCGGCAGCCCGTGCTCGCGGGCGAAGGCGATCACGTCGTCCGGCCCGGACACCGGGTCCGGGGTGCCGGGCACCAGCGGAGCGCCGGCCCGGGTGGCGATGTGCCGCGCGGTCACCTTGTCGCCGAGGTCGCGGATGGCCTGCGGGTCCGGCCCGATCCAGGTCAGCCCGGCGTCGATCACGGCCTGGGCGAAGTCGGCATTCTCGGAGAGGAAGCCGTAGCCGGGGTGCACCGCGTCGGCGCCGGTCCGGTTGGCGATGTCGATCAGCTTGTCGATCGAGAGGTAGGTTTCCGCCGCCGTCACGCCGCCCAGCGCGAACGCCTCGTCGGCCAGCCGGACGAAGACGGCCTCGCGGTCCGGGTCGGCGTACCCGACCACACTGGACAGTCCGGCGTCCTTGCAGGCACGGATCACCCGAACGGCGATCTCGCCGCGGTTCGCCACGAGTACCTTGCGCACGCCTTCCTCCTTGCTCCCGGCTCGGGCACGCTGGCAGGGAGTTTACGGACTGCCGCTAAAGCGGCATCGAGAGCAAACTCACGCGGGAAGGGGAGGACTGCTAGTGCCCGGTCGTGTTCCGCCGTCGCTCATCGTGACGGTCGTGCTGTCGTTACTCGTGGCCGCCGGCGCCGTGGTGGGTGCGGGCGCGCTGCGACTGCGCGCCGACCGCACCACGCAGGCGGCCTCGACCAGCGCAAAGGCCGCGAACCCGGCCGGATCGAACGGCTGCCTGCAGGAGCCGTGCCGGGTGCTGGGCCACGCGACGATCGCCGGAACGGTCATCGAGCTGATGGCCGACGCCGGGTCCAGGTCGGGCCGGCTCAGCATCGGCGGCACGGCCAACTCCGGCTGGGTGATCCCGGCCACGGTTACCGACAATGGAGTCGTGCTCAACGACGACTCGTTGCAGTGCGTGGCCGGTGGGACGTCGGCCTGCCTGATCCGGGGCGTCGCCCCGGACAACCGGATGTTCGGCCAGACCGTCGTCGGCCGCTCGGACAGTTGGGCGTCGGGCCAGACCTACGTGTCCAACGCCGGGTACCTGGCCCTCGCCAACGTGGACATCGACACCTCGCCCGAGGTGCTCGCCGCACAGCACGTCTGCGCGGACGGGTGCGCCACCGGGCCGATCCGGGTGCAGGTGTTCGAACTGGACGGATCGCTGGTCAGGTGCACCCGCCCCTACGCCACGCTGGAGCGGTTACCCGGCTATCCGGTGGTCAAGCTGAGCCAGGCCGACCTGACTCCGTGCAAGCCTTAGCGCGTCCACAGGTCCACGACGGACACGCCGACCTCCGCCAGCAGCCGGCGGGTGAGCGGCAGGCTGATCCCGATCACGCTGGACGGGTCGCCGTCGACCCCCTCGACGAACCAGCCGCCCCGGCCGTCGATGGTGAAGCCGCCGGCCACCTGCAACGGCTCGCCGGTCGCCAGGTACGCCTCCAGTTCGGCCTCGCTCGGCGTGGCGAACCGGACGGTGGTGCGTTCGGTGCCGATCGCCACCGTCCCGTCCATGCGGAGCACCGCGTGCCCGGTGAGCAGCACCCCGGTGCCGCCGGCCATCGCGGCCCAGCGCTTGCGGGCCCGCTCGACCGTGCCCGGCTTGCCCACCACCGCACCGTCGAAGAACAGCATCGAGTCGCAGCCGACGACCACCGCGTCCGGCCGGTCCACCCTCGGCAGCACGGCCCGGGCCTTGGCCTCGGCGAGCGCGGCGACCAACTCGTCCGGTTCCGGGTCGGACAGGGCGTCCGCCACCGCGTCCTCGTCCACACCGGACACGATGACCAGCGGTTCGACCCCGGCCGCGCGGAGCACGGCGAGCCGGGCGGGCGAGGCGGACGCGAGCACGAGACGCACGGTCGCCGAGCCTAACGAGGGACGGGAAGCGCCGCGGGACGGGCGGGTTCGCGCAGGCCGGCGGCGCTGATCATGCCGAGGATCAGCACCACGACCGGCAGCACCAGGGTGGCCTTGGCGGCGTTGGTGAACCCGAGGTGGAAGGCGTCCGTGGCGACCAGCCGCAGGTGCTCCACGGCGGCGCGGGGCACTTCGGCGGGCACCTCCGGGGTGCCGGAGAACTGGCTGGCGGTGTTGGCCGCGCGGGTGATCCCGTCGACGAACTCCTCCCGGTACTGGTACGGCAGGCGCTCCGCGTGCTCGCGCGCGGCGACCGGCACCGCGACCGCGATGCCCACCTGCAGCAGCACCCCGCTGGCCGCGCTGCCGAGCACGCCGCCCACCTGCCGCGCGGTGTTGAACACCCCGGAGGCCGCCCCGACCAGGTCGCCCGGCACGCCGGCCATGGCCGCGTTGGTCAGCGGGGAGTACACGCAGCCGATGCCCAGCCCGGCCACGACCAGGCCGGGCACCAGCACCAGCGGCGCGGTGTCCGGCTCGGCCTGGATCGCCAGCCCGATCGTGCCGACCGCCAGCGTGGCCAGCCCGAACATCACGAAGTGCCGCGCGGCCAGCCGGTTCCAGGCCCGCCCGCCGACGGCGGCGCCGAGCGCGGCGGCCGCCGCCATCGGCGCGGTGAGCAGGCTGCACTGCAGCGCGCTCAGGCCGAGCACGGTCTGCAGGTAGATCACCAGCGGCAGGAACATCCCGGTGGTGGCGAACCCCAGCGCGGCGTGGGTGAGGTTGGCGCTGCCGAACGATCCACCCCGGAACAGGTAGGGCGGCAGCAGCGGTTCGGTGCGCGCCCGGCGCTGCCAGACCACGAACCCGGCCAGCAGCGCGACACCCAGCCCGATCAGGTGCGGCACCGCGACCGGCCCGAACACCGGGCCCCAGTGGTAGTGCTGGCCGTTCTGCACCCCGAACACCACCAGGAACAGGCCGGCCGAGGCGAGCACCGCGCCCGGCACGTCGAACCGGGCCCGCATCCGGGGCAGCCAGTCCGGCAGGAACACCAGCGCGATCGCCAGGCTGGCCAGGCCGAGCGGCACGTTCAGCAGGAAGATCCAGCGCCAGTCCAGCCGCTGCACCAGCAGGCCGCCGAGCACCGGACCGGTGATGATCGCGACACCGGCCACCGCGCCCCAGATCGTGATCGGGGTGCGGCGCCGGTCGGCCGGGAACAGCCGGCTGATGAACGCCAGGGTCTGCGGGGTCATCGCGGCCGCGCCGAGGCCCTGCACCGCCCGGGCGGCGATCAGCTCACCCGGCGAGCGCGCCAGGCCGCACCACAGCGAGGCGCCCGTGAAGACGACCAGGCCGACCAGCAGCACCCGCTTGGGTCCGAACCGGTCGCCCAGCCGTCCGGTCAGCAGCAGGGGAACCGTGTTGGCCAGCAGGTAGACGCTGTTCACCCAGATGATCTGGTTGAGGTTGGCGTGCAGCCCGGAGAGCATCGACGGGATCGTCACGGTGACGATCGTCGAGTCGAGCATGATCATGAAGAAGCACGCGCACAGGGCCGTGAACGCGATCCAGGGGTTGCGCTCGGAACGCGGCACGGGTGCTCCTCGGCGGTCGGTCAGGGCAGCAGTCCGGACGCCCGCCAGGCGCCGGGCCCATGACCGATCGGACGCCGCAGCATCGTCCGCGGATCCGACCACACCGGCCGCGCGGCCGGTTGCGCCGCAGGCGCCGGTGCCGCCGCGAGGGCGCCGACCACCGCGGTGAGCGCGGCCAACTCGACCTCGTCCGGGGCGCCGCGAACGATCCGCAGCACCAACCCCTCGTGCTCGCTCATCAGGCCCTCCTCACAGCGGAATGTTGCCGTGCTTCTTCGGCGGCAACGTCTCCCGCTTGTCCCGCAGCATGCGCAGCGCCCGGGCCACGTAGGCCCGGGTGTACGACGGCGGGATCACCGAGTCCACGTATCCACGTTCCGCCGCCATGTACGGGTTGCACAAGGTGTCCTCGTACTCCTGCTGCAACTGAGCACGCACGGCGTCGATGTCCTCGCCGTTGCCGGAGGCCTCGGCCAGCTTCTTGCGGTGCACGATGTTCACCGCGCCCTGCGCGCCCATCACGGCGATCTGCGCGGTCGGCCAGGCCACGTTCATGTCCGCGCCCAGGTGCTTGGACCCCATCACGTCGTACGCTCCGCCGTAGGCCTTGCGGGTGATCACCGTGACCTTCGGCACGGTCGCCTCGGCGTAGGCGTAGATGAGCTTGGCGCCCCGCCGGATGATGCCGTTGTACTCCTGGTCGGTGCCGGGCAGGAAGCCGGGCACGTCGACGAAGGTCAGC
>NZ_DASTBH010000174.1:0-3096 GCF_035712165.1 Actinophytocola sp. | reverse complement strand
GTCGTCGACGGATCCAGCTCTTGATCCGGATGCCGTGACGGGCGATGGCGTTCAACTCTGTGCAGGTAGCTCAGTCCCTATGCGGCAAGCCATCTTCTGGACACACTATCTAATTGTTGGGACGTGGGGCAGGACTTGAACCTGCGAAGCTTGCGCGGGCAATCGCGCCGTCGTAGCCAACACGACCACCCCGATGTTGCGGCCGCGGCGGGTTGGTTTGTGCATGTAGTTCTCCTGTATGTGTGGCTGGGGACGTTGACTGTAACCAGTCAGAGGGTCTCCCTGTGGATCATGCTGCTTGGGGTGGCATCCAGGGGTTGGCGGACAGAGCGTCGCGGATGGCGTCGATGGGTCGGCGTCCGTGGTTGCGGGCGCTGACGAGGTAGGACCGGATCCGGCAGTGGCGTTGCAGGGTGGCCAGGGTGCGCCAGCAGCCTTGGACCTTGGCGGCGAGTTTGAACCCGCGGATCGCCGATTCCGACCCGTTGTTCGTGGCGGGGACGTCGAGTCGGGTGGTGAACAGCCACACCTGCTCGGCCTTGCGCCTGAGCCGTCGCGCGAGTTGCAGGCCGGGATGGTTGCCGTTGTGCCAGGGCCGGGACAGGTTCGTGGAGATCCCGACGTTCACGCCGTTGTCGTAGCGGCGGCGTAGCCGACCGAGTAGTTCGGTGTCCAGGTCGGTTCGGCCTTCGGCGCGGGCGGTGTTGATCTCGTGGATCGCCGCGCGGAGGGCGTCGGCGACCTGGCGGGCCCAGGCCTGGACGTCGGTGTCGATGGCGTGGGCGTCGTCGAGGTAGCGCAGCACGTGGCTCAGGCATTGCTGAACGCCGGCCAGGTCGGCGTCGTAGCTGGTGTAGCCGCCGTAGTCGTCGCGGACCAGCACCCCGCGGAACGCGTTCACGATCCCGAACGCGTTGATCGAGGTCTTGGTGCGGTCCCCGGCCGCGCCGTACCAGACCAGGTCCGCGCCCCCGCCGGTGTAGGCCCGCATCGTGCGCACGGTGTACACGTGCGGGTTGTGGCAGTCCGAGTCGCTGCCCGCGGCCGCGGCAGTAGCGGTGGCCGCGGCAGAAGTCGTGGCCGCAGCGGCAGCAGCGGTGGCCGCGGCGGCGGTGGCGGCGGTGGCGGCGGCGGTGGCGGTCAGCGGGGCGGGGGTTTCGTCGGTGCCCAGCACGTCCTGGGCGTGCAGCGCCGTCTTGAGTGTTTCCTCGAATCCGGCGGTGGTCAGCGCATCGTCCAGCCGGGTCAGGCAGGAGGAGATGAACCCGGTGGACACCGCCACCCCGAGCAGCGCCGACATCAAGTCGGCGGTGCGTTCGATGCCGAGCACGTCCTGGCTGGCCAGCAGGGTCGCCGCGGCGGTCACGTTCGGGCCGTAACAGGTCGGCCCGCCCCGCACCCCCGCCGGTAGAGCGGCGGTGGTGGCGTGCCCGCAGCCGCAGCGGCGGCGCATCATCTGGTACTCGGTCACCGCCATCGAGAAGGCGGGTAGGTCGAACACCTGCACCCGGGACGCGACCGTGCCCGGCGCGCCGGCCAACCCGCCACCGCAGCCCCCGCAGCACGACGGCTCGACCGGCTCCCGGTGGTCGGGGGTGGCCACCGGCGCCAGACCGCTCCCGCGATGCCCCCGCTGCCCACCCTGCTTACGCCCCGCCCGGCCCGCCGCCCTATCAGCCCCCGCGGATGGCAGCCGGTCCTGGGACTGCTCGGCCTGCTGGCCGGCCGAACGCCTGCCCGCCTTCGCCTTGGCCTTCGCGGCCGGCCCGTCCGTGCTCGGCGGCTGCGAGGAGTTCGAGGAGTCCCGGCCCAACTGCCGCCGCAACGCCTCCACCTCGACCCGCAACGCCTCGATCAACACAGCCTGCTCGACCAGCTGGGCGGCCTGCTCGGCCACCAAAGCCGCCAACTCCTCATACGAGGGCGTCACCGGCGGCTCGGACACCGGCGGAGTCAAGCATGATCAAACAGCGGACACCAGCACCGACACGCTGCAGGTCAGCCAGGGGCCTGACTGGTTACCTGGCAGTCGAGCACGGCCAGCCCCGAGACGACGACCAGGCCGTTCGTGCGGTCGTCACCGCTCATGGTCAGCTCGACACCCTTGCTGCGCTTAAGGGTCACCGAGTAGGCGTAGTCCTGGTCGTCAAAGGTGAACTTCTCCTCCTGGTCGGGGCCGATCAGGAGGATCGCCGCAGGCTCCTCGAAGTGCACCTGCTCGTTGCACTCGATCTCACGCCCGCCCTGCAAATGGACGAGGTCGACCCTGCGGCGGGTCAGCACGTCCCGAAGCGAGAAGTTGTCGGCCACGGCACGGATGACGGTCCGGTAGTGCGAGACGGTCGCGTTCGGGTTGTCGACGACGATGGTCACCCGGCTGCCGTTCTTGGCGATGCCCAGCCGCTCGTGGTCCGCCTCGGTTGCCGGCCGGTCCCCGCCGTTGTCGTCGAAGAGGAAGCCGCCGTCCGTTCCGCGGAACAGGTCGATGCGGGTGAGCCGGCCGTCCTTGACGGACTCGATCCAGCCGTGCCCGAGCCCGAAGACGGCCTGCTTGAGCCCGCGCCCGAAGTAGCCGCGGCCGTCGCCCTCCCCGCGGGACAGGGGGCTGTGGGCGCCGCCGTAGGTCAGGACGGCTGAGGCCCGTTCGAAGGACATGCCCTCCGCCTGGTCGGTGACGTCGAGCACCGCGCCGGACAGGTGCCGCTCGTAGCGGACCTTGACGTGCCCACTTACCTGAGCACCGCCCTGCTCCAAGCGGGAGTAGCTGTCGTCGCAGTTGGTGATCAGCTCGACGAGCGCTTTCTCGATCGAGGCGAAGCGCCGCGAGTCGATGCCGATCACGCGCTGCGCTATGGGGATGGCGGCGACTGTCATGATTCCCTGCCTCGGACCGGCGGTGGCCGTTTCTCCGAGCGTACGGGCCTGCGGCCGGGCCGCGCGGAAGGCGAACTGCCCGTTCTGGCCAGGACTTCGGTCTCGGTTCGGCGCCTCGTGACCGTCGGGGCTAAAGGTGCCTACCGGGGCGGTTCGCGACCGGCGAGGCCGCACCCGCCGCCACAACCGGCGGATCTCGCGTACCCTGCCCATCCGATAGGT
>NZ_DASTBH010000173.1:0-3666 GCF_035712165.1 Actinophytocola sp. | reverse complement strand
TGGCGAAGTCGACGTGCACCAGCCCGAACCGCTGGGAGAACCCGACCGACCACTCGAAGTTGTCCATCAGCGACCAGACGAAGTAGCCGCGCACGTCCACCCCGTCGTCGATCGCCGCGCGGACCGCCGTGAGGTGCCCGTCCAGGTAGGCGATCCGGCGGGCGTCGGCCACCCGGCCCTGCTCGTCCGGGTCGTCGTCGTAGGCGCACCCGCTCTCGGTGATGTAGACCGGCGGCAGCGCCGAGCCGTACCGGTCCCGCAGGGTGACCAGCACCTGGCGCAGCCCGTCGGGCACCACCGGCCAGCCGAACCCGGTCAGCGGGTAGCCCTCGATGAACTTGAAGTCGAACGGAAGCCCTTCCGGCAGCTCGACCCCGTCCACGGTCGGCGGGGGCGCGGCGGTCGGCGCGCCGACCAGGCTGGGTTGGTAGTAGTTGACCCCGTACCAGTCCAGCGGCGTGGAGATGATCTCCAGGTCCGCCGCGACCGGGCCGGGCAGTGCGCCGGCCAGCTCCTCGGGGTAGCGGCCGAGCAGCACGCTGTCCGCGAACAGGCGGTTGACCAGCGCGTCGTAGCCGTCGGCGGCGGCCAGGTCGGCCTCGTTCTGGCTGACCGGCCAGACCGGGATGTGGTGGTTGGCGATCCCGATGTTGCCGGCTCCGGCGGCCCGCAGCGCGCGCACCGCGAGGCCGTGTCCGAGCAGTTGGTGGTGGGCCACCGGCAGCGCGTCCAGCATCAGGGCGCGGCCGGGGGCGTGCCCGCCGATGCCGTAGCCGAACAGGGTGACCACCATGGGTTCGTTGAGCGGCATCCACATCCGCACCCGGTCGCGCAGCCGCTCGGCGACCACGGTCGCGTACTCGGCGAACCGGTAGGCGGTGTCCCGGTTGAGCCAGCCGCCGGCGTCCTCGAGTGGCTGCGGGGTGTCCCAGTGGTACAGCGTGGCCGCCGGCGCGATCCCGGCCGCGAGCAGCTCGTCGACCAGCCGGTCGTAGAAGTCCAGCCCGGCCGGGTTGGCCGGGCCGCTGCCGGTGGGCTGGACCCGGGGCCAGGCGATGGAGAACCGGTAGGCGCCCAGCTCCAGCTCGCGCATCAGCGCGACGTCCTCGCGGTAGCGGTGGTAGTGGTCCACGGCCACCGCTCCGGTGTCGCCGTTCATCACCTTGCCGGGGGTGGCGCAGAAGGTGTCCCAGGTGGACGGTCCGCGGCCGTCCTCCTCGGTCGCGCCCTCGATCTGGTAGGCGGAGGTGGCGACGCCCCAGAGGAATCCGTCGGGGAAGGTGGTCACGGGGCTCCTCCCGGGAAACATGAAGAGAACTCACGGAAGCATGGCGTCGGGAATTGGCCGGGTCAAGCGGAACCGGACGGCCCACGGCGGTGTATGTCGGGTATGCGAACGATCCCGCGGATTGCCGGCGGCGCGCTAGTCGCCGCCCTTGCCATCCTGGCCGCGCCGGTCCCGGCGGTTGCCGGCGGCCCGACCAGCGTGCTGCTCGTGTCGCCGGCCCGGGGGGTGGCGGCGGCGCTCTACAACGACGACACCGAGTACTCCCAGCTGCTGCGGCTGGTCGGCGACAGCCCGGTCCAGGACAAGGACGCGCCTGGCCTGCAGGGCGGTCCCGGCAGCGATGCCGTCAACCTCACCTGGATGATCCACGACGTGCAGGTCTGGCGGGTGGACCGGGTGTTCGTCGACGCCCCCGGCGGGCCCTGGATCGAGACCACGGTCACGATGGACGGCGGGTCGGTGTGGGACAAGCAGGGCGTGCTGCACCGGGGCGACGCCGAACTGGTGCACCTGCTCACCACGATGCGGCTGGTCGGTCCGGAGGCGGCCTCCAACCAGGGCATCCGGCCGGTGGCGGCGGCGCCGCCTGCGGCCAGCCCGGCGGTGCAGAACACGGCCCGCGAGACCGAGCCGGCCGGGGTCGACTGGGTATGGGCGCTGGCCGGGGTGGCGGCCGGGGCCATGCTGGTGGTGGTTCTGCGGCCGCTGGTCAGCCGGCGGCGGGCGGTCTACGCTGCCGGGCATGGGCCTACTCGCGAGTAACAAGACCGGCTGGGACGTCGTCGTCGTGGGCTCCGGCTTCGGCGGCAGCGTCGCGGCTCTGCGGCTGACCGAGAAGGGCTACCGGGTCGCCGTGCTCGAGGCCGGCCGCCGGTTCGCCGACGACGAGCTGCCCAGGACCTCGTGGAACCTGCGCGACTATCTGTGGGCCCCGGCGCTGGGATTCTTCGGCATCCAGCGCATCCATCTGCTCAACGACGTGATGGTGCTGGCCGGCGCCGGGGTCGGCGGCGGTTCGCTGAACTACGCCAACACCCTGTACCGGCCGCCGCCGCCGTTCTACGCCGACCGGCAGTGGGCGCACATCACCGACTGGGAGGCCGAGCTCGCGCCGCACTACGACCAGGCCACCCGGATGCTCGGTGTGGTGACCAACCCGCTGGACACCCCGCACGACGAGGTGATGCGCAAGATCGCCGCCGACCTCGGGGTCGCCGAGTCCTACCACCCGACACCGGTCGGCGTGCACTTCGGCGAGCCCGGGGCGACCGTGCCCGACCCGTACTTCGGCGGCGCCGGACCGGCCCGCACCGGCTGCACCGCGTGCGGGTCGTGCATGACCGGCTGCCGGGTGGGCGCCAAGAACACCCTGGTCAAGAACTACCTCTACCTGGCGGAGCGGGCCGGAGCCCGGGTCGTGCCGCTGACCACGGTCACCGCGGTACGTCCGCGCGAGGGCGGCGGGTTCGAGCTCGACCTGCGCAGGACCGGCACGCGGTTGCGGCACACGATCAGCGCCGGGCAGGTGGTGCTCGCCGCCGGCACCTGGGGCACCCAGAACCTGCTGCACCGGATGCGGGACACCGGCACGCTGCCCCGGCTGTCCGCCCGGCTCGGCGAGCTGACCCGGACCAACTCGGAGGCCATCGTCGGCGCCGCCCGGATGTCCGTCGACCCCCGGCGCGACTTCAGCCGCGGCGTCGCGATCACCTCGTCGATCCACCCCGACCCGGCCACGCACATCGAGCCGGTGCGCTACGGCCGGGGCAGCAACGCCATGGGCCTGCTGCAGACCATCGCCACCGATGGCGACTCGCCGGTGCCGCGCTGGCGGCAGGCGGTGAACTTCATGCTGCGCCATCCGATCCAGACCGCGCGGCTGATCCAGGTGCACCGGTGGAGCGAGCGGACCATGATCCTGCTGGTCATGCAGACCCTGGACAACTCGATCACCACCTACACCCGGCGCGGCTGGTTCGGCCGCAGGCGCTACGTCTCCCGGCAGGGCCACGGGGAACCGAACCCGAGCTTCATCCCGGTGGGGCACAAGGCAACCGAGCTCGCCGCCGGGCACATCGGGGGGATCGCAGGCGGCACCTGGGGCGAGCTGTTCAACATCCCGCTCACCGCGCACTTCATCGGCGGCTGCCCGATCGGCGCGTCCCCGGCCGAAGGCGTGCTGGATCCCTACCACCGGGTGCACAACTATCCCGGACTGTCCGTTGTGGACGGTTCGGCGATCAGCGCCAACCTCGGGGTCAACCCCGCACTCACCATCACCGCTCAGGCCGAGCGGGCCTTCGCGATGTGGCCCAACAAGGGCGAGGCCGACCCCCGCCCGGCGCAGGGCGGCGGCTACCGGCGCGTCGAACCGGTCC
>NZ_DASTBH010000172.1:0-3807 GCF_035712165.1 Actinophytocola sp. | reverse complement strand
GCTGCCTCGGCGCCCCCGCGACCTGGCCACCCAGCAGGCCGCCGCCAGCGTCGGGCAACTCGCCCTCGGCCACGCCTACGTGGCCTCGTTCGCGCGGTACTCGCTCACCGTGGGGCAGGTGCTGCTCACCTCCGACGACATGGTGCGCCGCGCGCACTACCGCAATGCCCAGCGGACCTTCAACCGGTTGCTCAGCATCGGCGTGGTGCCGGTGGTCAACGAGAACGACACCGTGGCCACCGAGGAGATCCGGTTCGGTGACAACGACCGGTTGGCGGCCCTGGTCGCACACCTGACCGGAGCCGACGCGCTGGTGCTGTTGTCCGATGTGGACGGACTGTACGACGGGGACCCACGGCTCGGCGACGCCCGGCTGATCGGCGAGGTGCGCGGCGACGGCGACGTCGAGGGAGTGCGGGCCGGGCTGGGCTCGTCGGGGCTGGGCACCGGCGGGATGGTCTCGAAGCTGGCGGCTGCCCGGCTGGCCTCGGCCGCCGGCATCCCGGTGCTGCTCGCGGCGGCGGCCGCCGCGCCGCTGGCGCTGACCACCGCCGAGGTGGGCACCGCGTTCGCGGCGGGCGGGCGGCGCCTGTCGGCCCGCCGCTTCTGGCTCGGCTACGCCGCCGACGCGGCCGGCACCCTGCACCTCGACGACGGCGCCGTGGCCGCCGTGGTGCATCGCCGCCGGTCCCTGCTCGCCGCCGGCATCACCGCCGTGACCGGCGACTTCGAAGCCGGCGACGTCGTCGACCTCGCCGACCCCACCGGCAAACCGGTGGCCAGGGGGGTGGTGGCCTTCGACGCCACCGAACTGCTCACCCTGATCGGCCGCTCCAGCCACGACCTTCCCGCCGAACAACGCCGCGAGGTGGTCCACGCCGACGATCTCGTCGCGCTGCACCGCTGATGTCCTGCTCGTGCCTGATCTGCGCGGCCGAGCCGCCGGACGGGGACGCCTCGACCGTGGCCACCGTCACCGAGCACGGCTGGACCGCGTTGTGGGTGCCAGGCCCGGTCGCCTTCGCCTACACGGTCGGTCTGTGGCACACGTTCGGCCGGCCCGAGGTGGCCATGTTCGGCCTGGACGGTCCGGACATGCAGGGCTGGCTCAACGCCTGCGTGCACCGGGGCCGCGACGAGGGCTGGCCCGAGGACGGTGTCGAGTTCACCGGGGTGATCGACGGGTTCGCCACCCGGTTGCGACGGGTTGACCCGTCGTGGAACGACGCGCTGTTCGGCACCGCGTACCGGTTCTATCGGGGCTGGTTTCCACCGGTGGACCAACTCGTCTGGCCGGACCGCGACGGTCGCTGGCCGTGGGACGAGCGCGCGACGGTGACCTGCCGCCGGCGTCAGCCCCGGGCGTGGCGGCCGGTGCTGGAGCAACCGCCCGGCGGCTGGCGGCTGGTCGGCGAGTTGGGCGAGGACTTCCCGTTTCCGCCCGGCCCGGACGGCTGGGCGCTCACCACCCGCGCGATCCTGGCCGGCCGCCGCCCACCGGTTCGGGTCGTGCACGCCGAGACCTGCTTCGATGTGCTCGACGATCGTGGCTACGGTGCCGACGATCTCTGCCTGGCCTTTCTCGGTGAGGTCGTCACCGGTCATCCGGACCTCGCCGGCTGCGGCGACCTGCCGGACGGTCAGGAGGCGGTGTGGACCGAGGCCGGATGGACCAGCGCGCCGCTGGCGAAGCGGACCCGGAAGATCAGCCGGCGCCTCTGGCAGACAGTGGAAGAGCCCTTGTACTAGGACCGGGCCGGGTCGTAGCGGGCGGCTATCGCGGCGGCCCGGTCGCGCAGGGCGGAGCGCAACCACTGTGGAGTCAGGGCTTCGGCGTCGGTGGCGAGTTGCCACAGTGCCCATTCGGCATGGCGGGCATCCTGGAAGGTCAGCTCCAGCCGCAGCCAGCCGTCCGCGTCGGGTTCCTCGGCCTGAACGGCCAGCGCGGTGCCCACCAGCTCCTCCCGGCGCGCCGGGTTCACCCGCAGCCGCACGGTGATCTGGTCGCCGCCGGTCCGAAACAGCGTGCCGCGTTGCTGCCAGGCCCGGTCCAGATCGACGCGGTCGGGTCGCTGCGCGGGTTCGTCGAGCTCCTCGGCGGCCAACACCCGCGCCAGGCGGTAGGTGCGGTCCGCGCCGGACCTCGTGGCCAGCAGGTAGCCCTGGTCGCGCACGGTGACCAGGCCAATGGGGTCCACCGTGCGCCACCGTGGTTTCTGGCCCGTGGCCGCGTAGTGGATGCGCAGCTTGTGTCCGGCGAACACGGCTCGCCGGATCTCGGTCGCCACGGTGTCGGGGAGCTCCTCGGCGACCGCGCGGCGCGAGAGGAGGTCGGTCGCCGGGTCGATGAGTAATCGCTGCGCCGCGCCGGCCGCGGTGTTCCGATAGTCCACGGGCAGCGCGTCGACCACCTTGAGCACGGCCGAGGCGAGCGCCGAACCGAGGCCGAACACCTGCGCGCCCCGCCGCGATCCGGCCACCAGCAGGGCGAGTGCCTCGTCGTGGTTCAGTCCGGTGAGCTCGGTCCGGAAACCGGGCAGCAAAGCGAAACCGCCGTGCCGGCCGCGTTCGGCGTAGACCGGGACGCCGGCCGCGGACAGCGCCTCGATGTCGCGCAGCACGGTGCGGGTGGACACCTCCAGTTCGCGGGCCAGCGTCGCCGCGGACAGCCGGCCGCGCTGGCGCAGCAGCAGCACCAGGGAGACCAACCGGTTGGCACGCATACGAAAACCCTACTGAAATACATGACACAGGATGTCGTGATTCGTTGGGAGGCTGTGCGCACAACGACAAACTCGATTGGAGCTGATGTGGCTGTGCAGCGAACGGCGGTCAACCCGTGGACGTGGTCGGTGGAGTTGGGCTACAACCAGGGAGAGATCGTCTCCGGGCACGCCCGGACCCTGTACTGCGCCGGGCAGACCGCGATGAGCGGCGACGGCAAGCCCGAGCATGCCGGTGACCTGGCAGCGCAGTTGGCGCTGAGCCTCGACAACCTGGAGGCCGTCCTCGCCGAGGCCGGCATGTCCCTGGGGAACCTCGTTCGGCTCAACGTCTACACCACCGACGTCGATCTGCTGTTCCAGCACTACGGCGTGCTGGCGTCGCGGTTGGGCGCCGCCGGGGTGGCTCCCGCCGCCACGCTGCTCGGCGTGTCCCGCCTGGCGATCCCCGACCTGATGGTCGAGCTTGAGGCCACCGCCGTCGGCTGAGCGCCGTACGGTCCCTGGGCTCTAGGCGGCGACGGCGAGGGCGAACGGGAGCACGGCCGGGGCGCCGGCGTCGCGGAGCAGCTTGGCCGCCAGGGTCATCGTCCAGCCGGTGTCGACCTGGTCGTCGACGAGCAGCACCGGTCCGCCCGCTCCGGGAAGCCGGGCGGCGAGGTCCGGCTCGACCCGCAGCGACTGCCACAGTTGGGCGAGCCGTTGAGCGCTGTTCATCCGGCTGGCGTCGGTGGAACCGGCCAGAATCCGGCCCAGGTAAGGAATCCTGCCGACCGTGGCGATCCGTTCGGCCAGGCTGGCCACCAGTAGTGGCCGGCGGATCGAGCCCATCGCGACGATGCCCACCGGCCGGGCCGCCCATTTCCAGCCGGCCAGCACGGCGACGCACGCGTCGAACAGGTCGTCCGGCACCGGACCGTCCACAGTGGAGGAGAACAGCTCGCGTAACCGGTTGCCCCAGCCGATGTCGGTGAGCCTGCCGACCGCCCACCCCGGTTCGGCGGACTCCTGCGCGCTCACCTTGCCGGACAGCGGAACCCCGAGCGCCGCCATGCCGCTGGGCCACATCCGGCGCGGCGCCAAC
>NZ_DASTBH010000171.1:0-5473 GCF_035712165.1 Actinophytocola sp. | reverse complement strand
CGCGCTGCGCGCGGTACTCAGCCGTTGATCACCGGCAGGAGGTTCGGGCGCCAGACGCCGTCGTGGGCGCGGGCGGTGGCCAGGCGCTCGGCGGGGACCTCGCCGTAGGTGGTGGTGCGGGCGCGGGCGGGGCGGCCGGCGGCGGTGGCGAGGGCTTCCAGGTCGGCGATGGTCTTGTAGCTGCCGTTCTCGGAGCCGGCCATCCGGCTGATGGTCTCCTCCATGAGGGTGCCGCCCAGGTCGTTCACCCCGCCGCGCAGCACGTCCACCACCCCGGTGTCGCCGAGTTTGACCCAGCTGGTCTGGATGTTGGCGATCCGCCCGTGCAGCAGCAGCCGGGCCAGCGCGTGCACCGCCCGGTTCTCCAGCGCGGTGGGGCCGGGCCGGGCGATCCCGGCCAGGTAGAGCGGCGCGTTGGTGTGCACGAACGGCAGCAGCACGAACTCGGTGAACCCGCCGGTGCGCGCCTGCAGCTCGGCGATCAGCTTGAGGTGCGCCACCCAGTGGGTCGGGTTGTCCACATGCCCGTACATCATCGTCGAGGTGGTCGGGATGCCCAGGTCGTGCGCGGTGGTCACCACCTCGATCCAGGACGCGGTGGGCAGCTTGCCCTTGGTCAGGATCCAGCGCACGTCGTCGTCCAGGATCTCCGCCGCGGTGCCGGGCAGCGAGTCCACCCCGGCGGCCCGCGCCTCGACCAGCCAGTCCCGGATGGACAGATCCGCCCGGGTGGCCCCGTTGACCACCTCCATCGGCGAGAACGCGTGCACGTGCAGCCCGGGCGCCCGCCGCTTGACCTCGGCGGCGATGTCGAAGTACGCCGTGCCGGGCAGGTCCGGGTGGATGCCGCCCTGCATGCACACCTCGGTGGCGCCCACGCTCCAGGCCTGCTCGGCGCGCTGGCCGACCTGGTCGAGCGAGAGCGTGTAGGCGTCGGCGTCGGTGCGTCGCTGGGCGAACGCGCAGAACCGGCAGCCGGTGTAGCAGACGTTGGTGAAGTTGATGTTCCTGGTGACCACGTAGGTCACCGTGTCGCCGACCGTGTCCGCGCGCACCGCGTCGGCCAGCGCGGCCAGCGCGTCGATCTCGGCGCCGGCCGAGGCGGACAGCAGGGTCAGCGCGTCGGCGTCGGAGAGCCCGGCCGGGTCGGCCTCGGCGTGCCGCAGGGCGGTCCGGAACTCCGACCGGGTCGGGCGCGGCACCGTGGTCGGCGCCGCGACCCGGTCCCGCAGCTCGGCCCAGTCTCCGTAGACCGAGTCGAAGTCGTCGCGCCGGTCACCGGTCCGGCCGTCGGTGTCGATCGCCGCGTACAGGTCGGTTCGTCCGGAGGCGACCAGCACCACCTCCGGTTCCTGCCACGGCCGGCCGGCCGGCGGCGGCCCGGACGCGAGCCCGGTGACCGGATCGGCCAGCGCGTCGACGTGCCCGCGGATGCGCGGGTCCAGCCACGGCTCGCCGCGCAGCACGTACTCGGGGTAGACCGGCAGCCGCTCGGCCAGGGTGAACCCGGCGGCCACGGTCCGCTCGGCCAGCGCCTCGATCTGCGGCCACGGCCGCTCCGGGTTGACGTGGTCCGGGGTCAGCGGCGACACCCCGCCCCAGTCGTCGATCCCGGCCCGCAGCAGCAGCTCGAACTCGCCGGCGATCAGGTTGGGCGGCGCCTGGATGCGCATCTTCGGACCGAGCACCAGCCGGGCCACGGCCACGGTCGCGGCCAGCTCGGCCGGCTCCAGGTCGGGCGTGCCGCGCATCGCGGTGTCCGGCTTGGCCCGGAAGTTCTGCACGATGACTTCCTGGATCCCGCCGTAGCGGCGGGCCACCTGGCGGATCGCGAACAGCGCGTCCACCCGCTCGGCCAGCGTCTCACCGATGCCGACCAGGATGCCGGTGGTGAACGGGACGGCGCTGCGCCCGGCGTCCTCCAGCACCCGCAGCCGCACCGCCGGCTCCTTGTCCGGCGAGCCGTAGTGCGGGCCGCCGGGCTGCGACCAGAGCCGCTCGGCGGTGGTCTCCAGCATCATGCCCATGGACGCCGCGACCGGCTTGAGCCGCTGCAGCTCGGTCCAGCTCATGACCCCGGGGTTGAGGTGCGGCAGCAGCCCGGTCCGTTCCAGCACCGTGATCGCCATGGCCCGGACGTAGGACAGCGTGTCGGCGTAGCCGGCCTCGTCCAGCCAGGTGCGCGCCGCCGGCCAGCGCTCCTCGGGCCGGTCGCCGAGGGTGAACAGGGCCTCGGTGCAGCCGGCCGCGGCACCGGCGGCGGCGATCTCGACCACCTCGTCCGGGCTGAGATAGGCCGCCGGCAGGCGGTGCGGCACGGTGGCGAACGTGCAGTAGTGGCAGCGGTCCCGGCACAGCTTGGTGAGCGGGATGAACACGCTGCGGGAGAAGGTGACCACGCCGGGGCGGCCGGCCGCGGCGAGGCCCGCGTCGCGGACCCGCCCGGCGGCCTCGAACAGCGTCTCCAGGTGCTCCCCCCGGGCGTGCAGCAGCACCTCGGCTTCGACCGGGTCGAGGGTGACCCCGTCCCGCGCGCGGCGCACCGCGCGCCGGATGGACGCGTCGGTGGGCGTGAAACCCTCGGTCACGATAGGTGTACCTCCTGCACATGGCCGTCAACAGGATCAACCTATCGCCCGTAACTCCGCATCCGCCCAGTTCATTCCACCTGCGCTCAGCCGGGCAGCAGCTCCCGGACCCGGCGCGGGGCCTCACTGACCGTGTCGGCCACGGTCTCGGTGAAGTCCTGAGCCTTCATCCCGGCCTGCCGGGCGGTCCGCCGGGCCCACCAGCCCAGCGACGGCCGGCCCTCGGTGTCCGCGGACGCGATCATCAGCCCGCCCAGCAGACCCAGGTTCTTCAGGAACTGGGTCTCCTGCCGCGCGCGCTCCCCCTCGTCCTCGATCGTCCAGAACTGGTGCGCGGCCAGCGTGGTGGGCACCAGGCTCCCGGCCAGCAACAGCGCCGAGAGCCTGGGCAGCTTGCCGAGCGCGAGGGCCAGGCCGGCACCGATCTTGATCCACGCATCCGCCTGCACCAGCGTGCGCGGCTCGGTCGGCACGGCGTCCGGCAACTTCTCGCTGTTCTCGCCGATCGTTTTGTCCAGGAACGGCTTCGCCGCCTCGACGTGGCCTTCCAGGTGGCGCAGCGCGTTGACACCGCCCCATACGAAGACCGTGGCGAGCAGCGGGCGGGCCACTCGACGAAGGATCATCTCTTGCCTCCTGTGTCGGTTCCTGCCCCTCGACGTACCCAAATTCACCGAGGTCAACCGGGATCGCTGGCCGATAATGGGGTCATGGGCAAGATCTACGACCGGATCGACGGCCGGCTGCGCGCGTTCATCGAGGAACAGCCGGTCTTCTTCGTGGCCACCGCGCCGCTGTCCGGCGACGGCCACATCAACCTCTCCCCCAAGGGCCGAGCCGGCACCCTCGCCGTGCTGGACGAGAAAACCTTGGCCTACCTGGATTTCGGCGGCAGCCACGCGGAAACCATCGCGCACCTGCGGGAGAACGGCCGGATCACGCTGATGTGGTGCGCCTTCGCCGGTCCGCCCACCATCGTCCGGGTGCACGGCGCCGGGGAGGCGGTCTACCGCGACGACCCCCGGTTCGCCGGCCTGCTGCCGCGCTTCGGCGACGCGGACGGCCCGGGACTGCGCGCCATCATCGTGGTCACCGCCGAGCGCATCACCGACACCTGCGGCTATGCCGTGCCGTTCCTGGACTACGTCGGCGAGCGGGACACGCACGCCCGGTACTTCGGCCGCAAGACCGACGAGGAGTTCGCGCGGTACTGCGCGTCGAAGGAGTACAACCCGGTCAGCATCGACGGTTTGCCCGCGCTGCCACTGCCGTTGCCCCCGCGCTGATCCACAGCGGGCAAAATCCGTGCTCTGCCTACGATTCGGGGCCGGGGCATCACCTTCCGCCATATCCTGGCCGAGCTGTATCACTCAGCGTATGGTCGGCGATCTCACCAGCGAACTTGGGCTGGGCTTGGGGCGAGGCGGAGGCGGCGGCATCGTGAGTAACCAGGATGATCAGGTTCAGGAGTTGGTCGATCGCGCGGTCTTCGAGGAGCGCGACCGGATCGCCCGGGACCTGCACGACCTGGTGATCCAACGGCTCTTCGCGATCGGGCTCGGAATCAAGGCGCTGGGGCGGCAGCTGGCCGGACCGGCGGCCGAGGAGCAACTGCACGGGTTCGTCGCCGACATCGACCAGACCATCCGCGACATCCGGCGCAGCATCTTCCTGTTGCAACAGCGTCCCAACTCCGCGCCCAGCCTGCGCGGCGAGGTGTTGCGGGCGATCTCCGAGGCCACCGCGTCACTGGGCTACGAACCGACGGTGCGGCTGGAGGGGCCGCTGGACTCGGTGGTTCCGCCCGAGGTTCATCTCGACCTCATCGCCACGCTCCGGGAGACCCTGTCCAACGTGATCCGGCACGCCCGGGCCAGCAAGGTCAGCGTGACGGTGGCGGTGGACCGGGCGGCCAGCCGGCTCGAGATGCTCGTCGAGGACGACGGTCGCGGGCTGCCCGCGAACACATTTCGACGCAGCGGACTGGTGAACATTGGTCAGCGGGCGATTAGGCTTCGGGGGCATTGCCGCGTCTACTCACCGCAGGAGGGCGGAACCCGGGTCTGGTGGGTGGTTCCGCTCGAGCGGGCGTCGGTGATGGTCGAAACAGGGGCGGAGCCGTTGGAGGCTACTCCGTGACGACGAGCATCTCCGTGTTCGTAGTTGATGACCATGAAATTGTTCGGCGGGGTATCAAGCAACTGCTCGATGTCGAGCCCGACATCGAGGTGATCGGTGAGGCGTCCAGTGCGGCGATGGCCATCGCGACCATCCCCATGGCGCGGCCGCGGGTGGCGATCCTGGACGTCAAGCTGCCCGACGGCGACGGCATCACGGTCTGCCGGGACATCCGCTCGGCGACCCTGCCGCCGCCGGCCTGCCTGATGCTCACCTCCTACTCGGACGACGAGGCGCTGTTCGGCGCGATCATGGCCGGCGCCGCCGGCTACATGATCAAGCAGGTGTCCGGCAACGACATCGTCTCGGCGGTGCGCACCATCGGCAACGGCGGCTCGCTGCTCGACGCCGGGGTGACCGCCACCGTGCTCAACCGGCTGCGGCAGGGCCGCAACGAGGATCCGCGCTACCGCACGCTGTCCCCGCAGGAACGCAAGATCCTCGACCTGATCGCGCTGGGCCTGACCAACCGGCAGATCGCCGCGCAGCTCTACCTGGCCGAGAAGACGGTCAAGAACTACGTGTCCACGCTGCTGCACAAGCTGGGCTTCGACCGGCGCACCGAGGCGGCGGTCTACGCGGCGAAGCTGCGGGCCGAGGCGCGCATCCCGGACTACGGGTCCTGAGTGGCGATCACCACCGGGCTGGTCCGGACCGGCCACTTCGTCTACGAGTCCGGCCACCACGGCGACACCTGGCTCGACCTC
>NZ_DASTBH010000170.1:0-29151 GCF_035712165.1 Actinophytocola sp. | reverse complement strand
CCCGATGGTCCCGTCCTGGGAGGACGTCCTCCTGGGCACCCGGTCCAACCGGAGCTAGGCCAGGGTCGGGACCTGGTCGAGCAGGTGCAGGTCCCAGCCTTCCCGCTCGCACCAGTCCTCGGCGTCCTGGCGGGTCAGGGTGGTCGCCCCGGTCGGGCGGGTGCCGGCCAGCCGGGTCCACCCGTCCGGGGCGAGCACGTGAAGCTGGGCTTCCCGCATCGCGAGCAGGCGGCCTTCCGGGAAGGCCATCGTCGGCTCGGTGCGCAGGAACCGCACCGTGTCCGGTCGGGTCATGCCCTGGATCATGCCCCTTGACCTCCACCGCGGTGTAGGGCGCACGCTGAAAACCGGATGCCCGCCGCGGTGACGAACGGTTACCTTCGATGGCTGGGCGGCGAGGGGAACTCATCATGTCCGAACACGGCGACCACCGACATAGACGTGGCTCCAGCCTGGCGGCGCTGCGCCGGCTGGGGCCTTACATCCGACCGGTCCGGGGGCGGATGATCGGCTCCGGGCTGGCCGTCCTGGGGTCGATGCTCTGCGGTCTGACCATCCCGCTGGTCATCCAGCAGATCCTGGACGGGCCGGTGGCCAGCGGGGACACCGCCAGCCTGCCCTGGCTGGTGCTCGCGGTCGCGGCGCTGGGCGCCACCGAGGCCACCCTGTTCTTCGTCCGGCGCAAGCTGATGATCGGCCCGGGCACCCAGGTCGAGGCCCGGATGCGGACCGACCTGTACCGGCACCTGCACCGGCTGCCGGTCTCCTTCCACGACGGCTGGCAGTCCGGCCAACTGCTCTCCCGAGCCGTGACCGACCTGTCGACGCTGCGCCGGTTCATCGTGTTCGCGGCCATCTTCCTGGTGATCAACAGCCTGATCCTGGTGATCGGCCTGGTGGTGCTGTTCCTGCTGTCGCCGGTGCTCGGCCTGATCTCGCTGTGCTGCGCGGCGCCGCTGATCGTGTTCTGCACGATCTTCGAGTCGAGGTACTCCGCGCTGGCCCGGCGCAGCCAGGACCAGGCCGGCGACCTGGCCACCACGGTCGAGGAGTCGGTGCTGGGCATCCGGGTGCTCAAGGCGTTCGGGCGCGGACCGAAGCTCGCCGCCATGTTCGCCCGGCAGGCCCGCGAACTGCGCCATACCGAGCTGCGCATGGTGCGGGTGATGGCGGCGCTCTGGGCGGCGATCATCATGCTGCCCGAGCTGAGCATCGCCGGGCACCTGCTGTTCGGCACGCTGGCCATCGCCAACGGCACCATGACGGTGGGCACGCTGGTGGCCGCGGTCACCGTGGCGACCTACCTGCGCTGGCCGACCGACTCGATCGGCTGGCTGCTGGCCGAGACGAACCGGGCGGCCACGGCCTCGCAGCGGTACTGGGAGGTCCGCGACGCCCCGGTGACGATCACCGACCCGGACCGGCCGCGGCCACTGAGCACGCCGGTGCGCGGGCACCTGCGGTTCGACAACGTCCACTTCAGACATCCGGGCAGCGGCGCCGAGGTGCTCCGCGGCATCACGCTGGACGTCCGGCCGGGTGAGACGGTCGCCCTGGTCGGGCCGACCGGCAGCGGCAAGACCACGCTGACCGCACTGGTGCCCCGGCTGGCCGACGTCACCGGCGGGCGGATCACCATCGACGGGGTGGACGTGCGCAAGCTCGCGCTGTCCGACCTGCGCTCGGTGGTGGCCACCGCGTTCGAGGACGCCGTGCTGTTCTCGGCCAGCGTGCGGGAGAACGTGGCGATGGGCGCCGACGGCACGACCGAGGCCGACGTGCGTGCGGCGCTGCGGATCGCCAAGGCCGAGGAGTTCGTCGAGGCGCTGCCGTGGGGCCTTGCCACCCGGATCGGGGAACAGGGCCTGTCCCTTTCCGGGGGTCAGCGCCAGCGACTGGCGCTGGCCAGGGCGGTGGTCGGCAGGCCGGCGGTGCTGGTGCTGGACGACCCGCTGTCCGCGCTGGACGTGGCCACCGAGGCCGAGGTGGAGCACGCCCTGCGCAGCGTGCTGCGCGACGTGACCGCGCTGGTGGTCGCGCACCGGCCGAGCACGGTCCAGCTGGCCGACCGGGTGGCCCTGCTCGACGGCGGCGTGATCACCGCGATCGGCACGCATTCGCACCTGCTGGCCAACAACAAGGACTACCGAACCCTTCTGTCCACATTGGACGAAGACCGCGATGAGGTAATGGCATGAGCACGGACTGGCGGGGAGTCGCCGCCGAGGAAGTCGACGAGGTCGACCGGCGGACCGGGTTGATGCTGCAGGCGCGGTCCCGGCGGTTGCTGGCCTCGCTGCTGCGGCCGCACCTGGCCCGCGTGGCGCTGGCACTGGCGCTGGTGGTGACCGAGAACGTGGCCAGCCTGGCCGGACCGCTGATGGTGGCGGCGGCGATCGACGCCGGCATCCCGGCCGCGCTCGGCGGGGACACCACGGTGCTGCTCTGGTGCGTGGGCGGATACCTGGCCGCGGCGCTGGGCTCGGCCGGGCTGCGCTACCTGTTCCTGAACGTCTCCGGGCGGTTGGGCCAGGACGTGCTGATCGAACTGCGCCAGCGAATCTTCGTGCACGCCCAGCGGTTGTCCCTGTCGTTCCACGAGTCCTACACCTCCGGCAAGGTGATCTCCCGGCTGACCAGCGACATCGACGCCATCAAGGACATGCTCGACGAGAGCATCGAGGGCATGCTCAGCGCGCTGCTCTCGGTGGTCGGCATCGGGATCATGCTGATGGTGCTGGACCTGCCGATGGCGTTGCTGGTGCTGGTCGGGTTCCTGCCGCTGATCCTGGTCACCCGGTGGTTCTACCGGCGCTCGCAGCACACCTACCGGGGCACCAGCGCGGCCATCGCCAAGATCATCGTTCAGTTCGTCGAGACCATGAACGGCATCCGCGCGGTGCAGGCGTTCCGCCGCGCGGACCGCAACGAGTCGATCATGGGCGAGCTGAACGAGGGCTTCCGGGACGCCAACCAGCGCGCGTTCGGCCTGGTCGCGACGTTCACCATGACCGTGCGCATGGTCGGCAACCTGTCCCTGGCGCTGGTGCTCGCGATCGGCGCCGCCCGGGTGATCGGCGGCGGCATGGAACTGGGCGTGCTCACCGCGTTCACGCTGTACCTGCGGCGGTTCTACGACCCGCTGGACGACATGGCCATGTTCGCCAACGCCTACTCCTCGGCGAGCGCCTCGCTGGAGAAGATCTCCGGGCTGCTCGAGGAGTCGCCCGAGGTGAACGAGCCGGCCGACCCGGTGGCGCTGCCGGCCCGGTCCGGCGGCGGCCGGGCGATCTCCTTCACCGGGGTGTCGTTCCGCTACGGCCCGGACACCCCGGTGGTGCTGCCCGAGTTCGACCTG
The DNA here is from genome assembly GCF_035712165.1 of Actinophytocola sp. Lineage (GTDB taxonomy): Bacteria > Actinomycetota > Actinomycetes > Mycobacteriales > Pseudonocardiaceae > DASYTH01. The sequence goes on along the minus strand of NZ_DASTBH010000170.1, from coordinate 25,793 downwards.
ACCGTGCCGGCCGGGCAGACCGTGGCGCTGGTCGGCGCCACCGGGGCGGGCAAGTCCACGATCGCCAAGCTGGTCGCCCGGTTCTACGACCCGACCACCGGCGCGGTCGCGCTGGACGGGGTGGACCTGCGCCGGATCGCCGACGCGGACCTGCGCGGCGCGGCCGTCATGGTGACCCAGGAGGCCTTCCTGTTCGCCGGGTCGGTCGCCGACAACATCGGCCTCGGCCGGCCGGACGCCACCCGGGCGGAGGTCGAGGCGGCGGCCCGCGCGGTCGGCGCGGCGGAGTTCGTCGAGGCACTGCCCGAGGGCTACGACACCGACGTGCGCAAGCGCGGCGGACGGCTGTCGGCCGGGCAGCGCCAGCTGGTGGCCTTCGCCCGGGCGTTCCTGGCCGACCCGGACGTGCTGGTGCTCGACGAGGCGACCTCCAGCCTGGACATCCCGACCGAGCGGGCGGTGCAGGCGGCGCTGGAGTCGGTGCTGGCCGACCGGACCGCGCTGATCATCGCGCACCGGCTGTCCACGGTGCTGATCGCCGACCGGGTGCTGGTGGTCGAGGACGGCCGCATCGTCGAGGACGGCGCGCCGGCCGACCTGGTCGACGGCCGGGCCGGTGGCCGGTTCGCCACCCTGCACCGCACCTGGCTGGAGTCGCTGGTCTGACCGTCAGAGGATGACGAACGGCAGGGCGAGCCAGCCGGTGGCGATGGCGGCGGCGACGCCGAGCGCCACCCAGCGCCAGATCGGGGTGCGCCGGACCAGCCAGACCGACGGCAGCAGGCCCACGGTGATCACCACGGTGGAGCCGACCGCGAGCAGCGGCTGGGTCGCGTTCAGCGTGATGGCCAGGGTGAGCACCGCGTAGAACACCACCATGAACACGAACGCGGAGACGGTCAGCCCGGTCGGCCACGGCACCGGCTCGTCCGGCGGGGCCGGCGGCTGCGGCCGGCGCGGCGGCTCGGGCGGCTCCACGACCGAGACCTCGCCGGTGAGCGGGTCGACGTAGCCGACCGGCATGCCCAGCGACGCGGCCAGCCGGGCGGCGAGCTGGATCCCGCGGCGGTTCACCACCGCGCCGGCCGCCGCGCCGCCGTCCGGGTTGCTGCGCCGCACCGCCTGGGCCACCCGGGCCCACTCGTGCAGTGCCTCGGACAGGTCGCCGGCCAGCGCGAGCCGGCCCGGGTCGACCTCGGCCTCGTCGTCCCCGCCCACCAGCACGGCCCGCTCGCCCACCGCGCGCAGCTGCATGCCACCTCCGTCGGTCATCACGGCACCCGCACCGTACTGAGCGCGTAGAAGGCGACCGCGCCCGCGGTGGCCACGTTGAGCGAGTCGACCCCGGCGGCCATCGGGATGCGCACCGCGGCGTCCGCAGCAGCGATCGCCTCGGCGGTCAGCCCCGGCCCCTCCGAGCCGAGCAGCACGGCGGCCTTCGGCGCTCCCGCCAGCGCCCCGGCGAGGTCCAGCTCACCGACCGGGGTCAGCGCGAACAACCGGAAACCCTGGTCCCGCAACCATTTCAACCCACCGGGCCAGGGGTCGAGGCGGGCGGACGGCACGGCGAGCACGTGCCCCATGGAAACCCGCACGCTGCGCCGGTAGAGCGGGTCGGCGCAGCCGGGCCCGAGCAGCACCCCGTCCACACCGAACGCGGCGGCGTTGCGGAACAGCGCGCCCAGGTTCTCGTGGTCGCCGACGCCCTCCAGCACGGCCAACCGCCGCGCTCCGGCGACCAGCGCGTCGAGCGGCGGGGCCGGCGCCCGGTCGGCGACCGCGAGCACCCCGCGGTTGAGGTGGAAACCGACCACGGTCGCCATCACCTCGGCCGTCGTCACGTAGGCCGGAACGTCCACATCGGCCAGTTCGGCGTCCAGTTCGGCGATCCGCCGGGCGGTGCCGAGCAACGCGCGCGGCGGGTAGGCCGAGGCGAGCAGGCGGCGCACCACGACCACGCCCTCGGCGATCACCAGCCCCTTGCCGCCGGGCCGGTCCGGACGCCGGTCGGCCCTGGTCAGGTCGCGGAAGTCGGCCAACCGCGGATCCTGCGGATCAGTCACCTCGATCACCCGCGCCACGACGCAGAGTGTCCCACGCCCGCCCGGTGCGAGGTACTTCACACGATCGGCGGTCACCGTTGCCCCGGGTAATTCGCCGTGTCCACCCGGCGTCACATCGGGTAACCCGGTGCACCTCTTTGGCCCCTAGAAAAATCGTTCAGGCATGTGTCACGGTTGACATTCCCGCGCGGTTTTGGATGCGGGTCCGGTGGGTGACCCGGGAGACCAAGCCGGGTGGTCTGCTGACGGGCCCCATTAGAGGGAGGACGGCATGGGAAGCACCGTCTCGGCCGTGTCGCTGCGCAATCGGGACCGGCAGCGCTACCGGGAAAAGGTGCAGCGCTGCCTCGACGCGCTGGCAACGATGTTGTCCGGCGGCGGTTTCACCGATGCCCCACCCAGCATGGGCCTGGAGATCGAGCTGAACCTGGTCGACGAGAATCTCCAGCCGGCGATGGCGAACAGCGTGGTGCTGGAGAAGCTCGACGACCCGGCGTTCACGATCGAGCTGGCGCAACACAATCTGGAGTTCAACGTGCGGCCCCGGCCGCTGCGCGACAACCAGGTGTTCGACCTGGAGCTGGAGCTGACCGAGGCGTTGGCCGACGCCAACCTGAAGGCCCGGGACGCCGGGGCGAGCATCGTGCTCACCGGAATGCTGCCCACCCTGCGCGAGAAGCACTTCGACCCGCGCTGGCTGTCCGACAGCCCGCGCTACGCCCTGCTCAACGACCAGATCTTCGCCGCGCGCGGGGAGGACATGGTGCTCAACATGGAGGGCACCGCGATTCCCGGCCAGCGCGGCGAACGGTTGCGTCAGGCGGTCGACTCGATCGTGCCCGAGTCGGCGTGCACGTCGACCCAGCTGCACCTGCGGGTGGCGCCGGAGCAGTTCGCCGCGCACTGGAACGCCGCGCAGTGCCTGGCCGGCGTGCAGGTGGCGATCGCGGCCAACTCGCCGTTCCTGCTGGGCAAGGCGTTGTGGCACGAGACCCGCATCCCGTTGTTCCTGCAGTCCACCGACACCCGGCCGGAGGAGCTGAAGAACCAGGGGGTGCGGCCCCGGGTGTGGTTCGGCGAGCGGTGGATCACCTCGATCTTCGACCTGTTCGAGGAGAACGTCCGGTACTTTCCCGGTCTGCTGCCCGAAATCGACGACGAGGACCCGTTCGAGGCGCTGAGCTCCGGGCGTGCGCCGCAACTTTCCGAACTCAGGCTGCACAACGGAACCATCTGGCGGTGGAACCGGCCGGTCTACGACGTGCACGAGGGCGAGCCGCACCTGCGGGTGGAGAACCGGGTGCTGCCGGCCGGTCCGACCGTGCTGGACCTGGTGGCCAACGCGGCGTTCTTCTACGGCGCGCAGCGGGCGCTCGCGGTCGCCGACCGTCCCGTGTGGACGAAGATGTCGTTCGAGGCGGCGCACGAGAACCTGCACGCCGGGGCCCGGCACGCGTTCGGCGCTCGGTTGTACTGGCCGGAACTCGGCTGGCTGGCGCCGGACGAGTTGGTGCTGCGCCACCTGCTGCCGCTGGCACACGAGGGACTGCGGGAGTGCGGGGTGGCCGACGCCACCCGGGAGCGCTACCTGGGCGTGATCGAGGAGCGCTGCCTGGTGCGCCAGACCGGGTCATCCTGGCAGCGCGACACCGTGGCACAGCTGGAAAGCCGTGGTCTGGACCGGGACGCCGCGCTGGTCGCGATGCTGCGCCGGTACGTGGAGCTGATGCAGTCCGGCGATCCGGTACACACCTGGCCGGTGATTCCCTGAAGTACGGCGCAGGGCCCTGCCGCGGCAAGGCCCTGCTGTTCCCGAACTGACTGCCGCTCCCACCACGAAGCGACCTTGTTAGGCTACCCTAACTTAGCGACTTCCGGCAACTCCCTTTTGACCGATTTTTCCGGTTGATCAACGGCGGCCCTCCGGCGCCTCGCCAGCACGATCCCGCAGGCCAGCGCCGACACCGCCGCGATCACCCCACCGACGACGAACGGCGTCCTGCCGCCGAACTCGGCGGCGAGCCAGCCGGCCATGGGCCCCCCGACCGGGTTCCCGCCGATGAACACCAGCATGTAGAGCGCCATCACCCGGCCCCGCATCTCCGGCACCACGGACAGCTGCACGATGCTGTTCGCCGTGGTCATGAACGTCATCATGGCCACGCCGACCGGGATCAGCGCGAGCCCGAAGGTCAGGTAGCTGGGCATCAGGCCGGCGACCACCTCCAGCACGCCGAACGCCACCGCTGAGCCGACCAGCAGGCCCGGAGCGGGCCGGCCGCGGGTACTGCGCCGGGCGGCCAGCAGCGCCCCGGTCAGTGAGCCGACCGCGAGCAGCGTGGACAGCAACCCGTAGGCGTCCGCCTGCCGGTGGAACACGGTCGCGGCCGCGATCGCGAGCGTGGTGAAGAAGGTGAAGGCGAACGTGCTCACCAGGAACACCAGCACCAGCACGCTGAGCACGTCCGGCCGGCCGCGCACGTACCGCAGCGCCTCGCGGAGCTGACCGCGCCGGCGTGGCACCGGGTCGCCCCGGTGCAGCTCGGCCGGGTTCATCCGGAGCAGCTGGGCGATCACGGCGACGGTGCTGACCGCGTTGGCCAGGAACACCCAGCCGGTGCCCACCCAGATGATCATGAAGCCGGCCAGCGCCGGACCGACCACCCGGGCCAGGTTGAACGTCGTCGAGTTCAGCGCGACCGCGTTGGCCAGATGGTCCCGCCCGACCATCTCGGCCGCGAACGACTGGCGCACCGGCATGTCCGCCGCGGTGAACACGCCAAGGGCGAAGCAGAGCAGGTACACGTGCCAGATCTGGACCAGGCCGGTGACGTCCAGGATCCCCAGCACCAGCGCGCAGCCGGCCATCCCGCTCTGCAGGAAGACCAGCAGCTTGCGCTTGTCCATCCGGTCGGCCAGCACGCCGGCCCAGAGGGTGACGAACAACGTCGGCAGGAACTGCAGCGCGGCGGCGATGCCGAGCGCCACCGGATCGTTGCCGGTGAGCGTGAGCACCAGCCAGTCCTGCGCGATCCGCTGCATCCAGGTGCCGATGTTGGACACCACCTGGCCGGACGCGAAGAGCCGGTAGTTGCGCACCCGCAAAGATCCGAACATGCCGCGATGGTGTCGAGTGGGAGTTGAGGCGTCTCGGAGTTCGGCTCGAGGATCGGGTACCCCGGATCCGCCACCGCCGTCGCGGTTCCGGGTCACCCATCCGAAAGCCATCAGTCCTGTTGCCCCGCCATCCTGTCGATGATCTCCGCCGCCTCGGCGAGCGTGTCGCGTTCGGCGTCGGTCAGCTCGGCCAGCCGCTTGTCCAGCCACGCCTCGCGGGCCGCGGTGTCGGCCAGCACGTAGTTCAGCCCCAGCTCGGTCAGCTCCACGATGGACTGCCGGCCGTCGGTGGGATGGGGGCGCCGGGAGACGTAGCCGTTGTCCTCGAGGGCCGCGATCACCCTGGTCATCGAGGGTGGCTGCACGACCTCCTTGGCGGCCAGCTCGCCCGGCGTCATCGGCCCGCACTTCTTCAGCGTGGCCAGGGCCGAGAGCTGGGTGAGCGTCACCGAGCTCTCCGTCCGCTGGGCGCGCAGCCGCCGGGACAGCCGAACCACCGCCAGCCGCAGTCGGCTGGCAAGTGAACGCTCGTGGCCCTCCTCCGCCATATAGTTAGCATACCTCACTAATTCCCCGCGCCCTGAAGTTCGGTCATGGATCCCAAACCCGAACGGCGGACCAGCATTGGTCCGACCAACGGAACCTCAGGGGACCGTGACGGCACCCAGCCACAATCACCCCGCTACCCGCACCGTCCGCCGGAACGCAACCACCGCATCTAAATTCCGGAGAGGCGGATCAGTTGAAAGCTGACTGGATCGGGCCGATCGCGAAGTACACGGCGAAGGCTGCCGCGATGATCCACATCAGCGGGTGGATGCCACGCACCCGGCCGGTCAGCGCCCGCAGCAGCACGTAGCTGATGAAGCCGGCGCCGAGGCCGTTGGCGATGGAGTAGGTGAACGGCATCACCACGATGGTCAGGAACGCCGGCAACGCCACCGTGAAGTCGCTGAAGTCGATCTCCTTGACCTGGGCCATCATCAGCACGCCGACGATCACCAGCGCGGGCGCCGCCGCCTCAACCGGAATCACCTGGTAGAGCGGAGTGAGGAACATCGCCGCCAGGAACAGCACGCCGGTCACCACGTTGGCCAGGCCGGTGCGCGCGCCCTCCGCGATACCCGAGGCGGACTCGATGTAGACCGTGTTGGAGCTGGACGACGCCGCACCGCCGGCCACCGCGCCCAACCCGTCGACGAACAGCGCCTTGCCGACCCCGGGCAGTTGGCCGTCCTCGTCGAGCAGGTCGGCCTCCTTGCCCAGCCCCGTCATCGTGCCGATGGTGTCGAAGAAGTCGGTCAGCACCAGGGTGAACACCAGCAGCGTCGCGGTGATCACCGGAACCTGGGCCCAGGCGTCGAAGTTGAAGTCGCCGACCAGGGACAGGTCCGGCACGTCGGCGATGCTGTCCGGGGCGGCCGGGTAGCCCAGGCTCCAGCCCTTCGGGTTGGTGCCACGCGACGGGCCGGCCTGCACGATCGCCTCCAGCACGATGGCGAACACCGCCGTGGCGAGCACGCCGATCAGGATCGCGCCCTTGACCCTGCGGGCCACCAGCACGCCGGTGATCACCAGCCCGACGATGAACACCAGGGTCGGCCAGGAGGCGATCGACCCGTTGATGCCCAGCCCGACCGGCACCGTGGTGTTCGCCGCGTCCGGTAACCGGCGCACGAACCCGGCGTCCACCAGGCCGATGAGCGCGATGAACAGGCCGATGCCGACCGCGATCGCCGACTTCAGCGCGGGCGGCACGGCGTTGAACACCATCGTGCGCACGCCGGTGACCACCAGCACCAGCACGATCAGGCCGTTCACCACGATCAGGCCCATCGCCGCGGGCCAGGTCATCTGCGGGGCGATGGTCACCGCGACGAAGGCGTTCAGGCCGAGGCCGGTGGCCAGCGCGAACGGATAGTTGGCCACCAGTCCGAACAGGATGGTGATCACACCGGCCACCAGCGCGGTGACCGCCGCCACCTGGGCCACCGGCAGAATGGCGCCGGTCGCGTCCCGGTGCGCGTTGGTGTCGTCGGCCGAGAAGCTGCCGATGATCAACGGGTTGAGCACCACGATGTAGGCCATCGTGACGAAGGTGACCAGCCCGCCCCGGATCTCCCGGCCGGTGGTCGACCCGCGCTCGCTGATCTTGAAGAACCGGTCCAACGCGCCACGGGACTGGCTGGTCTCGGCGGCCTGGGTGCTTTCTGTGGTGGTCTCGGGCTCAGCAGGGGTAGCCATGCGGGGTAGCCTCCCTGACGTGGCGTCCGAAATGGAACCTCAACCGCCAACCGATACACAGAAGTCACTTGCCACCCCGCCGCCGCTGCCGGACCGCCTGCTGGCCCTGCCGCCGCTGATCTACGCCGCCACCGCGGTCTGGGCGCTGGTGTCCCTGGTGCTCGCGATCCTGCGCTACGCGTTCGACGTCGGCCCGCCCATCTGGCTCTGGACCGCCCTTGCCGGCACGTTCCTCGGCTTCATCGGCATGCTCGTCATGTGGTGGCAGCGCTCCGCCTCCCGCCGCGGCGCCAAGGGCGCCCAGCTCATCGGCAACTGACCCGCCCGTCAGGTGAGGTAGGTGTGCGGGGCGGGGTCGTCGATGAGGGCCGTGAGGGTGTGCCGGTCGGGCCAGGTGTCCGTGGTCCAGGCCAGGGCGCGGGCCAGGGCTTCGGCGGAGTCTTCGGCGTGCAGGACGTTCTGGGCGTCGATCCACCAGGGGACGCGGGTGCCGGCGACGGTGAGGGTGTCGTGCACGATCGGGCCGCCGGAGGGCACCGGAATGTCGAGCAGGTCGCACATGGCGACCACGGCGCCCAGGTCGGACCAGGCCACCCAGTCGCCTTCGGTGTCCACTGTTGGCGGGACCTCGGCGCTGGCCACCGGAAGGTCGAGCACCTCGGCGAGGGCGGGGGCGAGGGCGAAGTCCTCGCCGGCCGAGACGACCCGGTCCGGCGGCAGGACGCCGAGCAGCCAGGGCGCGTCCAGGACCACGCAGTCCTCGGCGGCGGCGACCCGCCCGGACAGGGTCCGCACCCGGTCCGGCGGATCCACCTCGGCCGGGTCGGCGCCGGCCAGTTCGGCGTGCGCGCGGAGAACCACGCCGGGCGCGACCGCCCGGGCCGGGTCGGCCAGGCGGGCGAGCAGGTCCGCGGGCGCCGCGGCCTCCAGGCGGTCCAGGACGCCGACCGCGGTCAGCAGGTCCGCGCCGAGCCCGAGGTCCGGAACCGGGTCGTAGAGACCGGTTAGCCCATCGGCCTCGGGCAGCCGCCAGTCCCGGGGCGGGGCGCCGCCGAGCACCGCGTTGCGCGCGATCCACCAGGACGTGTAGCCGCCCGGCAGGCGCAGCGCCGCCAGGGTGTCCGGCTCGGCGGCCAGCAGCCGCAACGCCGCCGGCCACGCCTCGTCGGCGACCAGGTCGAGGTCGCGCACCGCGAGCACCCGGTCCGGCGGCTCGGGCAGCCCGTCCCACCACTCCCGCTCCCCGTCGAGGTCATGGTCCGGTCCGGTCGCCTCGTCGTCGTCCAGCACCGCGAACGAGCCCAGCACCCCGACCGCGGTCAGCACCGCGGGCGGCCACGCCTTGGCCACCCGGTCGGCCAGCACACCCAGCGGGGAGTCGGGCACCAGCAGTTCGAGAAACGCCGAGGAGGGCAACGCCAGCTCGTCGGCCCGCCGCCAGTCGCCGGCCTGGTCCGGCAGCGCCAGCGCACCCAGCCACAGATGCTCGCCGGGCCGGATCCCGACCTCGGACACCAGCCGCAGCACCACGTCCACCAGCCCGGAGACGTCCACACCGGACTCGGCGTCGTCGAGGCTGCGTTCCACCGCGTCCTGCACCGGGTCCGAGTCGAGCAGGTCCTCCGGCTCACCGCGCCGGGCGCCGAGCCGCTCCAGCAGCGGATGCGCGGCCTGCGGGTGCACGATGCGCAGCCCGCCGAGATCCACCTCGAGGTCGAGTTGGTAGTCGACCAGCAGGACGCCGGCCGGCCCGGGTAGCGTGCGCCCGTCGAGCAGCGGGACCGGCAGCGCGGTGAGCTCGTCGCGCACGGTCGAGTCCACCTCGGCCAGCGGCGCCAGCGCCGCGTACAGCCGGTGCCACCAGGCCGGCGGGCGGTCGATACCGGTGACCGCCTCGACCACGCCGGCCACCCGCAGCCGGGACACCCCGAGCGCGGTCAGCGCGGCGGCGTGCTCGGGGCCGCCGAGCGCGCCGTGTGCCACGTCGGGCAGCACGCCGGCGAGCAGGTCCGCCAGCGCCTCGCCGGGCAGGTCCAGCACCGTCGCCCGGGCCGGGGCGAGGTCCGGCGCCGGTTCGCCGTCCGCCGTGTCGTCCCGCCCGGCGGCCGGCAGCCAGCGCGCGGTGCGCAGCCCGGCCAGCACCAGCTCACGCAGCCGGTCGTCCACTTCGGACAGCGGGAACTCGGCGCGCGGCACCAGCGCGGTGCGCAGCGGCGGCTCGAACCCGGCGACCAGTTCCGGATACTCCCGGGCGGCCTCGACCAGCACGGCATCCGCGGCCGGCCCGGGCAGCAGCCGGCGGCGCGACGGCTCGATCGGCAGGGTGGCGATCAGCCTGGCCGGCAGGGACAGCCGCTCGTCGGTCGGTGTCGGCGCGTGCAGCACATCGGACTCCAGCGGCCGGGGCGCGCCGTCCGGGCCGACCGGCACCGCCCAGCAGATCGTCCACTGTGGACGATCCTGAGCCTCCGCGCCGACCCGGGCGAGCAGGTCCCCCGGCAGTTCCCCGGACCGGCGGCGAAGGTGCCACCGGCTGACCCCGGCGGGCCCGTGCAGCTCGGTCAGCGCGTCGGATCCGGTGCGCGACCAGACCGCGTCGCCGATCTCGATCCGGTCCAGGCCGGGCAGCGACAGCAGCAGGTCCTCGGCCTGTCCGGCGAACGTGTCGAGCAGCGCGGACCCGGAGATCCCAGCCCGCAACGGCAGCCGGACCTCGGTGTCGAAGCCGGCCGGCGGACCGGGCTCGTCCGGGTCGACCGGCCAGGCCAGCCGCAACACCGGCACCTGCCCGCCGCGCTGCGCCGCCCGTCCGGACAACTCCGGCGACGGCGCGATCTCCCCCGCGGTCCGGGCGGCCGAGAACGCCACGCCGCCCGAGGTGGACACCACCCGGGGCGCGTCGGTGACCGCGAGCACAGCCGCGAACCCCACCCCGAACCGGCCGACGCCGCCGCGTTTGGCCGAGGCACGCAGCGACGCGAGCGCGGCCACCCCGGGGGTGTCCAGCGGCGCACCGGTGTTCGCCGCGCGCAGCTCATCGTCCACGAGGGACAGTCGGAGGGTGCCGGGCCGGCCGGTGGCGAGCGCGGCGTCCGCGGCGTTCTGGGCCAGCTCCACCAGCAGCCGGTCGCGGTAGGCGCCGAGCCGCAGATCTTCCTCGGCGTTGGCGTCCTCCCGGAACCGGGTCGGCGAACTTCGCCAGCCGGCGAGCACCGACGCACGCAGCTCCGCCGTGCCGAACGGGTCGCCGTTCACTCCGCGGGCGCGGTGCCGGCCGTCTCGGGCGCCTGCGCGGGCGGCTCAGGGCGCTCGACCAGGTCGAGGTCGAGCAACGCGTTGTCGTCGTAGATCAGGTCGGCCACCAGGACCGGGGAGACCTGCTCGACGTCGGCCTCGGAGTGCGCGCCGCAGCCGTACTCGGCGTGCACCAGGTGCCCGTCGGCAGGCGCGATCTCGTTGCCGCACACGCCGAACGCCGCGCGCAGCGAACCGTCCAGCGGCAGGTAGAACCCGCAGGTGCCGCAGTGACCGGGGGCGCCGCGGGCCATGTCCGAGCGGGGCCCGAACTCGCCGGCCTGCCAGCGCTGCGCCGCGTCCAGCCGCGCCGGCCGGGACATCACCCGGACCCGGCCCAGGCCGACCTCCATCGCGGTCTCCTCGACCGCCGGATCGTCCGAGTGCAGGTAGGCGGGCACCAGCCGGGGGTCGTCCGGCGCGGTGGGCATCAGGTCGCCGACGCCGAGATCACCGGCCTGGACCCGCTGCTGCCACGGCACCCAGTCCGGCGCCACCAGGGCGTCCGGCCCGGGCAGCAGCACGACCTCGCTGATCGTGACGTCCTCGCCGGACCCGGCCGAGGCCACGGTCGCCGCCCAGCGCCAGCCGCGGTAACCGGGTTTTTCCGTCTCGAAGAGATGGGTGACCGCGCCACCGTCCTCGACGTGACACCCGGCGTACGCGCCGACCTCATGGTCGGCCGCACCCTCCTCGGCGGCCGCGCGGGCCAGGTCCACCGCCTCGGCGAGCTGCGCCGACAGCGGATCCGAGAGATCGGTGGGCACCGCGGGGGGTACTGGCGTGGAGTTCATCACCCTTGATTGTGCAACATGGCACCGTGGGTATGACGACCCTGGTCCGCGTTCTGGTGGTGTGCGCGGCGTTGCTGGCCGGTTGCGGCACCGCCGCGCCGGCCCCCGCACCGACCGCGCCGGCCGGCGAACCGCAGCGACTGCGCGCCGAGGTGCTCGGCGAGATACCGCACGATACGAAGGCCTTCACGCAGGGCCTGGAGATCGCCGACGGCACCCTCTACGAGGGCACCGGGCTCAAGGGCAGGTCCAGCATGCGGGCGCTGGACCCGGTCACCGGCGCGGTGCGGCAGCAGACCGCGCTACCCGCCGACCTGTTCGGCGAGGGGATCACCGTGGCCGGCCCGTCGATCTGGCAGATCACCTGGCAGAACGGGGTGGCCATCGAACGGGACCGGGCCACCCTGGCCGAGCGCCGCCGGGTGGACTATCCGGGCGAGGGCTGGGGGATCTGCCTGGACAGGTCGGCCAACCGGCTGGTGATGAGCGACGGCTCGGACCGGCTGACGTTCCGGGACCCGCAGACGTTCCAGCCGCTCGGGGAGGTGCGGGTCACCTCGAACGGCCAACCGGTCACGCAGCTCAACGAGCTGGAATGCGCCCAGGGCGCGGTGTTCGCCAACGTCTGGAAGACCGACGAGATCGTCCGGATCGACCCGGCCACCGGCCAGGTCACCGCCGAGGTGGACCTGGCCAACCTGCTGACCGAGGAGGAGCGCGGCAGCGCGGACGTGCTCAACGGCATCGCCGCGATCCCCGGCACCGACGAGTTCCTGGTGACCGGCAAGTACTGGCCCAAGATGTTCCGGGTGAAGTTCGTCCCCTGAACGTGCATGCCGCCATGCCTGCGTGCCGGCCAGCCGGTACGGCAGGATGGAACACGTGGGGCGAAAGCGGAGAAGTTGGACTGACGGCGACCAGCGCTGGCAGGAGCCGACCGCGCCTGCCGTCCCGCCGCCCCCGCCGGCCGAGGATCTGCGGCGCACCCAGCCGGTGCGGCGCAACCCGCCGTACGCGCCGCAGCGCCAGCCACCGCCGCCGGTCCAGCACCGCCCGCCGCCGGCGCCGCCCCAGCGGCCCCCGACCCGCCGGCTGCCGCCGGAGGAGTTGCCGGACGCGGGCCGGATCGAGACCTACGGCGACATCGACCCGGCCTACCGCCCGGCCGGCGGCCCGCCGCCACCACCCGGCCCCGGGGCCCCCGGCTCCCCCGCCGCCGGACCGCAGGCGTACCCGAAGAAGCTCACCGTCACCCGGGTGGCGGCGCTGCGCAGCCGCGAGCTGTCCGGGCGCGCCGTACAGGCGTTCCGCCGGGCCACCCGGGCCGACGGCGCCCACGAGTCCGGGCTGACCGCGCTGACCTACGCCACGATGCTCAACTACGCCAGCGACGCCGCCATGGCCGTCGGCCTGGCCAACGTGCTGTTCTTCTCCCCCACCAGCACCGACTCCAGCAAGACCAAGGTGCTGCTGTACCTGGTGATCACCGTGGCGCCGTTCGCGCTGATCGCCCCGGTGATCGGCCCGATGCTGGACCGGATCCAGCGCGGCAGAAGGCTCGCCATGTGCCTGGCCGCGCTGGGGCAGGCACTGATGTGCCTGATGATGGCCACGCACTTCGACAGCTGGCTGCTCTATCCGGGCGCGCTGGGCAAGATGGTGCTGTCCAAGTCGTTCACGGTGCTCAAGGCCGCGGTCACGCCCCGGGTGCTGCCGCCGGAGATCACCCTGGCCAAGACCAACGCCCGGTTGACCGTGTTCGGGCTGATCGCCGGCACGGTGGCCGGCGGCATCGCGGCCGGGTTCGCGAACCTGTTCGGCTCGCCCGGCGCACTGTGGTTCACCGTGCTCATCTGCCTGGCCGGCGCGGCGCAGGCGCTGCGCATCCCGGCCTGGGTGGAGGTCACCGAGGGCGAGGTGCCGGCGTCGATCTCGGCGCATCCGGACAAACCCCGGCGCCAACCCATGGGTCGCAACGTGGTGGTGGCCCTGGCCGGCAACGCCACGATCCGGGTGCTCACCGGCTTCCTGATGATGTTCGCGGCCTTCGCCGTGCGGGCCCAGCACGAGGGCGCCGCGTTCACCCAACTCGCGCTGCTCGGGCTGATCGCGGGCGCGGCCGGCGTCGGCAGCTTCGCCGGCAACGCGATCGGCGCGCGGATCCAGCTGGGCCACCCGGAGACGGTGGTGATCGGCTGCGTGGCCGGGTTGGTCGTGACGACGCTGGTGGCCACGATCGCTCCCGGGATCGGCACCGCCGCGCTGGTCGGGCTGGTCGGCGCGACCGCGAGCGCGCTGGCCAAGATCAGCCTGGACGCCGTGGTGCAGGACGACCTGCCGGAGGAGTCCCGGGCCTCGGCGTTCGGCCGCTCGGAGACCGTGCTCCAGCTCACCTGGGTGCTCGGCGGCGCGGTCGGCCTGCTGCTGCCGCCGATCTGGTGGGTGGGCTTCCTGGTGGTGACCATCCTGCTCAGCGCCGGCCTGGCGCAGACCGTCGCGACCCGGCGGGGCGGCACGCTCATCCCGGGTATGGGCGGCAACCGGCCGGTGCGCCCGCGCCGGACCGACTCGGCGCCGCACCCGGACCCGCACGCGCACCCGCAGCCGGAACCGCAGAGCGGGCCCACCGGGCAGCACCCGTAACCTCGGTGCCATGCACCGAATCGTCCCGCTGGCCGGGTTCGCCGTGCTGCTCGCCGGCTGCTCCGACCCGCCGCCGCCGGCCCTGCCCGAGGTCAGCTTTTCGGTGCAGGGCAGCTCGGTGACCGCGCGCCCGTTCCTGCACTGCGACGTGATGGTGACCAAGTGCGACCGGGACAACGCGGCGCTGGCCCGGATGCGGGTACCGCCGGGCAACCCGGTCACGGTCACGGTGCCGCCGGACGTGGCCGCGTCGCCGTGGTCGGTGGTGGTGCAGTACCGAACCGCAGGCGGCGAACAGAAGGACCCGCAGACCATCGCCACGTTCGTGCCCGACCAGAGCAGCAGCTACACCGTCGCGCTACCGGGCGCGGGCGACCAGCTGCAGACCGTCGAGGTGAAACAGGCCGGAGCCAAACAGGAATCCGCCGCCCCCGGCGACATCCAGTTGCGGGCTCGGGCGGTGTGGTCGCTGCAGGTGGATTCCGAGTAGCGGCCTACGGGTCGAGCTCGCGGGCCACGGCGCGGACCACGTCGGCGACCAGCTTGGAGGTCTTGCGGTCCGGGTACTTGCCGCGCCGCAGGTCCGGCTGGACCTTGGCCTCCAGCAGCTTGAGCATGTCCTCGACCAGGCCGTGCAGTTCCTCGGCCGGACGGCGACGGGCTTCGGCGACCGACGGCGGCGGGTCCAGCAGCCGCACGGACAACGCCTGCGGTCCGCGCCGCCCGTCCGCCACGCCGAACTCGATCCGCTGGCCTGCCTTGAGCCCCGGAATACCCGGGGGCAGCGCGGAGGACCGGACGTAGACGTCCTCCCCACCATCCTGGGTGACGAACCCGAAGCCCTTCTCCGAGTCGTACCACTTGACCTTGCCGGTCGGCACAGCCCTCACCGTTTCCTGTCGTCCACACAACGAACGCGCCCTTCAGGCGTACCCAGGGCGCGCGGCCCCTAGCCTATGCCACGTGGGTCGCTATGGCGAAGTTCGATACCGCAATCACGCGTGTTTTGCCGCGGCCGCGCCCCGCAGACCGAGCAGCTCAATGGATACGGCACGCATCTCGACCTTGCGGATCTTGCCGGTGACGGTCATCGGGAACTCCTCGACGACGTGAACGTACCGTGGGATCTTGTAGTGCGCGAGCCGGCCGGTGCAGAACTCACGTAGTGCCTCCGCGGTCAGTGCTTCGGCACCCTCCCGCATCCGCACCCAGGCCATCAGCTCCTCGCCGTAGCGCTCGTCCGGCACGCCGATCACCTGAGCGTCCAGCACATCCGGGTGCGTGTAGAGGAACTCCTCGATCTCCCGGGGATAGATGTTCTCCCCGCCGCGGATCACCATGTCCTTGATCCGCCCGGTGATGTTGAGGTATCCCTCGTCGTCCATGATCGCCAGGTCGCCGGTGTGCATCCAGCGCGCCGCGTCGATCGCCTCAGCGGTCTTGTCCGGCTGTTCCCAGTAGCCCAGCATCACCGAGTAGCCCCGGGTGCAGAACTCGCCGGGCGTGCCGCGCGGCACGGTCAGACCGGTCTCCGGGTCGATGATCTTCACCTCGAGATGCGGGTGCACCCGGCCCACTGTGGACACCCGGCGGTCGATCGAGTCGTCGGCCCGGGTCTGGGTGGACACCGGCGAGGTCTCCGTCATGCCGTAGCAGATGGTCACCTCGGTCATCCCCATCCGCTCGATCACCTGCTTCATGACCTCGACCGGGCACGGCGAGCCGGCCATGATCCCGGTGCGCAGGCTGGACAGGTCGTGCTCGTCGAAGCTCGGGTCGGCCAGCTCCGCGATGAACATCGTCGGCACCCCGTACAGCGAGGTGCAGCCCTCGGCCGCCACCGCCTCCAGGGTCGCCTTCGGGTCGAACGCCGGCGCCGGGATCACCATGCAGGCGCCGTGGCTGGTGGCCGCCAGGTTGCCCATCACCATCCCGAAGCAGTGGTAGAACGGCACCGGGATGCACACCTTGTCGTACTCGGTGTAGCCGCACAGCTCCCCGACGAAGTAGCCGTTGTTGAGGATGTTGTGGTGGGACAGGGTGGCGCCCTTGGGGAAGCCGGTGGTGCCCGAGGTGTACTGGATGTTGATCGGGTCGTCGGCGGACAGGCCGGCCTGGATTTCGGCCAGCACCGCGGCATCCGCCGCCCGCCCGGCCGCCACCAGCTCGTCCCACTCCGGCCGGCCGATCAGCAGCACGTCGCGCAGCGCCGCGCAGTTCGGCCGGACCTGCTCGATCATGGCGGCGTAGTCGGAGGTCTTGAAGCTCGACGCGGCCACCAGGGTGCGGATGCCGGCCTGGTTGAGCACGTACTCCAGTTCGTGCACCCGGTACGCCGGGTTGATGTTGACCAGGATCGCGCCCAGCTTCGCGGTCGCGTACTGGACGAACGTCCACTCGGCACAGTTGGGCGCCCAGATCCCGACCCGGTCCCCCTTCTCGACGCCGAGGGACCGCAGGCCCAGCGCCACCGCGTCGACCTCGGCGGCCAGTTCCGCATAGGACCACCGGCGCCCGCTGGCCCGCTCCACCAGCGCGGTCCGCCCGCCGTGCGCGGCAACCGTGCGGTCGAAGTCGTCGCCGATCGTGGTACCGAGCAGCGGCAGGTCGGAGGTGCCGGACACATAGCTGGGAACGGTCGTCATCCCTGCATTTCACGCCCACCGGCGACGCGGAGTCAACGGGCCGCGGCCCCGATCCGGGGCACGGTGTGCACCACGCCGGCCGCCGCGGTCGCCTGGTCGACCGCGCGCGCCGAGTGGAGCCGGTGCCGGCGGTACAGCGCCGCGACCACGAGACCCAGCACGCACGGCAGCATCATCAGCAGCGAGGCCTTGGCCACACCGCCGGCGAGTGCCTCGTCGCGGGCGCCCTCCGTCGACGCGGCGGCGGTGCTGTAGATCGTCGACGCCGCGGCGACGAACAGGGCGGCGCCGACGTAGCGGGCCATGTTGGAGATCCCGGACGCGGCGCCCACCTCGGACTCCGGCACCGAGACCGTGGCCGCCGACGACGCGCAGCCGTTGGAGAAGCCCATGCCGACCGCGATGGCGATCAGCGGCAGCACGAACGCCCCGTACGCCCATGACCCGGAGACGAACAGCATCGCCAGGAACCCGACGGTGGTCACGATGAACCCCAGCCCGATCACGGCCCGCGAGCCGATCTTCACGGCCAGCCGGCTGACGAACGGCGCGACCAGGACCAGGCCGGCCACCGCGGGCAGCGTCGCGGCCCCGGCCTGCAGCGGGCTCATGCCCAGGCCGTCCGGGTCCTGGAAGTACAGGCTGAGCACGAACATCAGGCCGTTGATCCCGCCGGCCACGATCAGGATCACGATGGTCGAGGCGACCAGCACCCGGTTGCGCAGCAGAGCCAGGTTGACCAGCGGCACCTTCACCCGGCCCTCGACGGCGAAGAAGCCGTACCCGGCGGCGACCGACACGGCCAGGCAGCCCAGCGTGGCCAGCGACGTCCAACCCCACTCCGGCCCCTTGGACAGTCCGAGCACGAGTGGGGCCAGGGTCACGGCGACCAGCACCGTCCCGGCGAGGTCGATCGATCGCGGCCGGTTCGGGTCGCGGGACTCGGCCACGGTGAGCAGCGTCAACGGGATGCACAGCACGGCGATCCCGGCGTCGATCCAGAACAGGCCCTGCCAGCCGGTGCTGTCCACCAGCGCGCCGCCGATCAGCGGCCCGATGGCGGCGCCGACCGCCGACGCGGCTCCCCACAGCGACACCGCCTTGAGCTCGGCCGCGCCGCTGGAGGCCACCGACAGCAGGCTCAGGCCGCAGGCCAGCAGCGTGGACCCGGCCGCGCCCTGGATCAGCCGGCCGACGATCACGCCGGCCGCACCGGTGGACAGCGCGATCAGCGCGCAGGAGGCGATGAACAGCACCAGCCCGCCGATGAAGACCTTGCGCCGGCCGGCAATGTCGCCGAGCACCCCGCTGGTGACGATCACCGCGGCGCCGACCAGGGAGTAACCGGTCACCGCCCATTGCAGGGTGCTGGTCGACGCGCCGACGTCCTCGCTGATCGCGGGTAGCAGGATGCTCACGGCCGAGGTGTTCGCGTTGACGATCAACGTCGAGATACAGGTCGCCGCGAGCACTCCGGCGCCGGCCTTGACACCGGCGTCCGGGACGCCGACCCCAGCCTTGTCCGGTCCCATCGTGCGAGTGTGCGCGGGAAGCCGCCGGAGCTACCTCACCCGGCCGGGGTGACACCGACCGCCGGCCGGCGCAGGCGTCCACCCTCGCGACCGCCGGGCCGCCCGGTTTCCCGCGCCGGAGACTCCACCCGCAGCGGGTGACGTACCGCCACGCGGGGGCCACGCATGATCACCCCCGCGGTCCTCACCTCGACCGTCGACTCGAGCCTGCGCTCGTGTCCGAAGCGGAGGGATACGACATGAGTGACGTGTCCGCGGGCCAACCTCTGCCCCGCGCCAAAGCCCCTGGCCTGGCCGGCGTCCCGAGACAGCAGTGGATCTCCTGGCTGGCCCTGGCGTTCCTGACCACCGGGTCGGTCGCGAGCCTGCGCTCGGCGCCCACCATGGCCGTCTACGGCCTGGCCTGCGTGTTCCTCTACGTGGTGCCGGGCATCGTGTTCCTGCTGCCGACCGCGCTGGTGTCGGCCGAACTGGCGTCGGGCTGGTCCGGCGGCGTCTACCGGTGGGTCTCGGAGGGCGTGGGCAAGGGCTGGGGCCTGCTGGCCGTGTGGTGCCAGTTCGCCATGACGATCTTCTACTACCCCACGCTGCTGGCCTATGTCGCCAGCACCCTGGCCTACGTGATCAACCCGGACCTGGCCACCAGCGGGGTGTGGACCGGAATGATCATCGTGATCGTCTACTGGGCCGGGGTGTTCGTCTCCGCGAAGGGCATGAAGGAGGTCGCCAAGCTCGCCTCCAGCGGCCTGGTGATCGGCACCCTGATCCCGGGCGCGCTTTTGGTGATCATGGGCGTCGTCTACCTGCTCCAGGGCAACGCGTCCGCGGCGCCGATGACCGGCGACGCGTTGATCCCGGCCTGGACCGGCATCGCCAGCCTGGTGCTGATCGTGAACAACTTCCTCTCCTACTCGGGGATGGAGATGAACGCGGTGCACGTCGGCGAGCTGCGGAACCCGGCCAAGGAGTTCCCGAAGGCGATGTTCCTGGCCATGGGCCTGGTGCTGCTGATCTTCATCCTGCCCGCGCTGGCCATCTCCTGGGTGGTGCCGGCCGACACGCTGAGCCTCACCGCCGGAGTGATGCAGGCGTTCAGCGAGTTCTTCGGCCACTTCGGCGTGGCGTTCCTGGTGCCGATCGTGGCGATCGCGCTGGTCTGCGCCTCGGTCGGCGGCATGCTCGGCTGGCTCGCCGGACCGTCCAAGGGCCTGCTGCTGATCGGCAAGCGGTACGGCTACCTGCCGCCGTTCTTCCAGAAGGTGAACAAGCAGGGCATCCAGGTCAACATCCTGGTCGTCCAGGGCGCGCTCACCACGGTGATCGGCCTGATGTACGCGTTCATCCCGGACGTGTCCAGCGTGTACTGGATCCTGTCGGTGATGACCACCCAGGTCTACCTGGTGGTGTACCTGCTGATGTTCGTCGCGGCGGTCCGGCTGCGGCGCTCCCAGCCCGACCACCCGCGCGGCTACAAGGTGCCGGCGCTCGGCCTGATGTGCGCCGTCGGCTTCCTGGCCTCGATCGCGGCGTTCGCGATCGGCTTCATCCCGCCCTCTCAGTTCGGCGACGGTGACGCCGGCACCTATGCGTTGATCATCATCACCGGCATCGTGCTGATCGGCCTGCTGCCGGCGCTGCTGCTGATCTGGCTGCGCAGACCCAGTTGGCAGGCCGAGCCCGAGCCCGCGGAGGTGGCGTCATGACGACCCCGGAGCAACCCCAGCCGCAGCAGCAACCGGCACAGCCGGACCTGAACCAGCAGGCCACCGAGAGCGACTGGCGGTCACCGCACCGCTGGGTGATCATCGTCGTGATCCTCGGCCTGATCGTCACCGGCCTGATCCTCTACCGGTTCCACGAGAACAACGAGGCGGCCCAGGCGAAGGCGAACGAGCTGATCGCCGCGCTGAAGGAGGAGGGCCTCTCGGCGCCGACGAACATCGAGACCATCACCTCGGTGCTCGGCACCGACGGCGGCGCGGTGTGCGAGGACCCGGGCGGCGCGCTGCAGAAGGCGATCCTGGACTCCCAGCTGGTCAACGGGGCGTCCTACGTCGGCATGCGCCCGGTCCGGGCCAAGGTGAACGTCGTGCGCGGCGAGACGGTGATCCTCGAGGTCTACTGCCCGGACAAGGTCGAGGGCTTCCAGGACAGCGTCCGGGACTACGTGTTCGACAACGACGCCGAGGGCTGAGAGGGGAACCGCAATGCCGGTCGCATCCCTGCGCGGCACCGTCGCCTCGCTGATGGAACAGGCCCGCACCGACCTGACCGAGCTGGTCGCGTTCCGGTCCGTAGCCGACGCGCAGCTCGAGCCGCCGGAGGAGTGCGAGAAGGCCGCGCAGTGGCTGGTCGAGAAGCTGGTCGAGCTCGGGTTCTCCGACGCCACCGCGGCGCGGACGCCGGATGGCAGCAAGTGCGTGCACGGTCACGTGCCCGGTCCGCCGGGCACGCCGACCGTGCTGCTGTACAGCCACTACGACGTGCAACCCCCGCTCGGTGAAACGCACTGGATCTCACCGATCTGGCAGCTGACCGAGCGGGACGGCCGCTGGTACGGCCGGGGCGCGGCCGACTGCAAGGGCAACATCGTCATGCACCTCACCGCGCTGCGCGCGCTGCGGGCGGAGTACGGCGAGTTCCCGTGCACCATCAAGTTCCTCAGCGAGGGCTCCGAGGAGCAGGGCACCGGCGGCCTCGAGGAGTTCGTGCCGCCCAACGCCGACCTGCTGCGCGCGGACGCGATCCTGGTGGTGGACACCGGGAACTTCGCGGTCGGCATCCCCACGCTGACCACCACGCTGCGCGGCATGACCAGCGTCGACGTGCGGCTGGCCGCGCTGTCCAGCGCGATGCACTCGGGCATGTTCGGCGGCCCGACGCCGGACCCGGTGCTCGGCCTGATCAAGATGCTGGACTCGCTGCACGACGAGCGCGGCAACACCACCATCGACGGCCTGGACGCCAACCAGACCTGGCCCGGGGTGGACTACCCGGCCGAGCAGTTCCGCCGGGACGCCAACGTGCTCGACGGCGTCGAACTGGTCGGCGACGGCTCGGTGGCGGACCTGCTGTGGGCCCGGCCGACGGCGACCGTGCTCGGCATCGACATCCCGCCGGTGATCGGGTCGAGCGCGGCCGTGCAGGCCGGCACCGCCGCCCGGGTCAGCGTGCGGGTACCGCCCGGCATCACCGGACTACAGGCCCAGGACGCGCTGGTCGAGCACCTGCGCGCCCGGGTGCCGTGGGGCCTGCGCTGCGAGATCGAGCGGGTCTCGGTCGGCGACCCGTTCGTCGGCTCGCTGCGCGGCCCGGCGTACGACGCGATGAAGGCGTCCATGGAAGAGGCCTGCGGCCACGCGATGACCACCGAGGGCCAGGGCGGCTCCATCCCGCTGTGCAACGTCTTCGCCAACACCTACCCGGACGCGGAGATCATGCTGTTCGGTGTCGAGGAACCGAAGTGCCTGATCCACGCGCCCAACGAGAGCGTGGACCCGACCGAGATCGAACGCACCGCGCTGGCCGAAGCCCTGTTCCTGCGCCGCTACGCGACGACCACCCGGGACCGGGCGAGCGCCGCCGCGGTGCCGGAACAGCGGTGAGCCCGGGCGTCCCGCCGCCCGACCACGACGAGGACGCCGGCGCATGAGCCCACTGGACGCCGCCGCGGCCGGGCGGCTGCACGCCTTCCTGCTCGAGGCCGGCCGCGCGCTCACCCTGGCCGGCACCGCGGTCAGCGAGGTGCAGGAGCGGCTGACCCGGATCGCCGAGCACAACGGCGCTCCCGGCGCCCGGGTGGTGGTGCTGCCCACCACGCTGATCGTCTCGCTCGGCGCCGAGGAGCGGGCCACGATCGAGGCGATCCCGCAGCTGACCGGGGCGTTGCGGCTGGACCAGATCTCGGCGCTCTACGTGATCCTCGAGAAGGCCGAGCGCGGCGACGCCGATCTGGTGCAGGGGTTGCTGGACCTGCACCGGATCCGCACCATGAAGCCCCGCTACAACCGGCTGGTCACCGTGATCGGGTACATGGTGATGACGGTCGGGCTGTGCCTGATCCTGCAACCGACCCCGCTGGACGTCGCGGTCGCCGCGATCTTCGGCGTGCTGGTCGGGGTGATCGTGGTGTTCTCGCACGGGCGGCACACGCTGTCCGTGCTCGCGCCGATCATCTGCGCCATCCTGGTGTCCGCGCTCACCTTCGAGGCGGTCAAGCGCGGCATCGCCGACCCGAGCCTGCGCACCCTGATCGCGCCGCTGGTCACGTTCCTGCCCGGCGGGGTGCTCACCACCGCGACCGTCGAGCTGGCCTCCGGCGAGATGGTCGCCGGGGCCAGCCGGATGGTGTTCGGCTCACTGCAGATGGTGCTGCTGGCGTTCGGCATCGTGGCCGGGGTGGAGATCGTCGGCCTGCCCCGGCCGGACCTGGTCGGCGACGCGCAGGCCAACATGCTCGGCTGGTGGGCGCCGTGGCTCGGGGTGATCCTGTTCGGCGTCGCGGTGAGCGTCTTCCGCTCGGCGCCCCGGGGCGCGCTGCCCTGGCTGCTGCTGGTGCTGCTGGTGGCCTGGGTCGGCCAGCTGATCGGCGAGGAACTGGTCGGTTCGGAGGCCAGCGGCTTCGTCGGCGCCCTGGTGATGACCCCGGTGGCGCTGGCGGTGGCCGCCTTGCCCAACGGCCCCCCGTCCCAGGTGACCTTCCTGCCCGCGTTCTGGCTGCTGGTCCCCGGCGCGATCGGCCTGATCAGCGTCACCGAGATGGTCAGCAACCCGGCCTCCGCCAGCGTCGGCGACCTCGTCCAGCCCATCGCCGGAATCCTCGGCATCGCCCTCGGCGTCCTGTGCGGCGTCTCGATCTACCGCGGCGTCACCACCGCCCCCCGCCGCCTGCTCCGCAACCGCGGCTAGTTTTCCCCGGGTGTGAAGGGGAGCGGGACGACGAGGCACGGGCCGCCGACGAAGACGCCGCCGTCGACGCCGAGGGCCTTGCCGCCCGCGTACAGCAGGGGGCCGTCGACCAGGGACGGGAGGATGCCGAGCTGGTCGGCGATCACGCTGTGGCCGTGCACGACCTGGTGGCCGCCCAGCACGGACAGCAGCTTGTCGACGATCTCCTCGCCGTAGGTGCCCCGGAAGGCGTGCCGGGCGGTCATCCGCCGCCAGACCTCCCACCAGGCCACGATGTCGTCCGACTCGAGCACGTCGCGGACCGCGGCGTTGATCTCGTCGATGGTGTCGCCCCAGGACAGGTACTCGAGGGTGTCGGAGTGCATCAGCAGGTGGTCGTCGACCAGCGCCAGGACCGGTTGTTCGGTCAGCCACTCGACGTGGGCGTCGGTCAGGCCGTCCTGGTCGGTCTGCTGGCCGCCGTTGAGCGCCCAGCTCCGGGCGAAGCTGCGCGGCCCGAGCCCGGACGGCACCTCGGTCTCGCCGAACAACCGCATGCCCAGCAACAGGATCTCGTGGTTGCCGAGGAGGGTGGCGACCTGCCCGCCGGCCTCGCGGGCCTGCTCCTCCAGCGCCATCACCAGATCGATGGTGCCGATCCCGTCCGGGCCGCGGTCGACGAAGTCGCCGAGGAACCACAACCGTGCGGTACCGGCCGACCACCGGCCGTCCTCGTCGAGGAAGCCGGCGCCGGTCAGCGCGGTCGCCAGCTCAGCGCGGTGCCCGTGCACGTCACCGACCACATGGATCGGTATGGGCACCTCATCGTCGGACACAGTGCAGACGATAAGCCAGGCGGCCGGGCAGCGCGTGCCTTACCTAGTGCTTGGGAAAGGGTTCGTCGGTGTGGCCGACGAGTTCGGCGACCGACTCGATGATCCGGCTGGGCCGGTAGGGGAAGCGTTCGGCGGTGTCCCGGTTGGAGATTCCGGTCAGCACCAGGATGGTGCGCAGGCCCGCCTCCAGACCGGACCGGACGTCGGTGTCCATCCGGTCGCCGATCATCAGCGTGTTCTCGGAGTGCGCGCCGAGCGCGTTCAGCGCCGAGCGCATCATCAGGGGGTTGGGCTTGCCGACGAAGTACGGCGCGTGCCCGGTGGCCCGTTCGATCAGCGCGGCGACCGCACCGGTGGCGGGCAGCGGACCGGCCAGGCTCGGTCCGGTCGCGTCCGGGTTCGTGGCGATGAACCGGGCGCCCAGCGCCACCAGCCGGATCGCCGTGGTGATCGCGGTGAAGCTGTACGTGCGGGTTTCGCCGAGCACCACGTAGTCCGGGTCGCGGTCGGTCAGCACGTAGCCGATCTCGTGCAGCGCGGTGGTCAGCCCGGCCTCGCCGATCACGAACGCCGAACCGTTGGGGCGCTGGGAGTCCAGGAACCGGGCGGTGGCCAGGGCGGAGGTCCAGATGGACGCCTCCGGCACGTCCAGCCCGGTGCGGTGCAGCCGGGCCCGCAGGTCGCGCGGCGTGTAGATCGAGTTGTTGGTCAGCACCAGGAACGGGGTGCCCTGCTCGGCCAGTTCGGCGACCAGCTTGTCCGCGCCCGGAATGAGGTGCTCCTCATGCACCAGCACCCCGTCCATGTCCATCAGGTAGGTCCAGCCGGATCGCGGTTCCGCCATGATCAGGTGGTCACCTCTCGTCGAGCAGCCGGGTGTACTCCTCGACCATCGCCCGGTTGTACCGCTCGAGCACCTCGCGCTCCTCGGGCGTGAACCTGGCCAGCACCCGCTCCGTCAACTTGACCATATCCGAGAACAGATGCTGGTACCGCGACTCGTCGAACCCCGACGACTCGACCAGAACCTTGCGGCGGTCGTGCGGGTCACGCACCCGGTGCACGAAACCGCGCCGCTCCAGCCGGTCGATCACGCCGGTCACCGCGCCGGTGGACAGGCCGGACTGCTGGGCGATCTGGCCGGCGGTGAGCGGGGCGGGCGCCCGGATGACCAGTTCGAGGCATTTGTGGTCGGTGCCGGACAGGCCCATCTGCTCGGCGACGCGGGAGTGGAACAGCACCGTCATGGTGGACATCTCGCGTCCGATCCGGCCGAACCGCTCCAGCACGTCCTGCGGAACCTGCTGCGTCGGGGCGTCGGCGGGGCTGGTCATCCGACCCACTCCTCGTCTACTAAGAAATTTGGTTATGAAGACATAATAGCGGGTGACCGGTCCCGACACACGACTACGCTCGACAGGGTGACAGCGGTTGATCTCGGTCTGCCCACGGTGCGCGGCCGGGCGGGCGGGCCGGACGGCTCGACCCGGCCGGACACGCCGCACCTGGTCGACTCGTTCGGCCGGGTGGCGACGGACCTGCGGGTGTCGCTCACCGACCGGTGCAACCTGCGCTGCACCTACTGCATGCCGGCCGAGGGCCTGGACTGGCTGGCCGGCCCGGACCTGCTCAGCAACGCCGAACTGCTGCGGCTGCTGGACATCGCGGTGACCAGGCTGGGCATCACCGAGGTGCGGTTCACCGGCGGCGAGCCGCTGCTGCGCAAGGGCATCGAGCA
>NZ_DASTBH010000169.1:0-8249 GCF_035712165.1 Actinophytocola sp. | reverse complement strand
CGATTGACAAGATCAAGGCAGTCTCACTGCGGCCGGACCTGTCCGGCCATCTCATCTCGGACCTGATCAGGGGAACGGAGCGGTCCTATGACGACGAAATGGCGCAAGGCTCGGCGCAGTGAGAACAATCCCAACTGCGTGGAGTTGAACAACACCCTTGATCACGTGCGCGACTCCAAGAACGCGACCGGACCTGCGCTGCACGGCGACTTGCCGGCGCTGGTACGAGCCGTGCGCGCTGGGCGGGTCAACGCTCCTCCAATGTCCACTGCGGACCATGGGTGTTGAGTAGGTCCAGGAACGGGACCGGGTCGAAGGCTTCGGGGCCAAGGACACCGGCACCCGTCCAGGCGCCCGTGGCCAGGAGTTCCAGGGCTACCACCGGGTTGACGGCGGTCTGCCACGCCACGGCCTGGGCGCCGTACTCGCGCATGGTCCAGGCGTTGTCCACGGCGTGGTAGAGGTAGACCGCGCGAGGGTTCCCGTCGGGGGCGGTGCCCGTCACGTAGGTGCCGGCGCAAGTGCAGCCGCGCATGCGGTCGCCGAGGCTGGCCGGGTCGGGCAGGACAGCGGCGACCACGTCGCGGGGGGCCACCCGCACGCCGTTGACCTGAACGGGACTCGTCGCGTCCAGACCAAGCTTGTGCAGCGTGCGCAACACCTCGACGAAGTCCGCGCCCAGGCCGTACTTGAACGTCACCCGGGCGGCCTTGATCCACCGGGGGATCAACAGCACCTCTTCGTGCTCGACGTTGACGCACTCCACCGGACCGATGCCGGCGGGAAACTCGAACACCTCCGGCTCGGAGAACGGCGGGGTGGTGAACCAGCCCCGGTCCGCCTCCCAGATCACCGGCGGGTTCAGGCACTCCTCGATCGTGGTCCAGATCGAGAACGACGGCGCGAAGTCGAACCCGTCCACCACCAGGTTCGACCCGTCCCGCACCCCGATCTCGTCGATCGCCGAGAACAGGTGATCACTGGCGTACCGGGCGAACACGTCGGACAGGCCCGGCTCCACCCCCATCCCGACCAGCGCCAGGCGCCCGGCGGAAGCCCAGGCGTCGGCGGCGGCGAACTGCGCGTCCCCCAGTTTCACCCCGCACTCCTGGTACGGCCGCTCCGGATGCGCCGCCGACAGCGACATCGCGAGATCCAGATAGTCCGCGCCGGCCGCGAACGCCCCCTCGAAGACCGGCATCACGAACCGGGGGTCGACCGCGTTGAGCACATGGGTGATCCGCTGTTGTCGGCACAGGCCGGCGACCTCGGCGGCCGACGAGGCGTCCAGCCCGGCCGCCGATAATCGGACGTCCCCGGTGGCGTCGACCGCGCGCCGGGCCCGGTCGAGATCCCGGTCGGCCACCACCAACCGGGAGAAGAAGTCGCGACCGCACGCGATCCGGGCCGCGGCCGCTCCGACCGCACCCGCGCCCACCAGGAGCACCCGCATCCGCAGACTCCACGTCAACGACTGAAACCGCGATCCAAGCAGGCTACTGCGACGGAAACCCTTGTCAACAGCCCGAAGTCGTGCGATAAACGCAGCCAGGGTTCTCCCGGGGTCCATGGATCGAGGACGGCATCGATGACAACCACCGCTCCCGAGACGACGCCCGGTTCGCCCGGCGTCGCGGGCAAAGGTCTCAAACTCGGCGCGATCGGCCTGTTGTCCAGCATTGTGATCGCTGTGGCGTCCACCGCGCCCGGCTACAGCGCGGCGGCCACGCTCGGCGGGATCGCCCAGGAGGTCGGCGACCGCGGGCCGATCATCATGCTGCTCGCGTTCCTGCCGATGCTGTTCGTCTCCTACGCCTACAAGTCGCTCAACAACGAGTCGCCGGACTGCGGCACCAGCTTCACCTGGGTCGCCCGCACCCTCGGCCGGCGCACGGGGTGGCTGGTCGGCTGGGTGATCGTGGTCGCGGACATCATCGTGATGGCGTCGCTGGCGCAGATCGCGGCCAGCTACACCTTCCAGCTGTTCGGCTTGCACGACCTGGCCGCGAACAAGCTCGCGCTGATCCTCGCCGGTTCGGCCTGGATCCTGCTGATGACCTGGATCGCCTGGCGCGGCATCGAACTGTCCGCCCGCACCCAGTACCTGCTGCTCGGCGCGGAACTGCTGATCCTGGCGATCTTCTCGGTGGTCGCGCTGGTGAAGGTGTACGCCGGGTCGGCGGGCGAGCAGGCGATCAAGATCTCCTGGGACTGGTTCAACCCGTTCACGCTGTCGTTCAGCGCGTTATCCGCCGGGTTCCTGCTCGCGGTGTTCATCTACTGGGGCTGGGACTCGGCCGTCGCGGCGAACGAGGAGACCACCGAGCCGTCGGTGAACCCCGGCCGGGCGGCGGTGATCTCCACGCTCGTCCTGCTGGCCACCTACCTGATCATCACGATCGCCACGCAGGCCTACGCGGGAGTCGGCGAGGAGGGCATCGGCCTGGCCAACCCGGAGAACGAGAACGACGTGTTCGCCGTCATCGGCCAGAGCGTGCTCGGCAGCTGGGGCGGCAAGCTGCTGATCATCGCCGTGTTGACCTCGGCCGCGGCGTCCACCCAGACCACGATCCTGCCGACCGCGCGGACCACCCTGGCCATGGCGGCGTACAAGGCGCTGCCGCGCTCGTTCGGCAAGGTGCACCCGCGCAACCAGACCCCGACGCTGTCCACCTGGGCGATGGGCATCGTGTCGGTCGCGTTCTTCGCCGGGCTCTACGCGCTGTCCGAGGCCGGCCTGTCCGACCTGATCCTGTCGATCGGCCTGATGATCGCGTTCTACTACGGGCTGACCGGGCTCGCCTCGGCCTGGCGGTACCGCCGGCAGCTGCGCGCCGGGTTCCGGGCCGCGCTGCAGAAGGTGATCATGCCGCTGCTCGGCGCGCTGCTGCTGTTCGCGGCGTTCGTCAAGACCGCGATCGACCTGCTCGACCCGGAGTCGGGCGACACCACGCTGCTCGGCGTCGGCGGCGCCTTCGTCTACGGCATCGGGTCGATCCTGCTCGGCATCGTGCTCATGATCATCTACAACATCGTGTCGCCGGCCTATTTCCGGGGCGGCACGATGGAACCCGAGGGGGCGGGACCCGAGCATGACCGAGCCAGTCCTTGACGACGTCAACAAACGGATCATCGAGCGGCTGCAACAGGACGGCCGCGCCTCCTATGCCACGCTGGCCGCCGTGGTCGGGCTGTCCGAGGCCGCGGTGCGCCAGCGGGTGGGGCGGCTGCTGGACTCCGGCGTGATGCAGATCGTCGCGGTCACCGATCCGCTCCGGCTCGGCTTCGCCCGGCAGGTCATGGTCGGGGTCAAGGTCGAGGGCGACATCCGGCCGGTGGCCGACGCGCTCGCGGGGATCGACGAGATCGACTACGTGGTGATCTGCGCGGGCGGCTACGACCTGCTGGTCGAGTTGGTGTGCACCGACGACGAGCACCTGCTGCGGCTGCTCAACGACACGATCCGGTCGATCCCCGGCGTGCGGTCGACCGAGACCTTCGTCTACCTCAAGCTCGCCAAACAGACCTACTCATGGGGTACCCGATGAACCTGCAGGACGCCGCCCGCGACCACCTCTGGATGCACTTCACCCGGCTGGCCAGCTATGCCGAGCATCCGGTGCCGGTGATCGTCCGGGGCGAAGGCCCGTACGTGTACGACATGGACGGAAAACGCTACCTGGACGGCCTTTCCGGCCTGTTCGTGGTGCAGGCCGGGCACGGCCGCACCGAGTTGGCCGAGGCCGCGGCCAAGCAGGCCGCGGAGCTTGCCTACTTCCCGATCTGGTCCTACGCGCACCCGACCGCGATCGAGCTGGCCGAGCGGCTGGCCGGCCTGGCGCCCGGCGACCTGAACCGGATCTTCTTCACCGCGGGCGGGTCGGAAGCCGTGGAGAGCGCCTGGAAGCTGGCCCGGGCGTACTTCCGGCTGACCGGAAAACCGTTGAAGCACAAGGTGATCTCCCGGTCCATCGCCTACCACGGCACCACCATGGGCGCGCTGTCGATCACCGGGATCCCGTTGCTCAAACAGGATTTCGAGCCGCTGGTGCCGTCCACGATCCGGGTGCCGAACACCAACTACTACCGCGCTCCGGCCGGCGCCGACGCATCCCCGGAGGTGTTCGGCGCCTGGGCGGCCGACCGGATCGCCGAGGCGATCGAGGCCGAGGGGCCGGACACCGTCG
Organism: Actinophytocola sp.; assembly: GCF_035712165.1. Lineage (GTDB taxonomy): Bacteria > Actinomycetota > Actinomycetes > Mycobacteriales > Pseudonocardiaceae > DASYTH01. The sequence continues at coordinate 4,062 of NZ_DASTBH010000169.1, read as the reverse complement.
CCGCCGTCTACCTCGAACCCGTGCAGAACGCCGGCGGCTGTCTTCCCCCGCCGCCCGGTTACTTCCAGCGGGTGCGGGAGATCTGCGACCGCTACGACGTGCTGCTGGTGTCCGACGAGGTGATCTGCGCGTTCGGCCGGCTGGGCGAGTACTTCGGCGCCGACCGGTACGGCTACGTGCCCGACATCATCACCTGCGCCAAGGGCCTCACCAGCGGCTACGTCCCGCTCGGCGCCATGATCGCGTCGGACCGGCTGGCCGAGCCGTTCCTGTCCGGCCGGACCTGCTTCGTGCACGGCATCACCTTCGGCGGCCATCCCGTGGGCGCCGCCGTCGCCCTGGCCAACCTCGACCTGTTCGAGCGCGAGGACCTCAACGGTCACGTCCGCGCCAACACCGGCCTGTTCCGGTCCTATCTGGACCGCCTCCGCGACCTCCCCATCGTCGGCGACGTCCGGGGGGACGGCTACTTCTTCGGCATCGAGTTGGTCAAGGACAAGGCCACCCGGGCGTCCTTCAACGTCGAGGAGTCCGAACGCCTGCTGCGCGGCTTCCTGTCCCGCGCCCTGTTCGACGCCGGCCTCTACTGCCGCGCCGACGACCGCGGCGATCCGGTCGTCCAACTCGCCCCGCCGCTCATCTGCGACGAGACCCACTTCGCCGAGATGGAACAGATCCTCCGCACCGTCCTCACCGAAGCCTGGCAGCACATCTGACGACTCGCGTGCTGGCGCCCGGAACGGCACCCGCGCCAGCGCGCCTTCGGCACGGCGCGGCGGCGCCGCAGGCGCCGCCCGCCGCTGTTGGCATACATGGCTTTCGAAATGGGAACTCGCCGGTCCCGAACTGGGGACTCGCGGGGTTGTCAGCGCAGCGCGGCGAGGTCGGCGCGCCACAGGGTCTGGCCGGCGACTAGGTAGAGGGCGTCGCCGGCGGTGATGGCGGCGGTGACCGCACCGGTGGGGCCGGCGGCGGTGCGGACGGTCCAGGTTCGGCCGTCCGTGCGGGCGATCCGCACGGTGTCGCCGTCGGCGTAGACCTGGCTCGTCTGGCCGTCGATCTCGACCGGGGCCACCAGATGGTCCTTGTCGCCGACCGGAACCGGCGGCACATCGGGCAGCCGGGTCCAGGCATCGCCGGAATACCGCCACAGTGCCAGCTTGTCGTCGACCCGGCCGGCGACGGCACAGGCCGAACCCCAGCAGCGGACCGCCATCGCCGCGCCGGTCCGGCCGGAGTCGGGCAGCGCCGTGGTGGTCCAGCCGGTGGCACCGGACGCCGAGCGCCACACCGCGGGGACCTGGTTACCGCCGATCAGCTGCCAACCGGCGACCAGGACACCCGGCTCGAGCGCGGTCGCGGCGATGGGCAGGCCCAGCTTGTCTGGTGTGCTCTCCAGCGCGGTGCCGGCCGAGCTCTGCCGGACCCAGTCGGGGCCGGAATTGGTCCAGACCGCGAGGTCCAGACCGCCCCGCGTGGCGTTTTCCCACGAGCCGACCAGCACCGGCCCGGCCGGCGTGAGCACCGCGTCGGCCAACTCACCCGCGCCCTGCCCGCCGAACACACTGAACCCCTGCGGCTGCTCGGTGAGCCCGGCCAGCGAACCGGTCCACGCACTCCACCGGACGTTGGCGTGCGCGCCGCCCCGCTCGCCCCCGATCGCGACGACGCGGTCGCCGTCGGAGACGATCGAATACCAGCGCGCCAGCTTTCCGTAGGGGCTGCCCGGGGTCAGCGGGATCTCGGCAAGCGTGCCGTCCGCGCCCCGGCGCAGCAGTCCGGGCACCACCGGCGCCCCCTCCCGGCGCACCCCGACCAGCAGAACGTCCTTCGCGGTGGACAGCAGGACGGGCTCCGCCCCGGCCGGTAGGTCGATCTTGGTGAAAGCCACCTCGGGCGGCTCGCCCGACCCGGACCCGGCCCCCGAGTCACACCCGGTCGCCGCAACGGTCAGCAGGGTCAGCAGGGCCACTCGCGCACGCATACCCAAATCTAGATCACTGCTCCGACCGGCGGGCGGCCCATAGCTCTTTGGCCGCACGCGCATCGGCCGACCGCTCGCACTCGGCGATGATCTCCCGGGTCCGCCGGTAGGAGTCGTCGAAGGTGACGTCGAACGCCGACCGCACCAGTTCCTTGACCCCGGCGGCGGCCCGGGCCGGCACGCCGGCGTACCGCTGCGCCAGCTCCGTTGCCAGAGCGGCGAAGTCCTCGTCCGGCAGCAGGTGGTCGACCAGGCCGATGTCCAGCGCCTCCCGCGCGTCCACCGGCGTGCCGAGCACGGCCAGGCGCATCGCCCGGCCCATACCGACGAACCGCGGCAGCCGCCAGGGCGCTGCCCCCGGCACCAACCCCTCCAGCGCGGCCGGCAGGCCGAGCCGGGCGTCCGCCCGGGCGATCCGGATGTCGCAGGCCAGCGCCAGTTGCAGGCCGCCGCCGAGGCAGTGCCCGTGGATCTGGGCGATGACGATCGCCGGCAGCCGCTCCAGCGCGGTGAAAGCCCGCTCCTGAACGGGGAAGAAGTCCGGCGGCATGCCCTGCTCGCCGACCATGTCCAGGTCCAGCCCGGCGCAGAACGCCCGGCCGGCGCCGCGGACCACCACCACCCGCAGGTCCGGATCGCCGGCCAGCTCCTCGACCGCGGCCGCCAGGTCCCGAACCAGCTCCAGGCTCAACGCGTTGAGCTTGTCCGGCCGGTTGAGCACGATCTCGCCGATCGCACCGTCGCGGCGGACGAGCACCGTTGGACCGGTCATCACAGAACCCCCTCTGTTGGGAAACTTCCGCCCCGGCACCCGGGCCGCAGCCAATAGCATGACCCGGTGGGGAAAACCGCGACCGGGACGCTGTTCGCCGTCGCCGTGTGCGCGCTGCTGGTGGCCATCGCGCTGACCGTGACCGTGCTGACCGACGAGCGGCCCGAGCGCGCGGACGCCGCCGTCGCCGTCGCCGCCACCCGGCTCTCCCCGACCACCCGGCCGGTCACCGCCACCCGCGCTGCCGGGCCGCCGCTCTGTCTGATCGGGACGTGGCGGTCCACCGACGAAGTCATCATGAACAAGTTCTACACCGACCAGCCGCCGATCCCGCTTGTCGCCAGTGGACGAATCCTGGAGTTCCGCCCGGACGGTACCGCCACCGAGCGGCTGGACGGTCTGACGTACTCCGGTACGTTCCGGGGCAACCAACTCCGCCTGGTCGGCACCGGCGTCGCCGAGTTCACCTGGCACGCCACCGACCGGGTGATCACCTACCCGGCCCGTACCGGCTCCACGGTCTTCTGGTCCTTTTACGACCATCGCGGGCTGTTGTCCACCACCGCACCGGACGGGCCGAACCCGACGCTCAACGAGGACGACCCGTACACCTGTCAGGGCAACCAGTTCACCGAGACCGGGTCGACCGGGTACCGGGGAACCTTTACCCGCGTCGCCGGGGCGTACGGATGACCGGCCGGCTCGCGGCGCTGTGCGCCGGCGCGTTCCTGGCCCTGCAGGCGCCCGCCGCCGCCGCGCCGTCCGAGCCGCAGGAGGTGGCGTTCGCCGTTGCCCGGCCGGCGCTGGTGTCGGTCGAGGTGCGGTGGCACGGCTGGGTGCGCGACCGGCGGACCGGTGAGGTGTTCGGCGGCACGACCGGTTACGACCGGACGGCGTCCTGCGGCGGCGCGGTGATCAACCCGGACGGGTACGTGGCGACCGCCAGCCACTGTGTCCACACCGGAGCCGACGGCGGCGGCGGAGTGCTGTTCGACGCGGCCATCGAGGAACTGGCCAAGGCCGGGCGGGTGGGCGATCCGGTGAAGGCCAAGCAGGCCTTCGCCGATCACGGCGTCACCGAGGGCGCGACGCCGGACAGCCTGGTGGACCGGGAGATCCAGGTGCGGCTCGGCGACGACCTCGCCCCGGCCACGGTGGCCAACCTGGTGACGCCGGCCGGCGGGGACGTCGCCGTGCTCAAGGTGCCCCGCGATCGCCTGCCCGCCATGGCGATCCGGGACGACCCGGCACCGGTCGGCACTCCGGTGCTGGCCCTCGGCTACCCGGGAACCGCGCACGACGGCCG
>NZ_DASTBH010000168.1:0-6590 GCF_035712165.1 Actinophytocola sp. | reverse complement strand
AACATCACCTCCGCCCAGGTTGAGTGAAGAAGACTCAACCTTGGAGGGAACATGGCAGAGGCCCTGGCACTGCCCGTGCTGCCGCTGGACGACACCGTCCTGCTGCCGGGCATGGTCGTGCCGATCAAGCTGGCCGGGCCGGACACCGCGGACGTCCGCGCGGCCGTCGAGGCCGCCCAGGCCGCGGCCGAAGGGGACAAGCCCCGGGTGGTGCTGGTGCCCCGGCTGGACGGCAAGTACGCCCGGATGGGCGCGCTCGGCGTGATCGAGCAGGTCGGCCGGCTGCCCGGCGGTGAGCTGGCCGCCGTGGTGCGGGGCAGCGCCCGGGTGCGCATCGGCGCCGGCACCACCGGCCCAGGCGCCGCGCTCTGGGTCGAGGTCGAGGTGATCGACGAGCCGGCGGTCGACGAGCGCGGCCGGGAGCTGGCCCGCGAGTACAAGAGCCTGGTCACCACGATCCTGCAGCAACGCGGGCTGTGGCAGGTCGTGGACACCGTGGCCCAGGTCGACGACCCGGGCACGCTGGCCGACATGGCCGGCTATGCCGCCTACCTCACCGACACCCAGCGGCTGTGGCTCCTGGAGACCCCGGACGTGACCACCCGGCTGGAGAAGCTGCTGGAATGGGGTCGCGAGCACCTGGCCGAGCTGGACGTCGCCGAGACCATCCGCAAGGACGTCGCCGAGGGCATGGAGCGCCAGCAGCGCGAGTTCCTGCTGCGGGCGCAGCTCAAGGCGATCCGCAAGGAGCTGTCCGAGCTGGACGGCAAGCCGGCCTCGGAGGAGCAGGACTACCGGGAGCGGGTGGAGGCCGCCGACCTGCCGGAGAAGGTGCGGGACGCCGCATTGTCCGAAGTGGACAAGCTGGAGCGCACCTCCGAGCAGTCGCCGGAGGTCGGCTGGATCCGCACCTGGCTGGACACCGTGCTGGAGCTGCCCTGGAACACCCGGACCGAGGACGCCTACGACGTTCGCGGCGCGCGGGAGATCCTGGACGCCGACCACGCCGGACTGGCCGATGTCAAGGACCGGATCATCGAGTACCTGGCCGTGCGCAAGCGGCGAACGGAGCGTGGACTGGGTGTCGTCCAGGGCCGGCGCAGCGGCGCCGTGCTGGCGCTCGCCGGTCCGCCCGGGGTCGGCAAGACCTCGCTCGGCGAGTCGGTGGCGCGCGCCATGGGCCGCAAGTTCGTCCGCGTGGCGCTCGGCGGCGTGCGGGACGAGGCGGAGATCCGCGGCCACCGGCGCACCTACGTGGGCGCGCTGCCCGGCCGGATCGTGCGGGCCATCGCCGAGGCCGGCTCGATGAACCCGGTGGTGCTGCTGGACGAGATCGACAAGGTCGGCGCGGACTACCGGGGCGACCCGACCGCGGCCCTGCTCGAGGTGCTCGACCCGGCGCAGAACCACACCTTCCGGGACCACTACCTGGAGGTCGAGCTGGACCTGTCCGACGTGGTGTTCCTGGCCACGGCCAACGTGGTCGAGTCGATCCCGGGGCCGCTGCTGGACCGGATGGAGCTGGTCACGCTGGACGGCTACACCGAGGACGAGAAGGTCACCATCGCGGCCGACCACCTGCTGCCCCGCCAGCTCGACCGGGCCGGCCTGACCGCGGACGAGGTGTCCATCGGCGAGGACGCGCTGCGGCTGATCGCCGGCGAGTACACCCGGGAGGCCGGGGTCCGGCAGCTGGAGCGCTCGATCGCCCGGATCCTGCGCAAGGTCGCGGCCCGGTTGGCGGTGGGCGAGGCGGACCTGCCGGTGGCGATCGCGGCCGGGACCCTGCGCGGCTACCTCGGGCAGCCGAAGCACACGCCGGAGTCGGCCGAGCGCACCGCCGTCCCCGGCGTGGCGACCGGCCTCGCGGTGACCGGCGCCGGCGGCGACGTGCTGTTCGTGGAGGCGTCCCTGGCCGCCGCGGCCACCGGCGGCACCGGCGTCACGCTCACCGGCCAGCTCGGCGAGGTGATGAAGGAGTCGGCCCAGATCGCGCTGTCCTACCTGCGGTCCCGGGGCGGCCCGCTGGACCTGCCGGTCGGCGAGCTGGCCGAACGGGGCGTGCACATCCACGTGCCGGCCGGTGCGGTGCCCAAGGACGGGCCGAGTGCCGGCATCACCATGACCACGGCGCTGGCATCCCTGCTGTCCGGCCGCCCGGTGCGCTCGGACGTGGCGATGACCGGTGAGGTGTCGCTGACCGGGCGGGTGCTGCCGATCGGCGGGGTCAAGCAGAAGCTTTTGGCCGCCCACCGGGCGGGGCTCACCACGGTGCTGCTGCCGGCCCGCAACGAGCCGGACCTCGACGACGTCCCCGAGTCGGTTCGCGCGGCGCTCACCGTGCACCTGGTCAGCGACGTGAACGAGGTGCTCGACCTGGCCCTGGAGCCGGCGGCCGCGGAGGTCAGGGCCGCCTAGCCCGCACGGCCTGAGCCCGGCAACTCGCGAGTTGCCGGGCTCAGGGTTGGCCGGACGCGCTACGGCACCGGGGTTCGGGAAACCAGCTCGGTCCACCGGCTACTGTCGGCCGGGCGCCAGGAATGGACGAACCAACCCTCGACGGACTGGCCGGAGTTGCTGCGGGCCCGGCCGTACATGCCCCGGACGTAGCCGATTACCTCTGTCTTGCCCTCCTTGTATGCCGGGCTGATGATCGGCGCGACATCGCAGAGCCGGATTCGGTCGTTCTTCTTGATGACCGCTCGGATCTGGCCGCCACCGGGATTCTTCTTGGCCGTGTTCTGCGCGTCGGTCGGCCAACTCCACAACAGATAGTTGTAGTGCAGCCCCGGAGGGTGGTATTCGCCGTCGACCTGGGCTGGATCGCCGTAGTTGTCCCAGTCCGAGGAGTCTTCCTTCGGCTTGTACTGGAAGTTCTCCGGGATCGGTCCCGGATTGTTGAAATACGCGACGTTCTTGGTGCGGGCGCACGGCCGGCCGTTTCGGGCTCCGGGTGAGACCGGCCGGCGCAGCTTCGCCAGGCCCGCCTGGCTGAGGTCGTCGGCTCGCACGTGGCCATGCCGGACGGCTTCGGGATCCTGCGCCGTCGAACCCTTGTAACCGCGCTGCAGGTACATGAGGCTGCCGTTGATCCGCACCGGTGGGAACTTGCTGATCCGCAGCTCACCGTCGTCGCACGGCTTCGTGCCGCCCCAGGTGACCCCGTTGAACCGGAAGGTCGTGTCGGAGCCGTCCAGCGCCCACATTTCGATGGGGGCGTTGGGGTTGCGTGGCCGGACGCATTCGTAGGCCACACCTTCACCGTCATCGGCCATGGGCCCGTTGTACCTACTGGCCGGTTCGGCCGCATTGGCGGGAGAAACCAGCGCGAACGTCACCGCCAACGCCGCCGTGATTCCGAGCCCGGTCCTGATCGGAATTCTCAACACATTCTCCGCTCTGTCACCTTGGAACCAGAACCCCATGGTGACCGAATGTGCCAAAGCAACTCCAAACCATGTGCACAGCGAGGCAAGTCCATTGCACTGCCGGAGGCTAGCCTTTTTCGAGGAAGGTGAGCACCGCCCGCACGCGGCGGTGCTCCTCGGGGTCCGGTTCCAGGCCCAGCTTGCTGAAGATGTTTCCCACGTGCTTCTCCACCGCGCCGTCGGAGACGGTCAGGGACTTCGCGATGGCCACATTGGACAGTCCCTGAGCCATCAGACCGAGCACCTCGCGCTCCCGTGGGGTGAGCACGTCGATGGGATTGCGCCGACCGCGGGCCATGAGCTGCGCGATCACCTCCTGGTCGATGCACGTGCCGCCACCGGCCACCCGGTGCACCGCGTCGACGAACTCGGCGACATCGGCCACCCGCTCCTTGAGCAGGTATCCGACGCCGCCCGCGCCCCCGGCCAGCAACTCGACCGCATAGCGCTCCTCCACGTACTGGGACAGCACCAGCACCGGCAGCCCGGGCAGTTGCTCCCGGGCGGCCAGCGCCGCGCGCAGCCCCTCGTCGGTGAACGTCGGCGGCATCCGGACGTCCACGATCGCGAGGTCCGGCCGGTGTTCGCTGACCGCGATCAGCAGCCCGTCGCCGTCCTCGACGGCGGCCACCACCTCGATGTTCTCGTCCGCCAGCAACCGCTGGATGCCCGCCCGCAGCAACACCGAGTCCTCGGCGATCACCACGTGCACGGCAGATCCGCTCTGATCACTGTCGGTCCCCCGATCGGGCTCACCACGGTCATCACGCCGTCTATCGTGGCAGCCCGGTCGGCGAGCCCGGCCAGCCCACCGCCGGCCTGGAACACCGCGCCGCCCTGGCCGTCGTCGGTCACCTCGACCACCACCAGGTCGCCCGACGGACGGTCCTCGCGCCACACCTTCACGGTGACCTGGCTGGCGCCGGCGTACTTGGCGACGTTGGTCAGCGACTCGCCGACGATGAAGTAGGCGGTGCTCTCCACCGCGGCCGGCGGCCGGGGCTCGACGGTGACCCGCACGTTCACCGGCACCGGGCACTTCGCCGCGAGCGAGGACAGCGCCGCGTCCAACCCCCGGTCGCCCAGCACCGCCGGGTAGATGCCCCGGGCCAGGTCGCGCAGCTCCGAGACGGCCAGCTTGGCATCCGCCAGCGCCTCGCCCACCAGGACCTTCGCGCCGTCCGGGTCGGCGTCGAACTTCTTCTGCGCCCGGCCGAGACCCATGGCCACCGCGACCAGGCGCTGCTGCGCGCCGTCGTGCAGGTCGCGCTCGATACGCCGGCGTTCGGCCTCCGCCGCGTCCACGCCCCGGGCCCGGGACGCCTGCAACCGCTGCGCCCGTTCGCTGAGCTGGGCGGTGGTGTTCGGGCCGAGCATGGCCGAGGCCAGCTGGGCGTGCAGCGAGGCGATGAACGGCAGCACCCAGATCCCGATCGGCAGGATGATCGCCCCCGCGATCGCCAGCGGGAACTCGATCACGCTGAGCGGGAAGGCGAGCAGCAGGTAGCCGAAGTTGCGCCAGGTCTGCGGATCGACCAGCTGCTGGCGCCACTTCTGCAGCACGGAGCCGGTCCGCTCGCGGTACGGCGTCGGGATCTGCACCCCGAGCATCGCCCCGATCCACTTGCGCTCGAGCGCGGCGAAGCCGTAGATCACCTGGGTGAGCAGCAGCAGCACCGGCACCCCGACCCAGATGACCAGGGTGCCGACCCCCACCGCCGTCATCGTCACGATGAGGACGAACGCGAGCAGACTCAGCGGGAAGCCCCCGAGCATGAAACCGATGGTGCCCAGCACGCGCTGGACCGGGCGCCGCCCGCCGGCGCCGGGCGATGGGTCGGGCACCTCCACAGGATCCACCCCGCCGGCCACCGGCACCACGCCCGATGCGTAGGGGACCGGCTCGTTCACAGGGTCACACCCGCGAAGCCGCTGGTCGAGGTGTCCCACCGCATCGCGTCGAGCTTGCGGGCGCTCGGGCCGAGCATGGCGCGGGCGTACCGGGCGTGCAGCGTGCCGAGGCCCTTGGTCAGGGCCACCGAGACGGCCAGCAGGATCGCACCGAGAGCCGCATAGGGCAGCGCCTCGAAGGCCGAGTCGACCGCCAGCACCGGGTGGTCGTCGATCACCGGGGACCACTCGGCGGGCAGGAAGCCGAAGTACAGCGGCAGCAGCAGCAACCACAGGCTGACCGACCAGAACGTCACCATCAGCGTGAACTCGGCGATGCCGATCGGCAGCATCAGCAGGAAGTACGTCATGTCCTTCCAGGTCGCCGGATCCTTCACCCGGGTCTTCCACTGGTCGGACATCTTCTCCGGCAGCGGCCGGTACGGCGTCGCGATGTAGGTGCGCAGCATCGAGTTCACCCGCTGCCGCTCCAGCCGCGCTGCGCCCCGCCAGACCAGCATCGCCAGCGCCAGGATCGGCACGCCCACCCAGATGATCGCCGTGCTCAGGCCCACGCTGGTCGCGGTGACCACGAACACGAAGGAGGCGATCCCCACCGGCAGGTTCAGAACGAGGTAGGCGAGCGAGCCGAACAGCGGCGGGTTGGGGTTGGTGCCGTCGCTCTCGGTGACGTGTGCCGGGGCCATCCTGATCTCCTCCTGTCGGTTTGTGCAGTTCCCAGCATCCCGGCGACGAGCGGGAACGACCATGGTGTCCACCGCCGTCCCGAGGGTAGGGCTAGCCCTACCAACCGGAATGATCCGCCCGGCCGGGAGCGTTATCCTGGACGGACCGACCCATCGACAAGGGGGTGAACGGTTTCGACTCTGGACGTTGAGCCAGGGGAAGCGTGCAGGTGCAGGCGAGAGACCACCTCAAGCGTCGCCGCAAACCAATAAGCGCCAAGACTACGAGTCAGCGCGACTTCGCCCTCGCTGCCTAAGCGAGTGTGAGTCTGTCGGCCCGGGATCGCCTCCGTCCCGGCTCGCCGGCATCAGCTAGGAGGCTTACCGTCGCGGGCCGGCCGCGGACCCACGACGGGAAACTCACAGCGGCTGGGCCCGTCACACCGGCTTGTTCACGTGACCGGTGGGGCCGAGTAGAGACAAGGTGAACTGCGCACGGAGAAGCCCTGACAAAGCGACAGAGGACCCGGGTTCGATTCCCGGCACCTCCACGCAGGCACGCCCTGTCCGCAGAGAGCGCGGACGG
>NZ_DASTBH010000167.1:0-2540 GCF_035712165.1 Actinophytocola sp. | reverse complement strand
GCCGAACATCACCGGCAGGCGCATTCTGCCCAGCCGGAGCAGCAGGCGGGCCATGGGCTCGTCGCCGATCAGCGCGGCGATCCGCAGCCGCACGCCGGCCCCGCCGCTCTCGGCGAACCGGGCCACGTTGGCGTGCGCGGTCAGCGAGGAGCGCACCGGCCCGACCGGGTCGAGCCGGGCGTCCTCGGTCAGCACGTCGTCGCCGCCGTCGGCGTAGACGAACGAGACGCCCTCCTGAACGATCACCCGGACATCACCGGTGGCCAGGGCCGCGTCGACCAGCGCCCGGCTGCCTTCGGTGCGGATCCGGTCGTTCTCGGTCATGCCGCGCAGCATGGCGGCGGGCCGGGTGGGGATCCGGGTGGCCAGGTTGACCACGGCCTCGTGCCCGGCCACCGCCTTGGTCATCGAGTCGGGGTCGAACAGGTCGGCCACCACCGGCTCGATGCCGAGCGCCCGCACCGCGGTGGCGCGCTCGTCGGAGCGGGCCAGGCCGGTCACGGTGTGCCCGGCGGCGAGCAGGCGGGGCACCGCCTCCCGGCCGAGCACACCCGTGCCTCCGATCAGCAGTACCCGCACCGCCGCTCACCCCTTCCGCCGTCGTCGTCCAGTATCAGGACGACGCGGCGGCCGGGGGCGTGACAGCGACTAGCTGGGGAACTCGGCGATCTCGTTCGGCGCCGGGGCCGCGACCTCGATCTTCTTGCCCCAGTCGGTGTAGTTGACGGTGACCTTGGCCTGCTCGGTCTTCTGGGTCTGCGGGTTGGTCGCCGACACCGTGGTGACGATCCGCACCGGCAGGTTGTCCTTGTTCAGCCAGATGTCCATCGGGTAGTCCTTCAGGCCGGCCGTGGCCGCGCCGTCGAGCATCTTCTTCAGCTCGGGGTCGGCCTTCGCCAGCGCCTTCTGGACGTCCACGGTCACGGTGTAGTGCGTGGTGTCCTGGCCGTCGAGCTGCTCACTCTTCTTGCTGGTGATCTCACCCGCGTCCTGCAGCTGCTTGAGCGTCTGGCTCGGGTCGCCCTGGCTCTTCATCTGGTCGACCAGGCTCGCGAAGACCTTGGACATCGGGTCGGAACCGTTGGCGTCGATCTTGAGCCAGGGCTTGCCGGGCTCCAGCTCCTCACCGGTCTTGATGTAGAAGACGTTGTCGACCAGGCGCATCGTGACCTCGGCCATCTCCGGCACCGCCATGGTCATTTCCATCGCGACGTCGTTGCCGAACTGGATGTCGCCCTGGGCGTTGATGGCTTCCTCGCCGCCCTCGATGGACATCTGCATGTGGGCGGACTGCTTCTCGGTGCTCTTCTTCGACACCACGTCGGCCAGCATGGACAGGCTGCCGATCTCCGCGGAGCTCCCGGCGCCGTTGCCGGAGTTGCCACTGCCCGACTCGCCGCCGGACTGGCAGCCGGACAGCACCAGTGCGGCGATGGCTGCTGCCCCGCAGGTGAGAAGGGTGGTCTTGCGCATGCTGTTGCCTCCAGTTGAGATAGCCGCGAGGGACGGTACCTGGTGCTCAGTCCTGGTATTCGTCAAGGCCCGCCCGGGAGGCAAGCAGACGGCGCAGCGACGTGAGCCGGCCCACAGTCGCTTCGCCCGCTGCGGTAACCACATCCAACATACAGTCGGGATCCTCCGGGGGGCCCCGATGACCGCAGTTGGACGGGCATTCCTCCGCCGCCTCCACGAACTCCGGGAACGCGGCCACGATATCGTCCGGCCGCACGTGCGCGAGGCCGAACGAGCGAATTCCCGGGGTGTCCACCACCCAGCCACCGCCCGGCAACGGCAGCGCGACGGCGGTGGTGGAGGTGTGCCGGCCCTTGCCGACCGCGCTGACCGCGCCGATCGCCCGGTCGGCGTCCGGCACCAGCCGGTTGACCAATGTGGACTTGCCGACACCGGAGTGGCCGACCAGCGCGGACACCTTGTGCGCCAACGCCGAGCGCAGCTCCTCCGGTTCCTTGTCGTGCCGGGTGACGATGATCGGCAGATCCAGCTCGGCGTAGGCGGCGAGGAGTTCGTCGGGACTGGCCAGGTCGGATTTGGTGAGGCACAGCACAGGTTGCAGTCCGCCGGTGTAGGCGGCCACCAGGCACCGGTCGATGAAGCCGGTGCGCGGCGGCGGATCGGCCAGCGCACACACGATCATCAGCCGCTCGGCGTTGGCCACCACCACCCGCTCGTACGGGTCGTTGTCGTCGGCGGTGCGGCGCAGCACGCTGCTGCGGTCGGCCACCCGCACCACCCGGGCCAGGGTGTCCGGCCGGCCCGAGGTGTCCCCGACCAGGTCGACCAGGTCGCCGACCACGATCGGGGTGCGGCCCAGCTCCCGGGCCCGCATGGCGACGATGGTGCGGCCGGGATCACTGTCCAGGGCGCAGGTCCACCGGCCGCGGTCGACCTCGATGACCAGCGCGGTACGGGCGTCGGCGTGCTCCGGGCGCAGCTTGCTGCGGGGCCGGGTGCCCCGCCCGGGCCGGACCCGGACGTCCGCCTCGTCGAGCCTGCGCCAGTCCTCGCGCCGCGCCCGGCCG
>NZ_DASTBH010000166.1:0-21414 GCF_035712165.1 Actinophytocola sp. | reverse complement strand
AGCCGGGTGCCGTTGGCCGAGCTCTGACCGGTGGCGTCCAGGCACTTGTTCGCCGCCGGGTTGACGATGTCCCGGGCCGCGGTCACGGTCCACTGCTGGGCGCCGGTTCCGTTGCAGTCCCACAGTTGGATCCTGGTCCCGTTGGCGGTGCCGGCCGAGGTCACGTCCATGCACTTGCCCAGCGCCCGGATGGTGCCGTCGGCGTTCACCGACCACTGCTGTGCGCCGGTTCCGTTGCAGTCCCACAGTTGTACGGCGGTGCCGTTGGCCGTGGCCGCGCCGGCCACGTCGACGCACCGGCCGCCGATCCCGGTGATCGTCCCGGTGGCCGCGAGCGCGACCGGGCCGGGCACGGCCGTCAGCGCGACGGCGGCGAGGCCGCCGGCCAGCACAGCAAGAATCCTTGTCCGCATGAGGGTTCTCCGTTCGGATGGGGTGGGTGACGAACCGCAGGCGGCCCGTCACCCACCCGGACAGCGGCTCGGATCAGCCGACCGTCCACTTCTGGTTGGCGCCACCGGTGCAGGTCCAGGTCTGCAGGCGGGTGCCGTTGGCGGAACTGTTGCCCGCGGCGTCCAGGCACTTGTTGGCCTGGGGGTTGACGATGTCCCGGGCGCCGGTCACGGTCCACCGTTGCGCACCGGTTCCGTTGCAGTCCCACAGTTGTACGCGGGCGCCGTCGGCGGTGGAGCCGCCGCTGACATCGAGGCACTTGCCCAGGGCGCGGATGGTGCCGTCGGCGTTCACCGACCACTGCTGGGCGCCGGTTCCGTTGCAGTCCCAGAGTTGCACCTGGGTGCCGTTGGCCGGGTTGGCGCCGGCCACGTCCACGCATTTGCCGCCGACTCCGGTGATCCGGCCGCCCGCGGGTGGCGGCGGGGTGCCGGTGTCGTTGGTGACCCGGACGTAGTCGACCACGAGCTGCTGCGGGAAGACCGTGCTGGCGTCGGGGTTGCCGGGGAAGTCGCCACCCACCGCCAGGTTCAGGATGATGAAGAACGGGTGGTCGAAGACCCACTGCCGGCCACCGAGGTCCGCGGGGGTGCGGGTCTCGTAGACGACGCCGTCCAGCGACCAGGTGATCCGGTTGGGCGACCAGTCGATGGCGTAGACGTGGAAGGCGTCGGCCAGTGGGCTGCCGATGCTGAACGTGGCCCCGATTCCGCCCGCGCCCGAGTAGCCCGGGCCGTGGATGGTGCCGTAGACGGTGTTGGGCTGCCGGCCGATGTTCTCCATGACGTCGATCTCGCCGCTGGTCGGCCAGCCGACGCTGCCGATGTTGTTGCCGAGCATCCAGAACGCCGGCCACATCCCCTGCCCGCGCGGGATCCGCATCCGGGCCTCGAAATGGCCGTAGGTCTGGGTGAACCGTCCGGAGGTGTTCATCCGGGCAGAGGTGAACTCGCACCGGCCGTACCAGCAGTTGAAGTTTCCGGGGTTCTCCCGGCGCGCGGTGATCACCAGGTTGCCCGCGCCGTCCATGGCGGCGTTGCGGGTGGTGTTGGTGTACCACTGCCGCTCGTGGTTGTTGACGTTGTCGCCGGTTTCCAGCAGCCATTTGCCGCCGTCGACGGGACTGCCGGCGGGACCGTTGAACTCGTCGGCGAAGGTGGTCGCGGCGATGGTCACTCCGTCGGCGCCGCTGGCCGGAGCACCGACCGCGAGCGACGCCGCGACGGCGGCCGAGACCAGGAACAGCGCGGCCGGCCTGAGTCGTCCAGACATCGTTGTCGAACCTCTCGTGCGCGATTGCAGGGAGCACACGTACGGCCGTTTGTTGCGTGCGACAACAAAGAGTGTGACAGGTCTAGACCAAGTTCGACAAGAGTTTTCCGGAACCGGTTTCGGGCAGGTCGATGACTACATTTGTGAGCCGTTCCCGGCGACCGGAGCCGGCTCGCCGTCCGGTGTCACCGGCTGCCACGGCGCCTGCTCCCCGCCGCGGATGAACCGCCCCAGCCGGCTTTCGTCCTGGGCGAGCACGTGACCAACCACGGCCGCGCCGAGGTAGCAGAACGACAGGATGTAGAGCCAACCGATGTAGGTGAACGCCAGACCGATCGTGCCGTAGCGGTCCAGGCTGACCAGCAGGGCGCGCGGCAGGTACACCGCGCCCATCGGGCGCACGGCGAGCATCATCAGCCCGAAGACGACGCCGCCGGGCACCAGCAGCCGCAGGGGCACCGCCCGGGCCAGCAGGATCCAGGGCAGCGCCACGGCCAGCGCGCTGTCCGCCGCGAACGTCAGGACCGGCACGGCCAGGTAGGACACCGGCAACCGGCCGGCCAGCAGGATCAGCAGGCGGACCAGCACGACGGCGGCGGCCAGCAGCACCACCGCGGCCAGCAGCCGCCAGGCGAACCGCACGTCCCGGCGTATCCGCGGCAGCAGCCAGATGGCCCCGAACGCCCGGATCATGGCGCGCGCCAGGCTGGTCGAGGAGATCAGCACGATCAGCGCGCCGAACACACCGAACGCGCTGAAACCGCCGCCGGCCAGTGCCTCGTCCAGCACCCGCCGGGTGCCCTCGGGCAGGCCGGCGGCGTCGGCGACCTGGTCGCCGTATCGCTGGCCGAACACCACGGCCGCCATGATGAGCAGCGGAAACACCGAGGTGAACAACTGAGCCGCCAGCATCATCGAACGGTCGAACAGTTCCAGCCGGACGAAGGCGGCCCCGGTGCGCAGCAGAATCCGGCCGGGCCAGTTCGACATGACCCGGCCGACGACGGGTCGCAGCCGGCGCCGGACCATGCCGAACGCCCGCGCTCCGAAGGCTTCCGCTCCGGCCGTCCGCTTCGGCAGTGCGCTCACGGCGGCACCTCGCAAGCTCGGAACCGCCGAACCCCGCCGCCTCGCACGCTCAGCGCCGGGGCAGTGCCCGACGGCTCGCTCGCACGCTCGCTCACGGCAGCACCTCGCAAGCTCGGAACCACCGAACCCCATGGTTCGCTCGCACGCTCGCTCACAGGGGTCGAGCATCCCGCCGGGCGGCCCGCTGGCAATCACCCGTTGAAGATGATTGGCCGCATCGCCCGCGCTACACGGGCCAAACCTGCGGCGAGGCAGGATGGGCCACGAGGTGATGATCATGCTGGCGGCGCGGTGGCACGGAGCGTTCGATGTGCGGGTCGAGGACGTTCCGGCGCCGAGACCGGGTCCCGGCGAGGTGCTCATCCGGGTGGAGCGGGCCGGGATCTGTGCCACCGACCTCGAGGAGTATCTGACGGGCCCGGTGTCGATCCCGGTCGGCTGGCCGCATCCGACCTCCGGCCGGCAGGCTCCGCTGACGCTGGGCCACGAGATGGTGGGCACCGTGGTGGAGCACGGCGCGGGGGCCGGTGCGCTCGACGGCCGCGTGGTGCCGAACATCCTGGTCGGCTGCGGCGGCTGCTGGTACTGCCGGCGGGGCCAGAAGGTGTTGTGCCCCAAGGTGGGGCTGCGCGGCATCACCGACGACGGCGGGTTCGCCGAGTTCATCGTGACCGAGGCGGCCGGGTGTGTGCCGGTGCCCGAGCGGATCGGGCCGGACGTGGCGGTGTTCGCCGAGCCGGTGGCGGTCGCGATCCGGGCCATGGGCAAGGCGGGGGTCCGGTCCGGGGACGTGGTCGCGGTGCTCGGCGCCGGGGTGATCGGCCAGTTGGTCATCCAGTTGGCCCTGGCCGCGGACGCGGCCGTGGTGGCGATCGAGCCGGTGGCCAGGCGACGCGGGCTGGCCGCCGCGCTCGGCGCGGTGACCTGCGGTCCGGAGGAGGGGGTCGAGCGGGTGGCCGAGCTGACCGGCCGGCGCGGCGCCGACGTGGTGGTGGAGTGTGCCGGCGTTCCGGGTGCGGTGCGTTCGGCGATCGAGCTGTCCCGGTCCGGCTCGACCGTGGTGCTGGTCGGCGTGCACGGCGGCACCGAGCCGATTCCGTTGCTGCCGCTGGTTCTTGAGGAGCGCCGGCTGCTCGGCAGCGCCGGGCACCTGGCCGACGACATGGCCAGCGCCATCGCGCTGCTGGCCAACGGCGCGGTGGACGTCAGCCGGCTGCGCCCGGAGGTGGTCGCGCTCGTCGACGTGGTCGGGTCCGGCTTCGAACGGCTGCGCACCGACCGGGACACCCTGAAGATCCTGGTCGATCCGGCGTAGCGCTCCGGTTGCCCGGCACCACGGCCCGCCCACGTATTGTGACGGCGTGGGTGATCCGATCGACCGGGACGCACTGCGGATCGGCACGCAGGAGCGCGAGGACGCGGTGCGGGTGCTCGGCGAGCACTTCGCCGACGGGCGTCTGCCGGTGGACGAGTACGAGCAGCGGGTCGGCGTCGCGATCGAGGCGCAGACCCGCGCCGAACTGCGACCGCTCTTCCAGGACCTCCCCGCGCCCTACCCGGCGTTCATGGCCCCGCCGCCGCCCGGACCGCTGATTTCGGCGCCGATGGCCCCGCCGGCCGAACTGGCCGTCTACTCCGACAAGTCCCGGGTCGCCGCCGGCCTGCTGCAGATCCTGCTGCCGTTCGGCACCGGCCGCTTCTACCTCGGCCACATCCCCCTCGCCGTGCTCCAACTGGTCCTGGTCTTCACCGGCATCGGCGTGATCTGGTCCATCGTCGACGGCATCCTGCTCATCGCCAACGGCGGCACCGACAGCCACGGCCGGCCGCTGCGCCTGTAGGACCGCCGCTCAACGGGTCAGCGGGCAGCTCCGGGGGCCCCGGGACCCGGTACGGCTGGTGAGGGTGACCGGCGCGGTGGTGGACAGCGCGTCGCGGACGGTGCACACGATCTGGTCGACGGCCAGGGCGGACAGCCCGGTGACGTCGGCGGTGACGACGACGGCGACGTCGCCGGAGGCATCGGTGGTGACGGTCACCGGATCGAGTCCGGTGGGGACCTCGCTCGTCAGGTTCCCGGCGTGATCCTCGTCGTGCGGCCCGTCCTGCAGCAGCGCCAGGGTCTGCGTGGGCGACAGGTGCCGGGGTGTCGAGCGACGCACCAGGATCAGCTCGGAGTCGGCCAGGAAGTAGAGGTTCGCGCCCTCGGCCGGCGCGCTGGGCGCGGGCCCGCCGGTGATCACCCCGCTCGGCCGCACCCCGCAGCCGGCGGTGAGCACCGCGCCGAGCACGAGCCAGGTGAGCAGGTGTCGCCGGGTCATCGGGTCGCTCCGGGCCGGGGCAGGTGGAAGGTGAACACCGCGCCGCCGTCGGGATGGTTCGCGGCGGTCAGGGCGCCGCCGTGCAACCGGGCGTTCTCCCAGGCGATGGCCAGGCCGAGACCGCTGCCCTCGGAGCGGGTCCGTGCGGTGTCGGCCTTGTAGAACCGGTCGAACACGTGCGGCAGCACGTCCGCGGCGAGCCCGGGCCCGCTGTCGCCGACCTCGATGTCCAGGTGGTCCGGCCGGACGTGCGCACGCACGGACACCGGCGGCCCGCCGTGCCGCAGCGCGTTGCTGACCAGGTTCGCGACGATCACGTCCAGCCGGCGGGGATCGACCCGGGCCAGCACGCCGCCGGGCAGGTCGGTGCGCACGCGCTCGGACCAGCCGCGGGCGCGCAGGGTCGCCCGGACCGCCTCGGCCACGTCGACGTCGTCGAGCACGAGCGTCGCGGTGCCGGCATCGAACCGGCTGACCTCCATGAGGTCCTCGCCCAGCCGGGTGAGCTGGTGGGTCTCCGCGCTGACCAGGCGGGCGGCCTGGCCCGCGTCGCCCGGCAGCCGGTCCGCCTCGGCGTCCAGGACGTCGGTGACCGCGATCATCGCGGCCAGCGGGGTGCGCAGCTCGTGCGACACGTCCGCCACGAACCGCCGCGCCTCGGCCTCCATCCGGCGCAACTCCCCCACATGCCGTTCCAGCGTCTGCGCGGTGTCGTTGAACGCCGCCGCGACGTCGGCCAGCTCGTCGGTGCCCTGGACCCGGGCGCGGGCGGTCAGGTCTCCCTCGCCGAGCCGGTTGGTCGCCCGGCGCAGCTCGCGCACCGGGCCGAGCACCCCGCGTCCGGCCAGCAGGGCCAACAGCACGGCGAACACCAGCGCCACCGCGCCGGTGAGCCAGGCCTGGGTGGCCAGCCGGCCGATGCTCAGTTGCTCGGGTGCGAGGCTGCGCACGGAGTAGACCTCCAGCTCCGAGTCGGATCCCAGCTGGGTTCCGATCACCAGCACGGGGTGCCCGCTCATCGATACCCGTTGCCACACAACGCGTCCGTCGCCCACCGCATGCCGCAGCTCCGGCGGCAGCAGGTCGGGATCCAGGCCCGGCGCCGACCGGCGGTCCCGGTAGACGGCGACCGCGTGGTCGTCACCGTCGGACAGCCGGGCGGCGATCTCGTCGAGCGTGGCCTGGCTGGGCGGCATGGCGCCGATCGGGTTCAGGGTCTCGATCCGCTCGGTCAGCGTGAGCACCGCGGCGTCCTGCGTCCGCTGCAGGATGGCGTCCCGCGCCTGGACGTAGCCGACGCCGGCGACCAGCGCGGCGGTGCACACCCCGAGCAGCGCGAAGGCCACCAGCAGGCGGGTGCGCAGGCTCCTGGCCCCGCCCAGAAACCGGGCCGGCGGGGTCACAGTGGTCCGAACCGGTAACCGAAGCCCCGCACGGTCTGGATGTACACCGGCGCCGAGGAGTCGTCCTCGATCTTCGCGCGCAGCCGCTGCACGCAGGCGTCGACCAGCCGCGAGTCACCGAGATAGTCGTGGTCCCACACCAGTTCGAGCAGTTGCTGCCGGCTCAGCACGCGGCCCGGTGTCGCCGACAGTTCCAGCAGCAGCCGCAGTTCGGTCGGCGCGAGGCCGACCGGCTCGCCGTGGCGCACGACCACCAGCGCCGCCCGGTCGATGGTGAGGTCACGGTGCCGCTCCACCGGCGGTGCCGCGGCGTTGCCCGGGCCGGCGGCGCTGCGCCGCAGCACGGCCCGGATCCGCGCCTCGAGCACCCTCGGCCGCACCGGCTTGACCACGTAGTCGTCGGCGCCGGCCTCCAGCCCGGCCACCACGTCGATGTCGTCGTCGCGGGCGGTCAGCATGATGATCGGCAGGTCGCCGCCGGCGCGAATCCGGCGGCAGATCTCGAACCCGTCCATACCCGGCAACATCAGATCGAGCACCACGACGTCGGGTGGCGTGGCGCGCAACAACTCCAGCCCCCGCTCACCGGACTCGGCGGCGTCGACGGCATGCCCCTGCCGGGTCAGCGCCAACTCCAGACCCGTGCGCACCGCGTGATCGTCCTCGATCAACAGCACCCGGGACATGACGGTGGCCGCCTCTCTGGATCGGTGGGAAGTGTTCATTCTCGCCGCGGCGCCCCCGGGTCTTCGGCATCGGCTCCATGGTCGGCAGGGTTTGTCCCGGTGACGTTCGTCTCCTGTACTGGTTCTGTCACAGAACACCGGGCCCGGCGGCGCGTGCCGGAGCATGTCAGGGCTGTGGCATTCCCGTGACACGACGCGGATCGGGCGCGCGCATCGGCTGCCGACAGTGGGCGCCATGGTCGAAACCGAGTCCCGCTCCGTGCGGCTGCGCGCCCTGGTCACCAAACTGCTCGCCCGATGCCTGCTGCCGCTGGCCGCGCTGCGCGCACCCGGCCGGGCCCGCTGGCTGGCCTGCCAGTGGGCGCTGGGCCTCCGGTTCCCGGCCGAGGATCTCGACGGACTGTGCGGCCGCGCGCGGGCCGCGTTCACCCACGCCCGCGCCGAGGCGTTCTGGCGGGACGGTCAGCTGATCGGGCTCACCTCCGGCCACCGGGACGCCGCCGAGCAGCACCGGCTGTTCACCGCGGAGGTCCGCCGCACCGGTTCGACGTCGGCGGCCCGCCGCCGGGTGCTCCCGCCCGAGGAGTCCGCCCACGTCGCGGGCATCGCCCTGGACGTGCGGCCGGCCGGCGGGGCCCGCTGGCTCGAACGGCACGGCCACCGCTACCACCTGTACCGCCGCTACGACAACGAATGGTGGCACTTCGAGTACCGGCCGGAGTACGCCGGACGGGCGCCGTCGCGCAGCCCGCACCCCGGCGCCGTAGCACAGCCGTGACACGACGATGACGGCACGCGGAAAACGTCCGGCCAC
Source organism: Actinophytocola sp. (assembly GCF_035712165.1). Taxonomy (GTDB): domain Bacteria; phylum Actinomycetota; class Actinomycetes; order Mycobacteriales; family Pseudonocardiaceae; genus DASYTH01. The sequence continues at coordinate 13,376 of NZ_DASTBH010000166.1, read as the reverse complement.
AGTGGAGGCATGGGTACCCCCACGCCGCACGCGCACGCCGTCGTGCACCTCGACGCCGTGGCGCACAACACGGCGCTGTTCGCCGCCGCGACGGACGCGGCGGTGCTGGCGGTCGTCAAGGCCGACGGTTTCGGGCACGGGGCGGTGCGGGTGGCCGGCGCCGCGCTCGCCGCGGGCGCGACCTGGCTGGGCGTGACGACCTGCGCCGAGGCACTGCAGCTTCGCGCGGGTGGGATCACCGCCCCGATCCTGAGCTGGCTGCACGGCCCGCTGGAGGACTTCTCCGCCGCGCTCCTGGCCGGCGTGGACCTGTCGGTATCCGCACGGGAGCAGTTGCGCGCGGTCGCCGCGTGCGCGGCCCGGCTGGGCGTCACCGCCGAGGTGCACCTGAAGGCGGACACCGGACTGCACCGCAACGGCGCGCGACCCGAGGAATGGCCGGAGCTGGTGCGCCTGGCCCGCGACCTGGCGGCCGTCGGGCTGGTGCGGGTGCGGGGAATCTGGTCGCATCTGGTCAGCACGGCAGGGGACACGACCCGGGCACAGGTCCGGCTCTTCGACGAGGCGGTCGAGGTCGCGCGCGGCGCCGGGCTGCGGCCGCCGCTGCGACACCTGGCGAACTCCGCGGCGACCCTGGGCGCGCCGCGGACCCACTACGAGCTCGTCCGGCCGGGCATCGGGATCTACGGGGTGGAACCGGACCCGCGGCACGACTTCGGGTTGCGCGCCGCCATGACCCTGCGCGCACAGGTGATCCTGACCAAGCGGGTGCCGGCCGGCAGCGGCGTCTCCTACGAGCACGACTACGTCACCGACCGCGAGACCACGCTGGCGCTGGTGCCGCTGGGATACGCGGACGGTCTGCCCCGCGCCGCGGCCCGGCACGCCGAGGTCTCGATCGCCGGGCGCAGACACCCCGTGGCCGGCCGGATCGCGATGGACCAGTTCGTCGTCGACGTCGGCGACGCCACCCCCCGGACCGGCGACGAGGTCGTCGTGTTCGGACCCGGCGCCGAGGGCGAACCGACCGTGGCCGACTGGGCCAGGTGGGCCGGCACGCTCCCGCACGAGATCCTCACCGGCATCGGGCCTCGGGTGCCCCGCCGCCATGTCGCCACCCTCACCGAGGAGCTTTCCCTTGCCTGAACCGAAAATCCGACTCGCCGTCCTGTTCGGCGGGCGCAGCGCCGAGCACGAGGTGTCGTGCGGGTCGGCGGCGAGCATCCTGCTCGGCCTGGACCGGGACCGGTACGACATCCGGCCGGTCCGGATCGGCCGGGACGGGGTCTGGACCACTGTCGCCACCATGCCCGACCTGCCGACCGTGGCGGAGATCCTGCGGTGGCAGCACAACGGCTTCACCGGGGCCGGGGACGCCACGCCGGCAGGCAGTTTCCTCGCCGTCGCGCCCGAGCTCACCCGGTGCGACGTGGTGTTTCCGGCGTTGCACGGCCGCCACGGGGAGGACGGCACCGTCCAGGCGATGCTGGCCGGACTCGGGATCCCGTACGTCGGCAACGGCGTCGCGGCCAGCGCGCTGTGCATGGACAAGGAGCACACGAAGACGGTCGCCGCCGGCGCCGGCCTCGCGGTGGCCGATGGCGTCGTGCTGCGTCCCGGGCAGCGCGAGGTGTCCGCGGCGGACCGCGAACGGTTGGGACTGCCGGTGTTCGTCAAGCCCGCGCGGGAGGGGTCGAGCATTGGAGTGTCCAAAGTGGAGGACTGGGCCGAGTTGCCGGCGGCGCTGGACCGGGCGCGCGCCAGCGACGACAAGGTGCTGGTGGAGGCGGCGGTCCCGGGCCGGGAGATCGACATCGGCGTGCTCGAGCTCCCGAGTGGCGACCTCGCGGTCAGCCCGCCGATGGAGATCCTGCCGACCGCCGCGCACACGTTCTTCGACTACCAGGCCAAGTACACCGACTCCGGCACCGTGTTCGACGTCCCGGCCAGGCTCGGCCCGGCGACCACCCGCGCCATCGGCCGGGACGCGCTGCGCCTGTTCGGCGAGCTGGGCTGCTCCGGCCTGCTGCGGGCGGACTTCTTCCTCCGTCCGGACGGCACCAGGATCCTCAACGAGGTCAACACCTTCCCCGGCTTCACCAGCGTCTCGCAGTACCCCCGCATGTGGCAGGCCGCCGGCCTGGACTACCGCGACCTACTCGACGTGCTGGTCGACACCGCCCTGACCCAGGGCGGTGACCGTTGATATCACGTCACCTCGCCGTCCAGATACACCCAGCGGCCGTCGTGGCGGACGAAGCGGCTCGTTTCGTGCAGCACGCCCGGCCCGGAGCCGGTCCGGTAGTGCGCCCGGAACTCGACCGTGCCCTCGGTGTGCAGGATCCCCCCGGCGGAGGTGGCGATGATCTCCAGGCGGTCCCAGCGCAGGCCCGGGTCCAGCGCCACCGTGGCGGGCCGGGTGCGCGGATGCCAGCTACGCAACAGGTAGGCGGTGTCGCCGGTGGCGAAGGCGCTGTAGCGGGAGCGCATCAGCGCCTCCGCCGTGGGTGCGGGGGCCGCTCCCGTGTGCGCGCGGGCACAGCACTCGTCGTAGGTGCCGCCGCTGCCACACGGGCACCTCATGGGATGGCGACGAAGTCGCGGAGCTGGGCGGCGAGCCGGGTCTCCTCGTCGGTCATGTCCCGCAGCCGCTCGGCCAGCTCGGTCGCGCGGGCGGGGTCGCCCGCGGCCTCGAGCGCGGCGGCGAGGTCGTAGATCTCGTCCTGTAACGCACCCAGCTCGGCTTCCAGCTCGACTTGGCGGGTGTGCTTGGCGGCCATCAGCTCGAGCTGGTCGAGGTGCTCGCGGGCCTGGGCGGCGGCCTGCCGGGCGGCGGCCGCCTGCGCCTCGGCGGCCTCGACCCGCAGGCGAGCGTCCCGCAGCTGCTGGTCCAGGCCCGGCTCGACGAGCTCGTCGAGGGACAGTTCGAGGATCGAGGCGATGGCCACCGCCTCACCGAGCCGGATGGCCCGGGCCCCCTCGTTGCCGTGGATGCGCCGCTCGATGCGGGTGATCGCGGTGCCGTCGAGTCGGATGCCGTGCCGGCGCTCGAGTTCCTGCGCGAGGGCGGTCTGGGACAGGCGCATCCGGTTGCGGGCGGCGCGCATGGCGACGCCGAACGAACGCTCGGCCACCTCGTCCAGGGTGGGCTTTCGACGATCCTGCACATTCAGCAGTATAGCTGCTTGACAAGCAGCATGGCACATCGGATCCTAGAACTACCGCCGCTGCGAAATGAGCAGCGATCCTGACGGATTCACAGTGGAAGGGCGCGATCCATGACCGACGACGCCGTCACCGAAACCCCGCACCTCACCCAGTCGTTCATCTTCGCCGACCTCGACCAGGAGATCCGGGTCGCCACCCTCGACGACGAGCCGTGGTTCGTCACCGCGGACGTGGCCGCCGCCATCGGGTCCGGGTCCCTCGACGCCCGCTACGTCGATGCCGAGTTAGCCGCGCTCGGCGAGCAGGACCGGCGCCTGCTCCCCCAACCGGTCGGCCCCGACCTGCTGCTGATCTCGGAGCCGGCCCTCTACCGGTTGGTGCTCGGCTCCAGCCACGGCCTGGCCAGAGCCTTCCTGCTGTGGATCACGCACGAGGTGGTGCCGGCCGTGCGGCGCGGCACGCCCGGCGGCATCGGCCGGCTCGGCCGGCGCGAGCTCGCGCAGATGGTGATCGACGCCGAGGACGCGCGCGAACGCAGCCAGGCCCGCGTCGGCCAGCTCGAGGCGGTCGCCGCCGAGCTCGCGTCCAAGGCCGACGCGTTCGACACCTTCCTCGAGACCGACGGCACCTACTCGATGGGGGCGGTGGCCAACATGCTCGGCATCGGCCGCAACAACCTGTTCAAACGACTGCGCGAGGCCAAGATCCTGCAGGCCGACAACCGCCCCTACCAGCGCTACGCGCACCACTTCCGGGTCACCGCAGGCGCACACGAGCAGAGCGGCCGCGACGTCGCCCACCACACCACGCAGGTGCACGCCTCCGGCGTCGACTTCATCCGCCGCCGGCTGAACACGGTCGGTCAACCCGCCTTCGCCGGCTGATCCGCCGGTCCGCCTTTTACCGGGGAGTTCCCGAGCGGTGGCCGCCGCCGTGTGAGTCTGCCGATCGAGACGGGCTCACAGTGTGGAGCTCCTGGGTGGAAGGACGAGGCATGACTCTTTCCCGGTGGTGGCGACGCCTCGCCACGATGCTGTGCGTGGGGCTGGTGCTGACCGTCGCACCCGCCGCGCCGACCGGCGCGCAGGCGCCGGGCGCGATCGGCGCCGAGGATCTCGCACGGTGGGTGAACCCCTACATCGGCACCAAGAAGGGCTGCTGCACCGGTCTGACCTACCCGGGCGCGGTCGCCCCGTTCGGCATGGTGCAGTGGAGCCCGGACACGGTGCTGTCCCAGGTCGGCGGCTACAACTACAACGACAACCGGATCAAGGGCTTCAGCCTCACCCACCTGTCCGGCGCGGGCTGCACGGTCTACCAGGACGTGCCGTTCATCCCGTTCGCCGGCGCCGTGACGACCTCCCCGGCGACCGACCCCGGGCGCTACGTCTCGACGTTCAACCGCGCGAACGAGCAGGCCAGTGCCGGAAACTACGCCGTGCGGTTCGACTCCGGGGTGTCGGTGCGGCTCACCGCGACCCAGCGCACCGGGGCCGCCGAACTGAGCTTCCCGGCCGGCTCGCCGGCCACCCTGCTGGTGAACACCTCCGGCTCGGTCAACGGCACCTCCGCCGCCTCGGTGGCCATCGACACCGACTCGATCAGCGGCTGGGCCAGCAGCGGCGGGTTCTGCGGCTACCCGCACACCTACCGGGTGTACTTCCACGCGAAGTTCGACCGGCCGTTCGCGTCGGCGGGCACCTGGCAGGGCGACGTCGTCTCCGCCGGGCAGAAGACCGCGACCGGCGCGCGCTCGGGCGGCTACGTGACGTTCGAGCCGGGCCAGACCGTGACCGTCCGAGTTGGACTGTCCTTTGTGGATGAGAACGGGGCGAAGGCGAACCTGAACGCGGAGAGCGGCACCCGCACCTTCGTCGAGCTGTCCGCCGGAGCCCGTGCGGCGTGGAACGCCCGGCTCAACCAGGTCGCGACCCGGGGCGGCACCGACGGCGAGCGCACCACCTTCTACACCGCCCTCTACCACAGCCTGCTGCACCCCAACGTGTTCTCCGACGTCGACGGCCGCTATCCGGGCTTCGACAACCAGATCCACACCACCGACCCCGGGCACACCCAGTACACCAACATCTCCGGCTGGGACGTGTACCGCTCGCAGACCGCGCTGCTGGCCCTGCTGGCCCCGGCCGAGACCTCCGACATGGTCCGGTCGATGATCTCCTCCGCCGAGCAGCTGGGGTACTGGGACCGCTGGAGCGTCGCGAACTCCTCGACCAACGTCATGGTCGGCGACCCCTACCACGCCATGGTCGGCAGCGCCGTGGCCTTCGGCGCCAAGGGCTTCGACATGGGCAAGGCGCTGGCGCTCATGGTCCGCGGCGCCACGCAGCCGTCGCCGGAACGCCCCGGCCTCCCCGAGTTCCAGCGCCACGGCTACGTGTCCAACGGCGCGCCGGGTGTGTGGGGCGCCGCGGCCACCACCCTCGAGTACGCCAGCGCGGACTTCGCCATCGCCGACCTCGCCCGCCGCACCGGCGACATCGCGACCCAGGCGACGTTCAGCGCGCGGTCCCAGTCGTGGCAGAACCTGTTCAACCCGGCCACCGGGTACCTGCAGCCGCGCAACGCCGACGGCTCGTTCCGGCAGCCGTTCGACCCGGCCAACGGCGAGGGCTGGGTCGAGGGCAACGCGACGCAGTACAGCTGGATGGTGCCGCACAACGCCCGGGGCCTGATCGACGCGATGGGCGGCAACGCGGCCGTGCTCCCGCGTCTGGACGCCTTCTTCGCCAAGCTCAACGCCGGTGCGAACGCGCCGAACGCGTGGCTGGGCAACGAGCCGAGCATGCACGCCCCCTGGCTGTACAACTATGCCGGCGCGCCGGCGCGCACGCAGCAGACCACCAGGAAGGCCATGGCAGAACTGTTCACCCCGAACCCGGACGGCCTGGCCGGCAACGACGACCTCGGCCAGATGTCCTCCTGGTACGTGTGGGCGGCGCTGGGCATGTACCCGGTGACCCCGGGCCGCGCCGAGCTCGTCGTGAACGGCCCGCTGTTCACCGAGTCGGTGATCACCCGGCCGACCGGCGCCCGGATCACCATCCGGGCCACCGGCGCCGGCGCCGGCGCGCCGTACGTGCAGAGCATGAAGCTCAACGGGATCGCCACCACCCGCACCTGGCTGCCGGAGTCGCTGGTGGCCGCCGGAGGCCTGGTCGAGTACCGGATGTCGGCCAACCCGACGTCGTGGGGCCAGGGTGCGGGCGACGCGCCGCCGTCGTTCCGCGACGGTGAGGCCGCGCAACGCGGTTTCGTGCGGCCCGGCCGCAACGTGGTTCCGGCCGGCAGCGCCGCCGTCGCCGAGATCGGCGTGCGGGACCTGGCCGGTCTGGGTGGCGCGGTCACCTGGACGGCCACCCCGCCGGCCGGGGTGACCGTCGAGCCGCGGTCGGGTCGGCTGGACCCGCTCCGGGGCTCGCAGCAGACCCAGAGCGTGACGGTCCGGGTCGCGACCGGCACCCCGGCGGGGACCTACCGGGTCCCGGTGACGTTCACCGCCGCGGACGGCAAGCCGTTGCCGCCCAACGCGATCCAGGTGCTTGCCGACCAGCCCGGCGGGCTGACCGAGGCGTTCTCGAACGTCGGCGTGTGCCCCGACGACAACCAGTCGGTGGCCGGGTTCGACCCGCTGTTCAACTACTCGGCCAACGCGCTCGCGGCGGCCGGGGTGACCCCGGGGTCGACGGTGACGGTGGACGGGCTGGCGCACCGGTGGCCGCAGGCCAAGGTGGGCGAGCCGGACAACGTGGTGGCCAAGGGACAGACGATCACGGTGCCCGCGGTCCCCGGCGCGACCCGGCTGGCCCTGCTCGGCAGCGCGACCGATGGCGCGGCCAGCGGCACGCTGCGGATCACCTACACCGACGGCAGCACCCAACTCGCCGACGTCGGGCTGTCGGACTGGTCGCTGGCCGGCGGCGTGCAGTTCGGCAACCGGGTCGCGGTGACCACCGCGTACCGCAACTCGCTGTACGGGTTCAGCATTCCGGCGCCGGTGAACGTGCTGGCGACGGCGCCCATCACCCTTGCGGCCGGCAAGCAGGTCCGCAGCGTGACCCTGCCCGGCACGGTCACCGGCGGGGTGATGCACGTGTTCGCGATCACGACCGGCTGAGGCCGGCGGTTCTCGGGGGCGGTGCGGGCACGAGGCCCGCACCGCCCCTTTGTCCACAAGGAACAGAGGTGATCACCATGAGGCGCTCGGAGGACCCGACGCTGCGGGCCGAGCTGACGCGGCAGGTGGCCGGCATCGTCGCCCTGGCGCCGGAGGAGATCTGCGGGCGGCGGGATCTCGTCGCGCTCGGGGTCGGCTCGGTGCAGATGATGAGGCTGGTCAACGGGTTGCGGGCACGCGGCCTGCCGGTGACGTTCGCCGACCTGGCCGCGGAGCCGACGATCGACGCCTGGTGCACGCGGCTGCACACCCTCGCGCGAGCCCATCCGTACTGGCGCGCGGCCTGACCCGCGGTCGCCACGCGGACACCGGTAGCGACTTGATGCACGGTTACAGGGCAATGGTCGGCGAGTCCAAGACTGTGATCACGTTACCGCTGCCCACGGCGGTTCGGTCTCTGCGGAGGTGATAGATGCTAGGACGTCCCTACCGGCGCGGGAAGGTGGTCGCGACCGCACTTGCGCTCGGTCTCATTGTCACGTTTCCCCCGGAAGCGCTCGCGCGATTACCCGAGTCTGGCGCCAAGGAGCTGACCATGGCGCGGCTCAACCAGCTTCAGGTGGTCGGCACGCACGACAGCTTCCACCTCGAGGTGCTCGGGCCGGAGAAGGCCATTCGCCAGCAGCTGTCCCCGGAGACCGAACCGGAGCTGGAGTACGCCCCGGTCAAGATCCTCGAGCAGCTCGCGTCCCAGAAGGTGCGCCAGCTCGAGTTCAACGTGTTCGTCGACCCCAACGGCGGCATGTACGCCAACCCGTTGCTGCGGCAGGTTGCCGGCCTCGGGCCGTACGACCCGGCCATGCAGCTGCCCGGGACGAAGGTGCTGCACGCCCAGGACATCGACTACTACTCCCGGTGCCTCACGCTGGTCGCGTGCCTGCGCGAGGTGAAGGCCTGGTCGGACCGTAACCCTTGGCACATCACGATTGCCATCATGCTCGAGTTCGTCGACTGGCCGCTGACGCGGCCCGGCGAGACCACACCGGAGCCGGGCACCGTCATTCCGCTGGAGTGGACGCGGAGCCGGATGCTGAGCCTGGAGCAGGAGATCCTCAGCGTGTTCCCGCGCAACCGGCTGGTGACGCCGGACAACGTGCGCCGGCCGGGCATGACGCTGGACAAGTCGGTGCGGACCTTCGGCTGGCCACTGGTCGAGCAGACCCGCGGCAAGGTGCTGTTCCTGATGGACCAGGGCGACAAGTACCGCAACGCCTACATCCAGGGCAACCCGAGCCTGGAGGGACGGCTGCTGTTCACCAACAGCGTCGCCGGGGCGCCGGACGCGGCGTTCATGAAGCGTTACGTCTGGGACCAGGGCGGCGTCGCGGAGATCACCAACCTGGTACGCAGCGGGTACATGGTGCGCACGCGGGCGGACCGGGACACCATCCAGGCCCGCAACAACGACACCTCCACCCGGGACATCGCCCTGGCGACCGGAGCCCAGTGGGTGAGCACCGACTATCCGGCTCCCGGTATGGCCGACCGGTTCGGCAGCCCGTACTACGTCTCCATACCCGGCGGAACGGTCGCCCGGTGCAACCCGCTCACCGCGACACCCGGTTGCGACAGCAGGACATTGGAACCCATCGTCCGTTCCGTGCGGTGAGCTGACTACTGCCCGCCCCACCCAAGCGGCGCCGGCCTCCACCAGCAGACCGGCGCCGCTCGCTGGTGCGCGGACCTGGTTACCCCGCACACAAAGAAGTTCGGCGAGCCGCGGGGTGCGGCTCGCCGAACCGGTGTGCGTCCTCGGTCAGGCGGCGGCTCGGTTGGACCGGGGGTCGGGCCGGTCCAGCAGGGCCAGCAGGACCTCGCCGTCGGCCCGGCCGCTGGCCCCGTCCCAGAACCGGCAGGTGGTGTCGATGAGCAGGACCGGCCGGCGCACCACGCTCTCGGTGAACGACGCGAGGGCGACCTCGCCGCCGAACGACGCGGCGCCGATCGGCGCCCGGAACGCGCTGCTCAGGCGCACCACGCGGATCTCGGGCACCTGACCGACCCAGTAGTCGCCGGTGGCCCAGGCCTCCAGCTCCGGCACCGACCGGTCCTTGATGGACCGGGCGAGCAGGAAGCGAACGAGTTGCTCGTAGCAGACGCCGAACTCCGCGCCGCCCAGCATCCCGGTGTCCAGGATGGACTCGCCCTGGGTCTGGAACTCGCCGCGGGCGACCGCCATTCCGTTGCGCGTGGTCACCGTGGCCGAGGTCAGGTACCGGTACTCGGACCGGTAGGGGCTCAGGACATTCGCCAGCAGTTGTCGATCGTCTACTTGCGACCGCGCCGCGGCGTCGGCCAGATGCAGGATGGATCCGCTCATCTCCCAGCCCTTCCGGAGGATTGCCGCTTGCGCGTCATCGTCCCTTCCAGAATATTGCTCTTCCCACCACTGCCAGGTAACTAGTCGGGTTCCCGGGCCAGGCGCAGCAGCTCGTCCAGCAGACCGGCCTGCCGCAGCCGGTGCACCGGCACCGTGGCCAGCGCCTTGCGGATCTCGTCGTCCTCGTCGGTGACCGCGGCCAACCCGAGGCAGGTCAACAGATGCTGGGCCAGGGCGCCCGGGGTCGGGTAGTCGAAGACCAGGGTGGCCGGCAGGTGCAGCCCGGTGGTCGTGTCGAGCCGGTTGCGCAGCTCCACGCCGGCCAGTGAGTCGAAGCCGAGCTCGGTGAAGTCGTCGTGCGGCGCGATCGTGTTCGGGGCGATGTGCCCCAGCACCGCGACGACGTGCAGGCGGATCAGCTCCAGCAGCCGCCTGCGCCGCTCGGACTCCGGCAGCCCGGCCAGTCTCGCGGCCCACGGCAACGTGCCGTCGGCCGGCTCCGGCCGGGGCGGGGTGCGCACCAGGCCGCGGAAGATCGACGGCACCATGCCCGATCCGGCCAGCACCCGCAGCGCGGCGGTGTCCAGCCGGCCCGGTGCCACGAACGCCCGGTTCGCCTTCACCGCCGCGTCGAACAGGGCGAAGCCGCGCTCGGCGGAGATCGCGCCGATCCCGCTCTGGTTCGCCCGGGGCGGATCGGCCGCAGCCGGCCGGTCGGACACCGCGCGCGCGTCCCGCCACCGGCCGAAGGTCAGCGACGTGGCTGGCAGCCCGAGGGCGCGGCGGTGGGCGACGAGCGCGGGCAGGAAGGCGTTGGCCGCGGCGAAGTTGCCCTGCCCGGCCGTGCCGAGCGCCCCGGCGGCCGAGGAGTACAGCACGAACATGGACAGGTCGAGGCCGCTGGTGAGCTCGTGCAGATGCCACGCCGCGTCCACCTTGGGCCGCAGCACGGCGTCCAGCCGCAGCGGGGTGAGCGACTCGATGATCCCGTCGTCGAGGACACCGGCGGCGTGCAGCACGCCGGTCAGCGGGTGCTCGGCGGGAATCGAGGCGAGCAGGTCCGCCAGGGCGGCCCGGTCGCCGACGTCGCAGGCGGCGAACCGCACCTTGGCGCCGCGCGCGGCCAGGTCCGCGGCCAGTTCCCGGGCCCCCGCGGCGTGCGCGCCGGTCCGGCTGACCAGCAGCAGGTGCCGGGCCCCGTAGCGGGTGACCAGATGCCGGCTGGCCAGCCGGCCGAGTGAGCCGGTCGCTCCGGTGATCAGCACGGTGCCGTTGGGGCGCACCAGTTCCGGAGCAGTCCCGCCCTCGGTCTCGGGGATCTCGGCGCGGACCAGCCGGGACGCCTTGACCCGGCCGTCCCGCACCGCGATCTGCGGCTCGCCGCAGGCCACGGCCGCCGGGACGGCCAGCCGGGACGCCTCCCGGCCGTCCAGGTCGAGCAGCACGAACCGGTCCGGGTTCTCCGACTGGGCGGAGCGCACCAGGCCCCACACCGGCACCTGGCTCAGGTCGAGGTCGTCGTCCGGGTCGGCGACCACGGCGCCGGTGGTCACCACGACCAGGCGGGCCGAGCCGAGCCGGGTGTCGGCGAGGAACGCCTGCGCCTCGGCCAGCACCCGGGCCAGGGTGAGCCGGGCCTCGGTCAGCACGTCCGCACCACCCGGCGGGCAGGACAGCAGCACGACCTGGGGAACCGCGTTGCTCCAGGTGATCGCGTCGGACAGGGCCCGAAGGTCCGGGTAGCTCTCCACCCGGATGCCTTTGAGGGTCAGGGTTTCCGGGGTGACGGGGCCCGGACCCACCAGGGCCCAGCGGTCCTGGGTGGCGACCCGGGCGCTGTTGGTCAGGACGTCGATCCAGCTCAGGTCGAACAGCGACTCGTCGTGGGTGGCCCCGGCGTCGGCGATCTGCTCGGTCGAGATCTGCCGCAGCACGACGGAGCCGACCGTGGCGACGGGCGACCCGTCCGGGTCGGTGATGGCCACCCGCACCGCGTGCGGCCCGGTGCGGGACAGGTGCACCCGCAACGTGGCCGCCGTGGTGGCGTAGAGCCGCAGTCCGGTCCAGGAGAACGGCAGCCGCAACCGGCCGGTGAACTGGTCGTCGTCGAGCACGCGCAGCAGTTCGGGATGCAGCGCCGCGTCCAGCACGGCCGGGTGCAGACCGAAGCCGGCGGTGTCGGCATCGGACGGCTGCGCCACCTCGGCGTAGACGTCCTCGCCGAGCCGCCAGGCCTGGCGCAGCCCCTGGAAGACCGGCCCGTAGCCGTATCCCTGCTCGGAGAGCCGCAGGTAGGCGTCCGCCAGGCCGATGGCCGTCGCACCGGCCGGCGGCCAGGTCCCGGCGCCGCCGGGCGCCCCCACCGGGTCCGGCGCCGGGGCGACGACCCCGGTGGCGTGCTGGGTCCACGGCGGCTCACCCTCCACGCCGGCGGCGTTGTCCGGCCGGGACTGGATGACCACCGAACGCCGGCCCGAGTCCTCCGGCCCCCACATGATCAGCTGGAGCTGGACGGCCGAGTGCTCCGGCACGGCCAGCGGCGCCTCCATGGTGAGCTCGTCGAGGTAGGCGCAGCCGCCATGGGCGCCGGCCAGCACGGCCAGCTCGGCGAAGGCGGCGCCGGACAGCAGGACGGTCTCATTGATCAGGTGGTCGGCCAGCCAGGGATGGGTGCGCAGGGACAGCCGGCTGGTGAACACGACCATGTCGGCCATTTCCAGATCGTCGAACTCCTCCGGCGGACCGAGCAGCGGGTGGTCCGGCGTCGGCTCGACGGCCACCGGAGGTGGCGGCGCGGCCGGGGGTTCGGCGACCGGCGCGGCCGGGGGCTCGCCTGCCAGGTCGACCAGTTCGTCCTGCAGGTAGCCGGCCAGCGCGGCGGGCGAGGGATGGTCGAACGCCACGGTGGCCGGCAGCCGCAGGCCGGTGGCCCCGTTCAGCCAGTTGCGCAGCTCGACCCCGGTCAGCGAGTCCAGCCCCAGTGCGGTGAACGCCCGGTCGGCGTCGATCGTCGCCGGGGTGCTGTGGCCGAGCACGGTGGCCACGGCGGTGTGCACCAGGTCCCGCACGGCGCGCTCGCGCTCGTCCGCCGGCAGGTTGGCGGTGCGCTGCGCCCAGAGCGGCGCGGACTCAGCGGCGCCGGCCTCGACCGTGCGCCGGCTGGACACCTTGACCAGGCCCCGGAAGACCGCCGGCAGCATCCCGGCCACGGCCTGGGTGCGCAGCGCCGCGAGGTCCAGCCGGGCCGGCACGACCACCGGCGTCCGGACGGTCAACGCCGTGTCGAACAGGGCCAGCCCCTGCTCCTGGTGCAGCCGGGCCAGGCCGCTTCGGTTCCAGCGCCCCAGGTTCGCCTCGTCCAGGCCGCCCGCCATGCCGCCGGTCTGCGCCCACAGGCTCCACGCCAGCGAGGTCGCCGGCAGGGCCCGGGCGCGCCGGTGATGGGCCAGCGCGTCCAGGAACGCGTTGGCCGCCGCGTAGTTCGCCTGACCCGCCATGCCGGCGGTGCCCACGATGGAGGAGAACAGCACGAACGCCGACAGCGGCAGGTCCCGGGTGAGCTCGTGCAGGTTCCACGCGCCGTCCACCTTGGGCCGCAACACCGTGTCGACCTGTCGCGGGGTCAGCGACTCGATGGTCCCGTCGGCGAGGACACCCGCGGTGTGCACCACGGCGGTGAGCGGATGCTCGGCC
>NZ_DASTBH010000165.1:0-25971 GCF_035712165.1 Actinophytocola sp. | reverse complement strand
CAACGCCGAGATCGCCGCGGGCGCGTCGGTCAGCATCGGCTTCCAGGCAACCCATACCGGCAACACCGCCGCCCCCGGTTCGTTCACCCTCAACGGCGCAGCCTGCGAGATCGCCTGATCGGAGACCGCGGTGTCAGACCTGACGCGACGGCAAGTGATCAAGTATGGCGCGGTCACCGCCGGAGCGATGATGGCGCCCGTCCAGTGGACGGCGGTCGCCCGGGCCGGCTCGACCGCGCCCGCGGAGGTGCAGGCGGCCGGCGATCTGGCGCTGTGGTACGACGAGCCGGCCGGCGCGGACTGGCTTCGCGCGCTGCCGGTCGGCAACGGCCGGCTCGGCGCGATGGTGTTCGGCAACACCGACACGGAGCGGTTGCAGCTCAACGAGGACACCCTCTGGGCGGGCGGGCCGCACGACTACAGCAACCCGCGAGGCGCGAGCGCCCTTGCGCAGATCCGGCAGCTGGTGTTCGCCAACCAGTGGACGCAGGCGCAGGATCTGATCAACCAGACGATGCTCGGCCTCCCCGGCGGCCAGCTGGCCTACCAGCCGGTCGGCGACCTGCGGCTCACCCTGCCCGGCGCCAGCGGGATCTCGGGATATGAGCGGTGGCTGGACCTCACCACCGCCACGGCGGTCGTGACCTACGTGGCGAACAACGTGCGGTACCGGCGTGAGGTGATCGCCAGCGCGCCGGACCAGGTGATCGCCATGCGCCTGACGGCCGAGACGCCCGGGTCGGTCTCGTTCACAGCCTCGTTCAGCACCCCGCAGCGCGCGACGGCGTCCAGCCCCGACGGCATGACGATCGCGCTGGACGGCATCTCCGGCGACCTGCGGGGTGTCGCCGGCTCGGTCCGGTTCCTCGCCCTGGCCAGAGCCGTCGTCACGGGTGGGAGTACCACGAGTTCGGGAGGCACGCTGCGGGTGACCGGCGCGACCAGTGTGACGCTGCTGGTCTCGGTCGCAACCAGCTATGTCGACTACCGCAACGTCGGAGGCGACTACCAGGGCATCGCCCGGAATCGGCTCAACGCCGCGCAGAACATCGCCTACGACACCCTCCGCGCCCGGCACGTTGCCGACTACCAGAGGTTGTTCGGACGGACCACGATCGACCTGGGCCGCACTGCGGCGGCCGACCAGCCGACCGATGTCCGGATCGCCCAGCACGCCGGCGTCACCGACCCGCAGTTCGCCGCCCTGCTCTTCCAGTTCGGCCGGTACCTGCTGATCTCGTCGTCGCGGCCGGGCACCCAGCCGGCCAACCTGCAGGGCATCTGGAACGACCAGATGGCTCCGCCGTGGGAGTCGAAGTACACGATCAACGCCAACCTGCCGATGAACTACTGGCCGGCCGACACGACCAACCTCGCCGAGTGCTACGAGCCGGTCTTCCGGATGGTCAACGAGCTCACGGTGACCGGCGCCCGCACCGCACAGGCGCAGTACGGCGCTCGCGGCTGGGTCACCCACCACAACACCGACGCCTGGCGGGGATCATCGGTCGTCGACGGGGCGTTCTGGGGCATGTGGCAGACCGGCGGCGCCTGGCTGGCCACCCTGATCTGGGACCACTACCGGTTCACCGGCGACGTCGAGTTTCTGCGGGCCAACTATCCCGCGCTCAAGGGCGCCGCCCAGTTCTTCCTCGACACCCTGGTCACCGAACCGAGCCTGGGCTGGCTGGTCACCAACCCGTCGAACTCGCCGGAGCTGTCCCACCACGCTGACGCGAGTGTGTGCGCCGGGCCCACCATGGACATGCAGATCCTGCGCGACCTGTTCGACGGCTGCGCCCGGGCCAGCGAGGTGCTCGGTGTGGACGCCACCTTCCGCGGCCAGGTTGTGGCGGCCCGGGGACGGCTGGCTCCGATGCAGATCGGCTCGCGGGGCAACATCAGGGAATGGCTGTTCGACTGGATGGAGACCGAGCCGAACCACCGGCACATCTCGCACCTGTACGGCCTGCATCCCAGCAACCAGATCACCAGGCGCGGCACACCCCAGCTGTTCGAAGCCGCCCGCCGGACCCTGCAGCTGCGCGGCGATGACGGCACCGGCTGGTCACTGGCCTGGAAGATCAACTACTGGGCGCGCATGGAAGAGGGCGGCCGAGCCCACGACCTGATCCGCTCCCTGGTGACGCCGGCGCGCCTTGCGCCCAACATGTTCGACCTGCACCCGCCATTCCAGATCGACGGCAACTTCGGCGCCACCTCCGGTATCGCCGAAATGCTGCTGCACAGCCACAACGGCGAGCTGCACGTGCTGCCGGCGCTGCCGCCGGCCTGGCCGACCGGCAGCGTCACGGGCCTGCGCGGACGCGGCGGCTACACCGTCGGCGCCACCTGGAGCTCCGGCCGGTCCACCCAGCTGACCGTCACGCCCGACCGCACCGGCACCGTCCGGGTCCGCAGCCGGATGTTCACCGGCACCTTCGAACTGCGCGACACGACGACCGGCGCTGCGCTCCAGCCGGCGAAGCCGGAGGCCGACCTGATCGAGTTCGCCGGCCAGGCCGCCCATACCTATCGCGCGTCCGGCCTCGGATCCGGGCCGATCGAGCCCGGCGTGTTCTACCGGCTGGTGGCCCAGCACAGCGGCAAGGCCGCCGACATCGCAGGCGTGTCCACCTCGCCCGGCGCGCTGCTGCAGCAATGGCCGCTGACGGGCGGGCTCAACCAGCAGTTCGACTTCATCGACTCCGGCGGAGGCTTCCATCGCATCCGGGCCCGGCACAGCGGCCTGGTGCTGCACGTGGCCAGCAACAGCAGCGGCGCCGACATCACCCAACAACCCGACACCAACACTTCGAACCAGCAGTGGCGGGTGGTCGACCACGGCAGTGGCGTGATCAGCCTTGTCAACCGGCAAAGCGGCCTGGCCATGGACATCTGGCAGAACTCAACCGCCGACGGCGCCCGCATCTCGCAGTGGACCCTTACCGGCAACCCCAACCAGCGCTTCCAACTCCAACGCACCAGCGGCTAGCCGGGCAGGTTTGCTGCAGCCGGATGATCGGCTCCGCTACTCGAACACTCCGTAGCCCGCGACGGCGTGTGCCCGGACGCCGTCCATGTCGAGCTCCACGCCGATGCCGGGAGTGTCGGGAAGCGTGATGTAGCCGTCCTTGACGATCGAGCCGCTCCCGTCGGGGGCGTGGACGTAGCTGTCCCACACGGCGCGCTCCTCGAGGGCGTGCCATTCCTGGACGAAGAAGTTGGGGATCGCTGCGCACTGGTGCGACGTGGCCATCGTGCCCAGCGGCGTCGACACCAGGTGCGGTGCGAAGGGAATGTAGTGCAGCTCCGCGAGGTTGGCGATCTTCTTGGCCTCGGCGAGGCCACCGCACTTCGGCACGTCCGGCTCGATGACGTCCACGGCGCCGCGCTCGAGCAGCTCGCGGAAGCCCCACCGCAGGTAGAGGTTCTCGCCCGCGCAGATCGGTGTGCGGGTCTGCGCACGCACCCGCACCAGCGCGTCGACGTTCTCCGCCGGCAGCGGCTCCTCGAGCCACATCAGGTGGAACGGCTCGAGCTCCCACGAGATTCGGCATGCGCTCGGCACGTCGTAGCGGGCGTGTAGGTCGATGGCGAGATCGATGTCCGGTCCGATCGCTTCCCGGACGGCTGCCACGCGCTCGACCATCGAGCGCAGCTCGGCGGCGTTGATCGTGTGGTTGAAGGCGTCGAGCTTGGCAGGGTGGTGCAGGTCGTCGATGTCGAACTTGATGGCGGTGAATCCTTCGGCGACCATCCGTTGGGCTCGGTCGACGCACCCGGCGATCGAGCCCGCCGGGTCGTCGCCACCGCCACAGTCGGCGTAGAGGCGGATCCGGTCGCGGAACTTCCCGCCGAGCAGCCGGTGGACCGGCTGGCCCGCGGCCTTGCCCGCGAGGTCCCACAGCGCGAGCTCGATCCCGGACAGGGCGATCACGAACACCCCGCCCTGGGAGCCCGCGAAGACGTTGCTGCGGCGGAGCTTCTCCCAGCAGCGCTCGACGTTGCGCGGGTCCTCGCCGATCAGGAGCGGCGTCAGGGAGTTGATCACGCCGACGACGGCGCCTGCGCCGGCATCGGGATTGGCCTCGCCGAACCCGCACAGGCCCTCGTCGGTGTCGATCCGCACCAGCGTGGCCTGACCGTGGTAGGCCACCACTGCCGTCGTGACGTTCACGATCCGCATTGCTCTCCCGCCGCCGGGTCGTGCAGATGAACGGACTGTCGCAATGGTCAACTTGTCCGATAAGCTGATGATATGCAAAGGAGACAAGAGTCTCCGGATGCTGTCAAGATCCGGACTCTCCCGGTGCAGGTGGCGGCACACCTGACCCGGCGCATCGTCAGTGGTGACATCGAGGACGGTCGGGCCCCGTCGGAGCTCGACATCTCCCAGGAGTTCGGGGTGTCCCGCGTCGTGGCGCGGGAGACGCTCAAGATCCTCGCCTCGCTCGACATCGTCGACGTCGCGCAGGGCCGCCGCGTCGTCGTGCGCCCCCGCGCGGAGTGGGACTACCTGAGCCCGTTGCTGATCGAGTGGCTGCCCACGGAGATCGTCGGCGAGCTGCTGCAGGAGCTGGACCAGCTGCGCGTGCTGCTCGAGCCCGAACTCGCCGCGATGGCCGCGGCCAGCGTCACGGACGACACGCTGGACCGGCTCAGAGACGGGATCGACCGCATGTCGGCACTTGAGGCGGACCCCGACGCCTACCTCGAGGTCGACCACGAATTCCACATGGAAATCTGCCGGGCGGCCAACAACCGCATCCTCGACCGAATCATGTACTCCGCCCGCTGGCTCGGCACGGCCAGCCGGCGCATCACCAACGAGGCGCCCGCCGCGCTGCGCAGCGCCACCGCCGACCACACGGAGATCTACGAGGCGCTCGTGGCGCGCGACCCGGCAGGTGCCCGCGCGGCGATGCGCAAGCACCTGAGCAACAACTCCACGCTCCTCGCGGAGAAGGCGCAGCAGACCAAGCGGGCCGCCCGGCGGCGCTAGCGCACTGCACTACCGACATCCGGAACCGATGACGAGGACGGACGAGGCATGGCAGCACCTGCGATCCCGCCGATCCGGTTGCGCACGAGCATCCGGAGCGCACCTCCGTGGTGGGCGAGAACTTCGTCTACCGCAACGACCTTCGCCGCATGAACGGCCCCCAGCGCGGCGCTCGCCTCGCTGTCCGCCGGTTGCAACGTCGCCCCGTCGGTAAGCGTTCGCTCGATCGGACGCGAGAGAGGAGTGGTCATGGAAGCGAACACGGAGTGGTCGAGGCGCACGTTCCTCGGCATGAGCGCCCTGGGCGTGCTCGGTCTCGCTGGGTGCGGGGGCGGCGAGCCCGCCGCGCCGCAGGTCGACGTCCAGGTGCCCCAGGCGTTGCTGGACGAGGCGGCCGAGTTCCGCGGCGGGTCGGTGGGAATGCTCTCGCAGAAGCTGTACTCGGAGGCCGCCAACCAGGCGCTGGACAAGTCGCTGCAGGTGTTCGCGCAGGCCACCGGCACCACGATCCAGAACGACCTGGTCTCCGGCGACGCCGGCGACATGGTCGCGAAGATGGACGCCGAGGTGAAGGCGGGCACCACCCGCGATCTGGCCTTCGTGAGCGACCTACGGTTCGTCGGCCAGCTCCACAACCTCGGCAACCTCACCGACGTCACCGACGTGGTCGAGGAGATGCGCGCGCTCTACGGCGAGCCCGCGACGGAGGCGACCAACTACTGCGTGTTCGACGGGCGCTGGTACGCGATCCCTTACCACTTCATCGCGACCGGGATGTACCTGCGCAAGGACTGGTACGCGGAGAAAGGTCTCCCGCTCAAGCTCCACTACACGTGGGAGGAGTTACGCGACAACGCGTTGGCGGTCTCCGACCCGGCGAAGCGGCGCTACGGCTGGGGTCTCACGGTGAACCGCTCCGGCGACGCCAACGGCTTCATCGTGAACGTCATCAACACCTACGGCGGGGCGATCGCGGACAACACCGGCACGAAGGTGGTGTTCAACTCGCCGGAGACCGTCGCTGCCGTCACGTTCATCGGCGACATCTACACGAACCCGAAGTACGCGCCGATGCTGCCACCCGGGATCGGAAGCTGGACCGACTCGAGCAACAACGAGAACTGGCTGGCCCAGATCCTGGGGCTCACGCTCAACCAGTTCAGCGTCTACGCCGACTCGAAGACCAAGAACAACCCGGTCTACGCCAACACGCACCCGTTCAACGGCGCCACCGGGCCGGCGATCGACCAGCCACTCGCGTTCGGCCAGTCAAACTCGTTCGTCGTGTTCAAGGGGGCGAAGAACCCCGACCTCGCCAAGCTGGTGGCGAAGTACATGGCCAGTGGGACCGCACTGCTCGGTGTCGCGAAGGGAGCGCCGTGCCTGGTCAACCCCGCGTGGGACAAGGTGTGGGACTCCGACCCGTACTACACCAGCGGTGACCCGGCCTTCGCCGCGCTGCGGGAGCAGACCCGCGCGCGGCTCCCGTTGACCACCAAGACCGGCTACGCGTTCCCCCAGGCCCCGAGCCCCGGCGAGCAAGCCGCGACCGCCGCCTATCTGCTGACCGACATGATGCAGTCGGTCATCCAGGGCACCCGGCCGGCCGACGCCGTTGCCGCGACCCACGCCCGGATCGTCCAGGTCTTCGAGCAGCAGGGTTACAAGCAGTGACAGTCCTGCGTCAGCGGCCGGCGCCGGTCCGTCCGGCGCCGAGCGCGTCGTCCTCGCTCACCACATCGCAGCGGCTGCTCGGGCGCGACTGGCGCCTCGCTGCGTTGTTCATCGGACCGACGCTGTTGCTGGTCGCAGGCCTGATCCTGGTCCCGATCGTCAGCTCGATCTTCACCAGCGCCACGGAACGCCACGGAACCGAGACGGTCTTCGTCGGGCTGGACAACTACACCGCCCTCATCGACGACGTGGTCTTCCACAAGGGCGTGCTCAACTCGTTCGTCTTCACCGCGTACGCCGAGATCTTCAAGGTGATCCTCGGTCTCATCGCGGCGTTGATGCTGCACCACATGCGCCGCGGCCGGGCGATCGTCGCCGGGGTGATCCTGCTGCCGTGGGTGGTGCCGACGGTCGTCACGGCCTTCACCTGGCGGTCCTTGTTCGACCCGATCTTCGGCAGCGTCAACGTCCTGCTCACCGACTCCGGGATCGGGCCCGGCCTCGCCGCGATCGGGCTCGTCGACAGGTGGCCCGCGGAGTGGCTGTCCGATCCCGCGCTCGCGATGCCGGCGGTCATCCTGGTCAACGTCTGGAAGGGCATCCCGTTCTTCACGGTGACGTTCCTCGCCGGGCTCAAGGCCATCGACAGCGGTCTTTACGAGTCGGCGATGGTGGACGGCGCCTCGGCGTGGCAGCGCTTCGTGCACATCACGCTGCCGGGGCTGCGCAACATCATGATCGTGACGGTGCTGCTGTCGTCGATCTGGACGTTCAACAACTTCGACCTGATCTGGCTGATGACCCAGGGCGGACCGGGGGACGCCACCGCCCCGTACGTGATGGTGGCCTACTCGAAGGCCATCCAGCAGCTGCAGCTGGGCGCAGGCGCCGCGGTCACACTCGTGATGCTGCCGATCATCGGCATCCTCGTGATGATCCTCGTGCGGATGATGCGACGCAGCGACCTGCCCGGCGCGGGCGACACAGGGCGCAGGCGGCTGACTCCCGCTGGGCGCAGAGCACTGCCATGGGTGATCGTCGTGGTCTCGACGCTCGTGCTGGTCTGGGCGTCGCCGCAGATCGTGTGGAAGGCCGCGCTCGTGCTGGGTGTGTTCGTGGTGCTCGCGACCGCCGTCGGATGGGTCGTCTCCGCGCTCGCCGCACGGGGCAACCAGCTGTCCGCACGCCTGGTCGGTGGCGTCGGCACGGGGGTCGCACTCGTGGGTCTGCTGGGCTTCGTCCTCGCCCCGCTCTACTGGATGACGGTCACGGCCTTCAAGTCCGACAACCAGATCGTCGCGCGCACCGACGACCTCTGGCCGACCCCGTGGAGCACCGAGCAGTTCACCAACCTGTTCACCGGCAAGGCGTTCGGCACCTGGTACGTCAACACGATCCTGGTGTCGGTGGCGTCCACCGTGATCGCCCTGATCTGCGCGGCGCTGGCCGGCTACGCCCTGGCGCGGATGAAGTTCCGGGGTTCGGAGACCTTCACGGTGACGATCCTGCTCACCTACGTGATGCCGGGCGCGCTGCTGTTCATCCCGCTGTATCAGATGATGAGCGGGATCGGGCTCAACGACTCGTTGTGGTCGCTCGTGCTCGCCTACCCCACGTTCACCCTGCCGTTCGCGACGTGGCTGCTCGTCGGCTACTTCAAGACGATCCCGGCCGACCTCGAGGAGGCTGCGCTGGTCGATGGCTGCACGCGGTTCGGGGCGTTCGTCCGGATCGTGCTGCCGCTGGCCAAGCCGGGCCTGCTCGCGGTCGCGCTGTTCACACTCACCAACGCATGGAACGAGTTCCTGTTCGCCTTCGTGTTCATCACCAAGGACGAGTACAAGACGCTGCCCGTCGGCATGCAGTCGATGATCTTCGGTGACGTCGTGCCGCAGGGGCAGCTGGCCGCGGCCTCGCTGCTGATCAGCATCCCGGTCGTGCTCATGTACGTGTTCGGGCAACGGTTCCTGACCGAGGGCCTCACCGCAGGGGCCGTGAAGGGATGACCTGAGCGCACCCGTCAGCCCAGACCCTGCTCGGCGCGCCACCGCTCGTACTCGGGCCGTGCCTCGTCCGACAGCGGGTAGTACAGCCGCAGGTCGCCGCCCTCGGCCAGCCGGATCCGGGAGAACTCCTCCCATTCCGCGTGCTCCTGAGCAACGGCCAGCAGGGTGGGTGCGAGCTTGACCGGCACCACGACCGCCCCGTCGTCGTCGGCGACGACGATGTCGCCCGGCTCGACGAGCGTGCCACCGCACGCCACCGGCACGTTGACGGCGGTCGGGACGATGTTGGTCTGGGCGTGGAAGTTCGGCGTGGCGCCCCGGATCCACAGCCCGAGGCCGAGCTGCTTGGCCGCGCCGATGTCGCGCAGGCACCCGTCGATCACCACGCCGGCGCCGCCGCGGCCCTTGAAGTAGGTCAGCATCATCTCGCCGAACACGCCGCTGCTCATGTCGCCGCGCGCGTCGACGACGATCATGTCGCCGGGCTGGGCGTGGTACATGACGTGCCGGTGCAGCTGCTTCTCCGGCTCGTCGTACTCGTCGACGGGGTAGAGGTCCTCCCGCTTCGGCAGGAACTGCAGCGTCAGCGCCGGGCCGGCCACGCGAACGCCGGGGGTCACCGAAACCGGGCCTTGGATGAACGCGCTGCGGATGCCCATGCGGCTGAGCTCGGCGCTGGCCGTTGCGCTGCCGATGGCCGCGAGGGCCGCACTGAGCTCGGCAGGCGGGCGAACGATGTCGTGCGTCTCAACCACGCCGGTAGCTCCCTCGGTACGCGCGGACCGCAACTATCGGAGAGTCTCGATGAGACTTCGATCCGAGCGTAGTCCGGCGATCCCGCTTCCCGTTGTCAGGCGGGGTGCTGTCCCGCACGAGTCTCCGCTCCCGGCCGGGTTCGGTAGCTTGGGAGACATGCGGGTCGTGGTGGTCGGTGCGGGTGTGGTGGGGCTGGCGGTCAGCCGCGCGCTGCTGCGTCGCGGCTGCGGCGTCACCTGCCTTGAGGCGACCGTGCCGATGGCCGCACGGTCGGCCGGCAGCACACACCTGTTCCGGATCGCCCACGCCGACCCGGAACAGGCCCGGTTGGCGGTGCGGTCGGAGTGGTGGTGGCGGGAGTGGACCGCCGAGTACAGCAGCCTGTTCGTCCGGCGGCGGGAGGACAGGCTGGCCCCGTACCGGCGGCGCCGGGGGCCGCACCTCATCTACAGACACGAACTGGTTGTCAGCGGGCCGGACCTGGAGCGCTGGGACCGGGCGATGAGCATGGCGGACTCGGTGGACGGGCCGCACCCGGAGCGGCTGCCCCCGATCGCGCCGCCGCCGACGCAGGGGTACAACGACTCGTTTTCCGGGTTACGAGACCGCCGGGCCTGCGTCATCGATGGGGCGGCGACCTCGCGGTACCTGCGCAGCGTGGTCGGGTCGAACCTGCGGATCGAGCGTGTGACGCGGATCGAGCCGGCTGCCGACTCGGTGACGGTGTGGACCGACGCGGGGCGCTACGACGCCGATCACGTGGTGATCGCTGCCGGCGAGGGCACCCGCGTCCTGGCCAGGCAGGCCGGCATCGGCATCCCGGGCGCGCTCGACCATCGGGTCCGGTTCACCTTCGCGCTGCGCTACCGCGAGGACCTGCCGAGGAACTGGCTCGACCACAGGCAGACCTGGCAGGCCGGACGTCCCGGTGTGCTGTTCGACCAGCACCTGTCCGGCGACAAGGACAGGTGGGCGATCACGGTCACGTTCACCAAGGGCTTGCCGTGGCAAGTGGACCGGGACGTGGCGATCACCCGGTCCCTCGAGGCCGCCCGGGGCTACCTCCGGGAGAACATGCGTGGCGTGGGACGCGAACCCCTGGAAATCGTGCACGGCTCGGTGATCGCGGGCATCGGCGAAGAGGTCTACCGCCGCCGCAGCGGATGTGTCACGGCGATCTGGGGCAACGAACTGTTCATGCACGCCCCGGCCATCGGCCACGAGGTCGCCGCAGACCTCTGCCACGACACCGACCGAGCGGTCCCCATCGCCTAGGAAAGCCCCAATTCGTGGGAGATCGACACGAACACGGCAGCCCCGGCTCGAACGGTGCTCCCAGCCCGGGCGTATGAAGCCGCCGCGGCGCCGTGGCGCCCTCGGTGCGCAGGATCGGCGTTCAGCTTGCGAGCGGGTGGGGAATAGCGGCTCGGCAGGCCCTTTCGGGTCGCATGCACTGTCTGGTCTTGTTGCGGCATCTGCGGTTCCTCCTATGGCAGGGCGAGCGGGCTCCGCGTGCGACAGCTTCGGAATGGTTGTTCGCGCGCAGGATTACCAAGGCGCATGACGGCGAACCTTGCGGGCATCGCCGGACACGTTGCTGCCGTGTCGGTGGTGTATACCGGCCCGATTGAACCGTTTCAATTGCGCGCTGCTCGCGGCCCGCCTGTCGGCCGCTGGGCACGGTCATGGTCTCGGTCGGCAGGTTCAGCAGGGCCTTGGTGGCAGGCCGGTCCCGTGGACGGCTTCGAGTGCGCCGGTGTAGCGGTCGCGCACCTGCGGCAGGGTCCCCGGGTCCTCCGATGTAGACGATGCGCGATCGTCTACAAGGGGGTCACAACGCTGTAACCAGCTATTGACAAGCCAGATGGGCGCGGGGCAAGGTACCGGGCACCGTTTTGAAACGTTTAAGGGACGGTTGGCCTGATGGTGGTGGATCCGATCCTCACGGTGCGCGATGCGCACAAGCACTTCGGCGGCGTGGCGGCGCTGCGGGGAGCGGGCCTGACGCTGTACCCGGGGGAGATCCACGGACTGCTGGGGGAGAACGGCGCCGGTAAGTCGACGCTGCTCACGACGGTGGCCGGGGTGCACCGGCTGGACTCCGGGGAGATCATGTTCGCCGGGCGTCCGTTCGAGCAGGGCAGCACCCGCCGGGCCCGGGAGCAGGGTGTCGCGGTGATCTACCAGGAGCCGGCCCTGTTTCCCGACCTCACCATCGCGGAGAACGTTTTCGTCGGCCGCCAGCCCACCCGGCGCGGTCGGGTCGACTGGGCCGGGATGCGGGCCCGGACGCGGGAGCTGTTCGCCCGCTTGGGGGTCTACCTCGATCCGGACCGGCGGGCGGCCGGGTTGTCCATCGCCGACCAGCAGCTGGTGGAGATCGTCAAGGCACTGTCCACCGACGCCACGGTGATCGTGATGGACGAGCCGACCGCGGCGCTGTCGGCGACCGAGGCCGCGCGGTTGCAGTCGGTGGCGCGCCGGCTCCGCGACCGGGGCGCGGCGGTGGTTTTCGTCAGCCACCGGCTGGATGAGGCGTTCGAGCTCTGTGACCGGGTCACCGTGTTGCGCGACGGGGCGACCGTCGCCGAGGCGGAGATCGCCGCGACCTCACCGGCGGAGGTGGTCCGCTGGATGGTCGGCCGCGAGCTGACGGACCTGTTTCCGAAGGTGCCCAGCGTGCCCGGCGAGGTGCTGCTCGACGTGGCCGCCTTGACCAGGCAGGGCGTGTTCGAGGATGTGACGTTCTCCGTGCGGCGCGGGGAGATCGTCGCGCTCGCCGGCCTGGTCGGTTCCGGCCGCAGCGAGGTCGTGCGCGCGGTGTTCGGCATCGACCGCTACGACTCGGGTTCGGTCCGGGTCGGTGACGCGCCGCTGCCGCCCGGGGATCCGCGCGCCGCGCTGGCCCGTCGGGTCGCGCTGGTGCCGGAGGACCGCAGGGCGCAGGGGCTGTTCATGCCGGCGTCGGTCGCCCGGAACGTTTCGGTGGTGGTGCTGGATCGGTTGCGGCGCTTCGGTTTGGTGCGTCCGGGCGCGGAGCGGGCGATGGCGCGCGGGTGGGGGGAGCGGTTGCGGCTGCGGTACTCCGGTGCGGACCAGCCGGTCGAGCGGCTCTCCGGCGGCAACCAGCAGAAAGTGGTGCTGGCCAAGTGGCTGGCCACCGAGCCGGAGCTGCTGGTGATCGACGAGCCGACGCGCGGCATCGACGTGGGCACCAAGGCCGAGGTGCACCGGATGCTCTCGCAGCGCGCCGCCGAGGGGCTGGCCGTGCTGATGGTCAGCAGCGAGCTGCTCGAGGTGCTCGGCATGGCCGACCGGATCCTGGTGATGCGTGAGGGTCGGCTGGTCGCGGAGTTGTCCAGGGAAGAGGCCACCCAGGAACTGGTGATGCTCGCCGCCACGGGACAGGAGGTCTCGGCGTGACCGGGCGGCTGCTCGCCTCGCGGGAGGCCCCGGTGGCCCTGGCCCTCGTGGTCGTCGTGGTCGGCACCACGCTGGTCAACCCCCGGTTCCTGTCCGCTCAGGGGCGCACCGACCTGATGGTGGCCATCGCGATCACCGCGCTGATGGCGGTCGGCCAGACGTTCGTGATCCTGATGAAGCACGTCGATCTTTCGGTCGGCTCGACGCTCGGCCTGTCGGCCTACCTGGCCGCGACCGCCGTGCAGGACCAGCAGGACGGTGGCGTGCTGACCGTGCTCATGGTCGGTCTGGTCGTCGGCGTCGCGGTCGGGGTGGTCAACGGGGCGCTCGTGGCGTTCCTCCGGCTGCCCGCGCTGGTCGTCACGCTGGGCACGCTCTACGTCGTCAAGGGCATTCAGGCGGTGGTGGTCGGACCGCGGCGGATCAACGCCGACCAACTGCCCGGCGCGGTCGTCGACTTCGGGCGGGACTCGGTGCTGGGCGTGCCGTACATCCTGTGGCTCGCGCTGCTGGCCGGGGTGGCCGGCGCCTGGTTCCTGCGCACCGTCCGAACGGGACGGGACCTGTACGCGGTCGGCAGCAACGGACCGGCCGCGCGGCTGGTCGGGATTCCGGTCTGGCGCAGGGAGATGTTCGCGTTCGTGGTGTCGGGCGCGACCGCGGGCCTGGCCGGGGCGCTCTACCTGGCCCGGTTCGGCGGGGTCGACGCGAACGCCGGCTCCGGCTACGAGCTACCGGTGGTGGCGGCGTGCGTGGTCGGCGGGGTGGCGATCACCGGCGGGGTGGGCACCGTGATCGGCGCGTTGCTCGGCGCCGCGCTGCTCAAGACCATCGGGGTGTCGTTGTCGGCGCTGTCGGTGCCGGAGTTCTGGCAGCAGGCGGTCAACGGCGCGCTGCTGCTGCTCGCGATCGCGGTGGACAAGGTCATCGCCGACCGGCGGCTCCGGCAGACCACCGAGGTCCAAGAGGTGCCGGCATGATCCGGGGCGTCCTTGCGCGGGTGACCTGGGACAAGATCGTCCCGGTGCTTCTGCTGCTCACCCTGGTGATCGGTATGCAGCTCGAACCCCGGTTCGGGCGCGGGAGCACGTTCGCGTTCATCGTGCAGGACATCGGCGAGATCATGATCATCGCGTTCGCCATGACGCTGGTGATCATGACCGGCGAGATCGACCTGTCGGTGGCGTCCACGGCGGCGCTGGCCAGTTGCGTGCTGGGCTGGGCGTTCGAGCGGGGCATTCCGATCTGGATCGCGGTGCTGCTGGCGCTGGTGACCGGGGTGCTGTGCGGCGCGGTGAACGGGTTGCTGGTCACCGCGTTCGGGCTGCCCTCGCTCGCGGTCACCATCGGAACCCTGGCGCTGTTCCGCGGCCTGTGCTGGGCGTTGCTCGGCGACGAGCCGGTGGCCTCCTACCCGGAGTCCTGGACGCGGTTGGGTTCCGGGCGGTTCCCGCACACCTACATCCCTTACGTGGCGCCGTTGCTGATCGCGGGTGCGATCGGATACACGGTCCTGCTGCACGCCACCCGGACCGGACGGTGGATCGTCGCGATCGGACAGAGCCCCGAAGCGGCGACGTTCGCCGGGATCCCGGTCGCGCGGGTCAAGCTCTGGCTGTTCGTGCACTGCGGCCTGCTGAGCGCGGTGGCCGGGGTGGTCTACACCATGCGGTTCGCCAGTTCGCGGCCGGACGCCGCGATCGGTTTCGAGCTCCTGGTCATTGCCGCGGTGCTGTTCGGCGGGGTCAGCATCTTCGGCGGTGTCGGGACGATGTGGGGGGTGATCAGCGCGGTGCTCTTCCTCGGCGCACTGCGTTCGCTGCTGTTGCTGCAGAAGGTCCCGCCCAACGCACTGAACATCATCAACGGAGCGCTGCTGCTGGCCTCCGTCGTCGTGCCGGCGGTGATCGCGGCGATCCCGCGACGCCGGCGGAGGTCTTCGGATCCAGGAGTCTCTCAGGGGCATCCGACATCAAATCTTCCATCCCTGACCAGTTGAGGAGTTACCATGCGTTCTCGAGTGTTGGGTGCGCTCGCTGTCATGGCGGCCGCCGTGCTTACGTTGAGCTCCTGTGCCGACGACAGCGGTGGCGGCTCGTCACCCGAGTCCGGCGGCGCCGGCGACGGGAAGATCAAGAGTGGTCTGAAGATCGCGGTCATACCCAAGGCGGTCAACAACCCGTACTTCGACGCGGCGTTCACCGGTGCGAAGAAGGCCTGCCAGGAAATCGGCGCGACGTGCGACCAGACCGGCCCGACCGAGGCCAGCGGCTCGGCGCAGGTGCAGTTCATCAACACGGTGGTCCAGCAGCAGTACGACGCCCTGGTGATCTCCGCCGCGGACGCCAACTCCGTGATCCCGGCGCTCAAGCAGGCGCAGAGCGCGGGCATCACCGTGGTGACCTATGACGCCGACGTGGCCGACCCGTCCGCCCGCTCGGCGATGGTCCGTCCCACGACCAGCGATCTGGTCGGCAAGGCCCTGAACAAGTGGGTCTCCGACGGGATCGGGTCGCAGGGCGGGGAGATCGCGATCCTGTCCGCCGCGGCGACCGCGGAGAACCAGAACGCCTGGATTGCGGTGATCAAACAGGATCTGGCCAACTACCCGCAGCTCAAGCTGGTGGACACGGTCTACGGCGACGATGACGCGGCCAAGTCGGCGGAGAAGGCGTCGGGGCTGCTGCAGTCGCATCCCAACCTCAAGGGAATCATCTCGCCGACCACGGTGGGCATTGCCGCGACGGCGCAGTACCTGAGCGGCTCGCAGTACAAGGGCAAGGTCGCGCTCACCGGGCTCGGACTGCCCAGCCAGATGAAGGCCTACACCAAGGACGGCACGGTCAAGACGTTCGGCCTGTGGGATCCGGCGATGCTGGGTTACCTGGGCGTCTACGCCGCCGCCAACGTGGCAAGCAAGATCGACATTGCCGGCGGGTTCGAGGCCGGCGGCAAGAAGTACACCCTGGAAGAGAAGAACCAGATCACGGTCGGACCGCCGCAGGAGTTCACCGCTGCGAACATCGACAGCTTCAGCTTCTGACCGAGCTGGTGCCCTGAAGGACGCAGTTCGCCAGGCACGACGCCAGCGTCCTTCAGGGCATTGTCCGAGTACCGTGTTCGGTACCAGATCATGGAGAACCACGCAGATGCCCGAACTCGACACGATCAGGGCTGCGCTTCGGGCGCAGCGCATCGAACTGCCGTCCTGGGCATTCGGCAACTCTGGTACGCGATTCAAGGTCTTCGCGCAGGCCGGGGTGCCCCGAACGCCGCAGGAGAAGATCGCCGACGCCGCCCAGGTGCACGCGTTCACCGGCCAGGCGCCATCGGTGGCCTTGCACATCCCGTGGGACCGGGTCGACGACTACGCCGGCCTCGCCCGCCATGCCGCCGACCTCGGGGTGGCGATCGGCGCGATCAACTCGAACGTGTTTCAGGACAACGACTACATGCTCGGCAGCGTGACCAACCCGGACCCGGGCATCCGCCGGAAGGCCCTGGACCACCTGCTCGAGTGCGTGGACATCATGGACCAGACCGGCTCCCGCGACCTCAAGCTGTGGTTCTCCGACGGCACCAACTACCCCGGGCAGGACGACATCACCGCCCGGCAGGACCGGCTGGCCGAGGCCCTGCGGGCGGTGTACGACCGGCTCGGCGACCAGCAGCGGATGTTGTTGGAGTACAAGCTGTTCGAGCCGGCGTTCTACACGATGGACGTGCCGGACTGGGGCACGGCGTACGCCCACTGCGTGGACCTCGGCCCGAAGGCGGCGGTGGTGGTCGACACCGGCCACCACGCGCCAGGCACCAACATCGAGTTCATCGTGGCGTTCCTGCTGCGTAAGGGGAAGCTCGGCGGGTTCGACTTCAACTCCCGGTTCTACGCCGACGACGATCTCATGGTCGGAGCCGCCGACCCGTTCCAGCTGTTCCGGATCATGGCTGAGGTGGTGCGCGCGGACGCCCTGGCGCCCGAGGCCGGCGTGGCGTTCATGCTCGACCAGTGCCACAACATCGAGCCGAAGATCCCCGGCCAGATCCGCTCGGTGATGAACGTCCAGGAGGCCACCGCCAAGGCGCTGGTGATCGACCGGGAGGCGCTTGCCGCCGCCCAGCGGGCCGGTGACGTGCTGGGCGCCAACGGGATCCTCATGGACGCCTACAACACCGACGTCCGGCCCCTGCTCGCCGGCGTGCGCGAGGATGCGGGCCTGCACCCCAACCCGCTGGCCGCCTACGCCGCGTCGGGCTACGCGGAGCGGATCGTGGCCGAGCGGGTGGGCGGCACCGCGGCCGGCTGGGGGGCGTGATGCACCCTGAGGTGGCCGAGTTGCTCGCCAGGAGCAACCGGTTGGGTTCCGATCCGCGCAACACCAACTACGCGGGCGGGAACACCTCGGCGAAGGGCGCCGAGGTCGACCCGGTGACCGGCAAGCCGGTGGACCTGTTGTGGGTCAAGGGATCCGGCGGCGACCTCGGCACGCTCACCGAGTCCGGGCTGGCGGTGCTGCGGCTCGACCGGCTGCGGGCGTTGACCGACGTGTATCCCGGCGTCGAGCACGAGGACGAGATGGTCGCGGCGTTCGACTACTGCCTGCACGGCAAGGGCGGCGCGGCTCCCTCCATCGACACCGCGATGCACGGGTTGCTCGACGCCGCGCACGTGGACCATCTGCACCCCGACGCCGGCATCGCGTTCGCCACCGCGGCCGACGGCGAGTCACTCACCCGTGAGTGCTTCGGCGACCGGGTCGCCTGGGTGCCGTGGCGCCGGCCGGGTTTCCAGTTGGGCCTGGACATCGCGGCGATCAGGGCAGCGAACCCGGACGCCATCGGGGTGATCCTGGGTGGCCACGGCATCACCGCCTGGGGTGAGTCCTCCGCCGAGTGCGAGCGGAACTCGCAGGCGATCATCGCCGGCGCCCAGGCGTTCATCGACGCCAACGGCCGGGCCGAGCCGTTCGGTGCGCCGGTACCCGGGTTCGAGCCGCTGCCGCCCCAGGAGCGGCGGGCCCGGGCCGCGGCGATCTTCCCGGTGCTGCGCGGGCTCGCCTCGACCGACCGCCGCCAGGTCGGCCACTTCCGCGACGACGACGCCGTGCTCGACTTCCTGGCCCGGGACAAGCTCGCGCGGCTGGCCGCACTCGGCACCTCCTGCCCGGACCACTTCCTGCGCACGAAGGTCGCGCCCCTGGTGCTCGACCTGCCGGCCACCGCCGCGCTGGAGACGGTCCACATGCGACTTCGCCACCTGCACGAGCGGTACCGGGCGGATTACCGGGCCTACTACGAGCGGCACGCCGAACCGGACTCGCCGCCGATGCGCGGCGCGGACCCGGCCATCGTGCTGGTCCCCGGTGTCGGGATGTTCAGCTTCGGCGCGACCAAGCAGACCGCACGGGTGGCCGGCGAGTTCTACCTCAACGCGATCAACGTCATGCGCGGCGCGGAGGCGATCTCGCACTACACCCCCATCCCGGAGGCGGAGAAGTTCCGCATCGAGTACTGGGCGCTGGAGGAGGCGAAGCTGCGCCGCATGCCGCCGCCGAGAACGCTGGCCACCCGGGTGGCGCTGGTCACCGGCGCCGGGTCGGGGATCGGGCGGGCGATCGCGCACCGGCTGGCGGCGGAGGGAGCCTGCGTCGCGGTGTCCGATGTGGACGGAGCGGCGGCGCGCACGGTGGCGGCGGAGCTGGGCGACGCGGACACCGCGGTCCCGGTGGACCTCGACGTGTCCGACGAGGATGCCGTGGCGGCCGCGTTCTCCGCCGCGGTGCTGGCCTTCGGCGGGGTCGACCTGGTCGTCAACAACGCCGGGCTGTCGATCTCGAAACCGTTGCTGGACACCACGGTCGGCGACTGGGACCGGCAGCACGACGTGATGGCGCGCGGATCGTTCCTGGTCTCCCGGCAGGCCGCCCGGATCATGGTCGACCAGGCGATGGGCGGCGACATCGTCTACATCGTGTCGAAGAACGGCGTGTTCGCGGGCCCGGACAACATCGCCTACGGCGCGACCAAGGCCGACCAGGCTCATCAGGTCCGGTTGCTCGCCGCCGAGCTCGGCCGGCACGGTGTCCGGGTCAACGGGATCAACCCGGACGGCGTGGTGCGCGGCTCCGGCATCTTCGCGAAGGGCTGGGGCGCGCAACGCGCCGCGGTGTACGGCGTGCCGGAGTCCGAGCTGGGTGCGTTCTACGCCAAGCGAACGTTGCTGGGACTGGAGGTGCTGCCCGAGCACGTGGCGGACGCGGTGTTCGTGCTGACCTCGGGTGAGCTGTCGCGCACCACCGGCCTGCACATCCCGGTCGACGCCGGGGTGGCCGCGGCGTTCCTGCGCTGATGGTTACCGTCGCGGCCGTCGATCTGGGTGCCTCCAGCGGCCGGGTGATGCTCGGCCGGGTCTCTTCGGACGAGGTCTCGCTCACCGAGCTGCACCGGTTCGCCAACGTCCCGGTCTCCTCCGACGGCGTGCTGCGCTGGGACATTCGGGCGCTCTACCGAGGAATCCGGGACGGCCTGCGGGCCGCGGGCCGGGTGGACTCGCTCGGCATCGACTCGTGGGGGGTGGACTACGGCCTGCTGGACGCCGACGGTGGGCTGGTCGGCAACCCGGTGCACTACCGCGACGACCGCACCGCCGGCGTGCTGGAGCGGGTGACCGAGTCGCTCGGCGCGCCGGACATCTATGCCACGACCGGCATCCAGTTCCTTCCGTTCAACACCCTCTATCAGCTCGTCGCCGAAACCGCCGTGGGCCGACGCATCCTGCTCATCCCCGACCTGATCGCCTACTGGCTGACCGGCGAGCAGGGTGCCGAGCTCACCAACGCCTCCACCACGCAGTTGCTCGACATCCGCACCCGCACCTGGGCCTTCGGCCTCATGCGTCGAGCCGGCATCGACCCCGGCCTGTTCCCGCCGCTGCGCGAACCCGGCACCCGCATCGGCGACGCCGGCTCGGTGCCGGTGATCGCCGTCGCTTCGCACGACACCGCCTCCGCCGTGGTCGCGGTGCCGGCCGAGCAGGAGGCGTTCGCCTACATCTCGTGCGGCACCTGGTCGCTGGTCGGCCTGGAACTGCCGAAACCGGTGCTCACCGAGGAGAGCCGGCTCGCCAACTTCACCAACGAGTTGGGTGTCGACGGCACCATCCGCTTCCTGCGCAACGTGATGGGCCTGTGGCTGCTGCAGGAGTCGCTGCGCGTCTGGGCCGCCGACCTCGAGCCGCTGCTGCACGCGGCGGCCCAGGTGCCGCCTTTCGCCGCGATCATCGACCCGGACGACCCGGTGTTCCTGCCGCCCGGCGACATGCCGGCCCGGATCGCCGACGCCTGCCGCGCGACCGGCCAGCCGGTGCCGCAAACCCCGCCGGAGTTCGTCCGGTGCATCCTGGAAAGCCTCGCCCTGGCCCACCGCCGCACCCTGCTCGAGGCCCAGCGGCTCACCGGCCGGCACGTGGACGTCGTCCACCTGGTCGGCGGTGGCGCACGCAACACCCTGCTCTGCCAGCTCACCGCCGACGCCTGCGGGGTGGACGTGGTCGCCGGCCCGGTCGAGGCCACCGCACTCGGCAACGTCCTCATGCAGGCCCGCACCCTCGGTGCCGCGCCCGGCGAGCTGCCCGCGCTGCGCGCGCTGCTCCGCCGCAGCCAGCCGCTCACCCGCTACACGCCGCAGGGCAACGACAACGCCTGGCGCTCGGCGCAGCGCCGGCTGGATTCGGCTCCGTAGTCCTACCCGCCGCCAGCGCGGCCCGGTTGGTTGCGGTCAGCGATCCTCGGTGCGGTCTGGTGGAGGTTCAGCAGCGGGCGACGTTTTCACCGTGATCGGCAGATCGCGGTTCGAGTGTCCGATGTGGAGCAGGTAGGTGCCGGGTTCGGTGCGCCATCCGCCGTCGGCCCAGTGTTGGAAGGACCGGGTGGGCAGGGCGATGTCGGCGGTGGTTTCCTCGCCGGATTGGGCGGTGACGGTGGCCCAGCCGACCAGCCATCGTGGAGGGCGGGGGATGGCGGTGTCCGGTTTGCTGGCGTAGACCTGAATGGTTTCGGTTCCTGGCCGGGTGCCGGTGTTGCGCAGGCGGATGGTGAGACCGGCGCGGGTGAGCTGGGCGGCCAGGTAGTGCCAGGTGGTGTAGCCGAGCCCGTGTCCGAACGGGAACAGCGGGGCGTGTTCGTGGTGCCGGTAGCCGATGTCGAGGCCTTCGGTGTAGGGCAGGGTCGCCTCGACCGGGGTGGTCGTGGGCAGGTCGTCTTCGTCCGCGGGCCAGGTGACGGGAAGTCTGCCGCCGGGTTCGGTGGCGCCGGTGAGGACGTCGGCGAGGGCGTTGTAGGCCATGACCGACCAGACGCCCGCGTGCACGACGATGCGGCGCAGCCCGATGGCCGGTTCGGGGTGCAGGGTCCAGAAGTCGGCGCCGGTGAGCAGCCGGACCTACGTCCTCGTGATCGGAGGCTGATCCGGGTCGGGCGCCGGGGAGTGCGCGCAGGCTTCCCGGCGCCCGGCCACCCCGGTTCCGGAGTCAGCTTCGATCGGCAAGGACCTTCTCACCATGGCCCGTCAAGCCACGACCACGCGGACTCCAGGACGATGAATGAGTGGGAGTGGTCGCTACCACATCACGATCAGTACGGTCAAACACTGCGACACCGGGCCCGGCCCGCGGCGAGGGTGGAAGGCAGAGCGAGCGTCGAGGGACACGGCCGTCGTGGCATCACCTGCAGTCAAGTTTGACGTACGCCGACCTCGGCATCGACCGGCTGATGGGCCGGCAACAGATCCCGGAATTCGACGCGCACTGACCCGGCAGCCGACGCCCCTCGACTCCGCTGGCCGGCGGTGGGTATCGCCCGGGTCCCGTCTCGATGCGTTGCCCGGTCTGGGTGGCATCGCCTGTCGTTGATCAAGCTGGTGAGGTCGCAGGTAGACCTCCACCAGGCTCGTGTCCTGCGGCCCGGGCGTACAAGTAGCGCTGCTGCGGCTGGCTGGTCGTGCGCTGGGCTGCCGCGTGGTATGCGTGGCGGGCCGCGGCGAGGTCACCGGTCATCTCCAGTAGGTGGGCGCGGACCGCGAAGAGTCGGTGGTCTTGGCCGATTCGCCCGTCCGCGGCGAGTTGTTCGACCAGGTCGAGTCCGGTATGCGGACCGCGGACCATGGCGACCGCGACGGCATGGTTGAGCGTCACCATCGGGTTGTCGGAGATCTGCATGAGTACTTCGTACAGCGCCATGATCTGCGGCCAGTCAGTCGCGTCGGCGCTGGGCGCCTCATCGTGAACAGCCGCGATCGCTGCCTGCAGTTGGTACGGACCTGTTGTGCCGCAGGGCAGAGCGGCGCTGATCAGCCGGACGCCCTCGGTGATGTTCTCGGCGTTCCACAGGGTGCGATCCTGGTCGGCCATCGGGACGAGAGTCCCGTCCGGACTGGTCCGGGCCGGGCGGCGCGCATCGGTGAGCAGCATGAGCGCGAGCAGGCCGGTCGTCTCGCCGTCGTCGGGAAGCATGTGGTGCAGCAGGCGGGTCAGCCTGATCGCCTCGGCGGACAGGTCGGCCCGGTACAGGTTCGGCCCCGAGGTGCTGGCGTAACCCTCGTTGAAGATCAGGTAGAGCACGCGGAGCACGGCGTCGAGCCGTTGGGGATGCTCGGACCGCAGTGGCATGCGGAACGGGATGCCGCTGTTGTTGATCGTCTGCTTGGCCCGGCTGATGCGCCGGCTCATGGTTTGCTCCGGCACGAGGAACGCCCTGGCGATTTCCGCGGTGGTCAGGCCGCCGACCGCGCGCAGGGTGAGCGCGATCTGCGAGGCCGGTGACAGTGCCGGATGACAGCACATGAGCAGCAGGATGAGGGTGTCGTCGGCGTCGGCCGGGCGGTCGGCGGGGGGTGAGCACCAGTCGTCGGGCAGCCGCCACGACGCGACGGTGTCCTCTCGCCGCCGCCGGGCCTGTTCCCGGCGCAGCAGGTCGGTCAGCCGGCGGGAGCTCACGGTGATCAGCCAGGCCAGCGGATTGTCCGGGAGGCCCTGCGTCGGCCACTGCTCGGCGGCCGCGAGCAGGGCCTCCTGCACGGCGTCCTCAGCGGTGTTGAAGTTGCCGAAGCGTCGCACGACGGCGCCAAGGGCCCGCGGCGCTAAGCGGCGCAGCAGGCCCTCGACATCCTGGCCGGTCACCATGACGGTCACCCGGTGAAGTCGTCGCTGCCGTCGGCGATCGGCCGAACCTCCACGTACAGCGGGGATGACGACTCGCCGGGGCTGGGGGCGGTGGTAATGCGCGCGGCGATCTCAGTCGCCCGGTCGAAGCTGGGACACTCGACGATCGTGTAGCCGGCGAGGACCTCCTGGGTCTCCGGGTACGGCCCGTCGGTAACCACCGGCACCCCGCCGTCCAGCCCGTGAATCCTGCGGGTGTGCACCGGCGCGGCCAAACCCCGGGCGTCGACGAACTCGCCGGAGTCGATCAACTCCTGGTTCCACCTGCCCATGAACTCGTGCATCTCGGCGACGGCCTCGGGCTTCCACTCCGGCTGGTCAGACGGCTTACCGGCCATCTGGTCGTAGTCCCGTTGCGACGCGTACAGCATGATCATGTATTTCACGGTCCGCTCCTCTGCACGGGCGCCCTCCGGCGCCCTCACCGGAGACGTCGACACTGCCGGCACAATCCGGACATGGCCGTTCATACCACGTGGCGGAGGCGGTTGGCCTCCAGGCTGACGTGAAGATCAGCCGCTAGACGATCCCGTTTGCCATGACCACGAGGCGTGCGGGTCGTGTTCGGCGGTCGCACCCATGTACACGCTCTCCGCCGTACGGGTCACCAAGGTCAGCGACAGCCGCGAGCCCGCCACCTCGGCCCCGGCGACCGCCGGCGGAGGCGAGGCGCAGACCCACGAGGACATCACCGCGGCGAACCCGGCGAGCGCCGCGAACAGGAACCGAACGGCTGCACGCCGCGGCTCTCGACGGCACCCGCTGACCAACCTCACCTGGACCGTCATCGGCCGGGCCGACCAAGGACTGCGGGACCGGGAACTGCTCGACATCGGCATGTCACACCTGGGCCGGCCCGCTGCGTCCTGCTGGTATGACACATGATGAGCAGGGGCACCGGGTGGTGGTGCTCGGCGCCGGGTATGCGGGCCTTCTCACTGCGAAACGGCTGGCCCGCCGGGTATGCCGGTCCGGGGTGTCGGTCACGCTGGTCAACGGGGAGTCCGGGTTCGTCGAACGGATTCGGTTGCATCAGGTGGCCGCCGGGCAGACCGTGACCGACCTGCCGCTGGCCCGGTTGCTGGCCGGTACCGGCGCGGAGCTGATCGTCGGCACGGTCACGGGGATCGATCTCGCCGGCCGGAAGGTCCGGGTCGGCGAGAAGATGATCGGGTATGACACGCTGGTGTACAGCTTGGGCAGTATGACAGGGGTGGATGGTGTGCCTGGGGCGGCTGAACATGCCGTGACGCTGTCCGGTCCGGCTGCGGCGCGACAGTTGGCCACGCGGCTGCGGGCGCTGGACGAGCGGCGGGGCACGGTGGTGATCTGCGGTGGCGGTCCGACGGCGATCGAGGCGGCTGCGGAGTTCGCGGAGTCCTATCCGG
Organism: Actinophytocola sp.; assembly: GCF_035712165.1. Lineage (GTDB taxonomy): Bacteria > Actinomycetota > Actinomycetes > Mycobacteriales > Pseudonocardiaceae > DASYTH01. The sequence continues at coordinate 1,503 of NZ_DASTBH010000165.1, read as the reverse complement.
ACCTGACGGTGCGGATGATCACCAAGGGCGGCCCGGGTGCTTCCTTCTCGCCGCGCGCCGGGCGGTACATCCGCAAGCAACTCGACCGGCTCGGGGTCGAGGTGACCGCGGACGCTGAGGTGGCGAGGGTCGAGCCAGATGGTGTGGCCCTGGTCGGCGGTGTTCGAGTGCGGGCCGATGTCACGGTGTGGTGCGCCGGTTTTACGGTCCCGGCGCTGGCTAGGCACATCGGCCTCGCGGTCGACGCGGCCGGACGGATCCTGGTTGACCAGACACTGCGTTCGGTGTCGCATCCCGACGTGTACGCGGTCGGCGATGCCGCTGCCGCATCCGGGCGGTGGGGCGATGCGCTGGCGTACGGCTGCCGATCCGGCGGGTTCACCGGGCCCTACGCCGCCGACACGGTCGCCGCCCGACTCACCGGGCGGGCAACCGAACCGTTCCGATTCCGGTACTTCCACCAGTGCATCAGCCTCGGCCGGCGCCGCGGCCTGATCCAGTTCGTCCGCGGCGCGGATGACAGTCCGAAGTGGTCGATCCTGCGCGGGCGACTCGCGGCGTTGTACAAGGAGGCCGTGTCGTCCTCCGCGGTCTGGCTGATGCGGCATCCGGGCCCGTACCTGCGATGAACCACACCGAAGAGTTTCAGCGACACCGCTGCGCGCTGTTCGGTGTCGCCTACCGGATGCTGGGCAGTACCAGCGAAGCCGAGGACGTGGTGCAGGAGACCTGGCTGCGCTGGGATCGCGCGGACCGGTCCGAAGTGACGCAACCGCGCGCCTACCTGATGCGGATCGCGGCCCGCACCGCCGTGGATCTGTTGCGGCGGGCCAGGGTGCGACGTGAGGAGTATGTCGGGCCATGGCTTCCGGAGCCGCTGCTCACGGGGCCGGACGTGGCCGACGGTGTGGTCGACGGGGTGGCCACAGCCGAGTCGGTCTCGATGGCCATGCTCGTGGTTCTGGAGACACTGTCTCCGCTGGAGCGCGCGGTTTTCGTGCTGCGCGAGGCGTTTGGGTTCGGTTACGGCGACATCGCCGCGACGCTGGACCGGACCGAGACAGCCGTGCGCCAACTCGCCCACCGGGCCAGAGAGCACGTGCGCGCCCGCCGGCCGAGGTTCGACACCGACCGCGACGTGCGGGCCGCCGCCACCGAGCGGTTCATGAGAGCCGCGTTCGGCGGCGACGTCACAGACCTGCTGGCGGTACTCGCCCCGGACGTCACGTTCACCGGCGACAGCGGCGGCAAGGTGCGCGCCCCGCGGCGGATACTGTCCGGCGCCGGCAAGGTGGCCAGGCTGTTCACCGCGACCCGCGCAGACGTGCCGGCCGGCACCGTGGTCGAGTACCGGGAGGTCAACGGAGGCCCGGCCGCGGTGCTCGTGGCCGGCGGGGTGCCCTACGCGGTACTCATCGTGGACGCCGACCCGAGAACCGGCCTGGTGACCGCGATTCAGGTAATCGGCAACCCGGACAAGCTCACCGGGTTACGAACGGCACT
>NZ_DASTBH010000164.1:0-4998 GCF_035712165.1 Actinophytocola sp. | reverse complement strand
CAGCACCGGGATCCCGGCGGCGATCAGCGCGCCGAACACCAGCAGCATGATGATCAGGGTCACCGGGATGCTGATCAGCTCGGCCTTCTGGAAGTCCTTGCCCAGCGTCTCGGACAGCGCCTTGTCCAGCGATGCCCCGCCGACCTCCTCGATGCGCAGGTCCGGATAGCGCTGCTGCACCGTCGCGGTGGTGTCCAGCAGCGGCTGGATCCGCTCGTCGGCGGTGTGCGGGTCGCCGGTCATCTCCACGTTGACCAGGACCGCGGTGCCCTTGGGCGAGGGCAGCGGGTCGCTGACGTCGCCGACCTCGGACAGCCCCGACATGCTGGCCCGGACGTCGGCCGCCGCGGCCTGCGCGCGGGCGTTGTCCAGGCTGCCCTCCCGAGCGGTGATCAGCACGTTCTCCGACGACGGGCGCTTGAAGCCGGCCTCGTCGACGATGCTCTGGTAGGTGGCCAGCTCGCCCTTCGGGTTGTCGTCGAAGTCGGCGTTCTTGGTGCCGCTCATGGCGCCCACTCCGATGCAGAGCGCCACGAACACGATCCAGGCGCCGATCGCGCGCCAGGGATGTTCCGCGCTCCATCTCGCGATGCGCACGGTCAACATCGGCTTGTCCATCAGAAATTTCCCCTCTGGAAGTTCGGTTGCCCAGGTTCGTTCTCGTCTCCCCAAAGGCTGGGCCATCGCGTTCCCGCTGTGATCCGGATCTTTCCCTGGAACCGGCTCGGGGATCACCCTGATACCCGGTGCGCGGGCCTAGGGTGTTGCCATGACAGAGCCGTTCCGTGCGGCGCGGGACTTCCTGGTGGCACACCAGGAGGACTACGACGCCGCGTACTCAGGGTTCGAGTGGCCGCGGCCGGACCGCTTCAACTGGGCGCTCGACTGGTTCGATGTGATCTCCGCGACCGAGCCGACCGCGAGCCGGCCGGCACTGTGGATCGTCGAGGAGGACGGCACGGAGCGGCGGTGGACCTTCGCCGAACTGTCCGCCCGGTCCAACCGGCTGGCGAACTGGCTGCGCGGGCACGGGGTGGCCCGGGGCGACCGGCTGATCCTGATGCTGGGCAACCAGGGCGAGCTGTGGGAGACCATCCTGGCCGCGATGAAGCTCGGCGCGGTGATCATCCCGGCGTCCACCCTGCTGGGTCCGGCGGACCTGCGTGACCGGGTGGACCGCGGCCGGGCCCGGCACGTGGTGGTGCGCGCCGAGGACACCGCCAAGTTCACCGAGGTTCCCGGCGACTACACCAGGATCGCGGTCGGCGGCCCGGTCGACGGCTGGCTGGACCACGCCGCGTCCGAGACGGCGCCGGGTTCCTTCGAGCCGGACGGTCCGACCGGAGCCGGCGACCCGCTGCTGCTCTACTTCACCTCCGGCACCACCGCCCAGCCCAAGCTGGTGGCGCACACCCAGGTGTCCTACCCGATCGGTCATCTGTCCACAATGTACTGGATCGGGTTGGCGCCCGGGGACGTGCACCTGAACATCTCCTCCCCGGGCTGGGCGAAACACGCGTGGAGCAACGTGTTCGCGCCGTGGAACGCCGAGGCGACGGTGTTCCTGTACAACTACACCCGGTTCGACGCGGTCGCGCTGATGTCGGTGATGGACCGCTGCGGGGTGACCAGTTTCTGTGCCCCGCCAACGGTGTGGCGGATGCTGATCCAGTCCGACCTCGGCCAGTTGCGGCGGCCGCCGCGCAAGGTGGTCGGCGCCGGGGAGCCGCTCAACCCGGAGGTCATCGAGCAGGTGGCCAAGGCCTGGGGGGTGACCATCCGGGACGGCTTCGGCCAGACCGAGACCACCCTGCAGGTGGCGAACACCCCCGGCCAACCGGTCAAACCGGGCTCCATGGGCCGCGCTCTGCCCGGCTTCACCATCGCCCTGATCGACCCCGCCACCGGCCGGCCGGCCGACGAGGGCGAGATCTGCATCGACCTCCGCCACCCGCCGGTCGGCCTGATGACCGGCTACGCCGACGACGAGGAACGCACCGCCGAGGCCATGCGGGACGGCTACTACCACACCGGCGACGTCGGCTCCCGCGACGCCGACGGCTACATCACCTACGTGGGCCGGGCCGACGACGTCTTCAAGGCTTCCGACTACCGCATCTCCCCGTTCGAACTGGAGAGCGTCCTCATCGAACACGAGGCCGTGGCCGAGGCCGCCGTGGTTCCGTCCCCCGACCCCGTGCGCCTTTCGGTCCCCAAGGCCTACGTGGTCCTGGCCGCCGGCTACCCCGCCGACGCCGGCACCGCCCGCGCCATCCTCGCCTTCGCCCGGGAGAACCTGGCCCCCTACAAGCGAATCCGCCGCCTGGAGTTCGCCGACCTGCCCAAGACCATCTCCGGCAAGATCCGCCGCGTTGAGCTGCGCACCCGCGAGACCGACCTGCACGCCGACCCCACCGCCCGCCCCGCCACCGAGTACCGCGACGACGACTTCCCCGACCTCCGCCCCTGACCCATGCCCGGCGAGTCCCCATTCGGCGTGCCGTCGGGTCCAGTAGGTCCTTAGCGCGGTTAACGATATTCGGTTAGCATGGCTAAGTGTTTGTCGACCGGCCGGGCTACAAGTGGATCGCACTGTCCAACACCACGCTGGGCATGTTGATCGCGACGATCAACTCGTCGATCGTGCTGATCGCGCTGCCGGACATCTTCCGGGGCATCGGGATCAACCCGCTGGATCCGACCAAGACCAGCTACCTGCTCTGGCTGATGATGAGCTTCCTGATCGTCACCGCCGTGCTGGTGGTCGCCTTCGGCCGGCTCGGGGACATGTACGGGCGGGCCCGGATGTACAACCTGGGCTTCGCCGTCTTCACCGTCTCCTCGATCATGCTCGCGGTCACCTGGATGACCGGCGACGCCGCGGCGCTGTGGCTGATCGGCTGGCGGGTGGTGCAGGGGATCGGCGGCGCGTTCCTGATGGCCAACTCCAGCGCCATCCTGACCGACGCCTTCCCGGCCGACCAGCGCGGCCTGGCCCTGGGCATCAACGGCGTGGCGGCGATCGCCGGGTCGTTCCTCGGCCTGGTGATCGGCGGCCTGCTGGCCCCGGTCAACTGGCACTGGGTGTTCCTGGTCTCGGTCCCGTTCGGCGTGATCGGCACCGCCTGGGCCTACCTGCGGCTGCGCGACACCGGGGTGCGCGAACGGGCCGCGATGGACTGGGCCGGCAACATCACCTTCGCGGTCGGCCTGATCGCGATCATGGTCGCGATCACCTACGGCCTGCAGCCCTACGCCGGGCATCCGATGGGCTGGACCAACCCGTGGGTGGTCGCCGCCCTGGTCGGCGGACTGGCCGTGCTCGCCCTGTTCGCCGCGATCGAACGCCGGGCCGCCAACCCGCTGTTCGACCTGTCCCTGTTCCGCATCCGGGCGTTCGGCCTCGGCAACCTGGCCAACCTGATGTCCTCGCTCGGCCGCGGCGGCCTGCAGTTCATCCTGATCATCTGGCTGCAGGGGATCTGGCTGCCGCTGCACGGCTACTCCTTCGCCGAGACGCCGCTCTGGGCGGGCATCTACATGCTGCCGATGACCGTCGGGTTCCTGATCTCCGCGCCGCTGTCCGGCGTGCTGTCCGACCGGTGCGGCGCCCGGCTGCTCACCACCGGCGGCATGCTGGTCAGCGCGGCGACCTTCTACGCGCTGACCGTCCTGCCGGTGGACTTCGACTACCGGCTCTTCGCCGGCCTGCTCCTGGTCAACGGGATCGGCATGGGCATGTTCGCCGCGCCCAACCGGGCCGCGATCATGAACAGCCTGCCGCCGGGGTCGCGCGGCGCCGGCTCGGGCATGACGGCCACCTTCCAGAACGCGGCGATGGTGCTGTCCATCGGCATCTTCTTCAGCCTGATCATCATCGGGCTCACCGCCAGCCTGCCGTCGGCCCTGTCCGGCGGGCTGACCGGCAACGGGGTGCCGGCGCCGGACGCCGCGCGGATCGCCCAGCTTCCGGCGGTGGCCGTGCTGTTCGCCGCCTTCCTCGGCTACAACCCGGTCGAGCAGTTGCTCGGCCCGTCGCTGGCGCAGCTACCGCCGGAGCGGGTCGAGTTCCTCACCGGCCGGTCGTTCTTCCCCAACCTCGTCACCCACCCCTTCTCCGACGGCCTACACGTCGCGTTCTGGTTCGCCATCGCCGCCTGCGTCATCGCCGCCGCCGCGTCCTGGTTCGCCGGAGACCAGAACACCCGGGTTCAGCAGCCCGTCCGGATCCCAGGCCCGCTTGGTGGCGGCCATCAGGTCCAGCTCGACGCGCGACCGGACCAGGGGCAGCCAGCGGGCCTTGGCCGTGCCCACTCCGTGCTCGGCGGAGATCGTTCCGCCGTAGCCGGCAACGATCCGTAGCACCGGGTCGGTCAGGTCGGCCTCGTCCCCGCCGATGAGGTTGGCGTGGAAGTTCCCTTCGGCGAGGTGACCGAACAGGATCAGCCGCGCGCCCGGGGCGGCCGCGGCGACCAGTTCGCGCAGGTCGGCCTCGAAGCCCGGCACGGCAACCGCGGGAACGCCCACGTCCAGCTTGAGCGGGGTGCCGAGCGCGCTGATCGCGTCGGTGTGCCCCTCGCGGTAGGCCCACAGGGCGCGCCGGCCGGCCTCGTCGTCGGCGATCGCCGAGTCGAGCACCTCGTCCGACCCGGCCAGCACCCGCGCCAGCGCCTCGGTCGGGTCGTCCTGACCGGCACAGTCGAGCAGCAGGTAGCACGGGTGGTCGGCGTCGAACGGCGCGGCCACGCCCCGGTGCGCGCACACGATCCGCAGCCCGTCGGCGTAGAACACCTCGGCCGACGTCAGCCCGGGCACGCCGGCCCGCACCCGCGCCAGCACCCGCTGCGCGGCGGCGGTGTCGGCCACCCCCAGCACGGCGGTCACGCCCTCGCGGGAGCCGGGCACCAGCCGCAGTCGCACCCCGGTCACCACGGCCAGCGTGCCTTCGCTGCCGACCAGGGCGCCGACCAGGTCGTAGCCGGTGCTGTCCTTGGGCAG
>NZ_DASTBH010000163.1:0-8987 GCF_035712165.1 Actinophytocola sp. | reverse complement strand
CTCGGTGGGCAGCACCTTGGCCAGGTCCGAATGCACCGAGGCGGTCGCCGCGCCCAGCCGCTCGCTGTCGGCGGCGAAGTCGCCGCCCACCTCGTCGGCGTGCAGGTCGCCCTCGGCCAGCAGGTCCCGCACGCTCGCCGTCGCGGTCGCCCAGCCCTCCACCCCGTCGGGCAGGAACCGCTGCAGGAACGCCAGCGCCACCGGTCCGTCGGGCAGCGACCCGTACAGGGCGCCGAGCGGTTCGGCGATGTGCGTGCTGCCGGCCTCGTGCAAGGCCCGGTGCAGGTCCAGGTCCCGGCTGTTGCCGGCGGAGGGCCGGCGGTAGAGCTTGAGGATGTAGTCCTGGCCGTAGATCACCGAGGTGTTGCTCTGCTCGACGCCGACCGGCCGGGCCCGCAGCCCGGGCGAGACCTCGGCGTCCGGCTCGGTTCGAAACCGCAGCCCGCCATGGTCGGCCCGGTCGACGAACAGGTCCAGCAGCCTGCCCATCAGCTCGGAGTCGTGCGGCGCGTCGTAGGCCTGCCGGCCGTGCGCCGGTGCGATGACCGCGTGCAGCAGCCCGTCGCCGGGATGCTCACGCACCCCGATCCACAGCTGGTACGGGTCACCGCCGCCCACCTGAACCAACGCCTGCACCAGGGCGGGGTCGCCCTCGATGACCGTGGTCGCGGCCACCAGCCGGACCTCGGTGATCTCGTGCCCCTTCGCCCCGAACCACCGCTGCTCGGGTAGCCAGTGCCGAAGGGGCTCGAGCAGACCGGTGACAAGTTCGTGCGCCTGGAACTCGCTCACGGACGTTCGCCCTCCTCCCCTTGAACCGTTATCTGGAACCAGTAGAAGCCATGGCCGGGCAGCGTCAGCAGGTACGGCAGCTCGCCGATCGGCGGGAAGCCGACCCCGCCGGTCAGCTCCACCGGCACCCGTCCGGCCTGGTCGGACAGGTCGAGCTCGACCGGCTGCGGGAAGCGGGACAGGTTGTTCACGCAGACGACGAGGTCCTCCTCGCCATCCGGGTCCACCCATCTGCGCTGGTAGGCGAGCACGCTGGGGTTCGACGAGCCGAGCTCGGTGAACTCGCCGAGACCGAACGCGGCGTGCTCGCGGCGCACCTGCAGCATCCTTCGGGTCCAGTGCAGCAGCGAGGAATGGTTGTTGGAGTGGGCCTCGACGTTGAGCGCCTGGAAGCCGTAGATCGGGTCCATGATCACCGGCAGGTAGAGCCGGCCGGGGTCGCAGCGGGAGAACCCGGCGTTGCGGTCCGGGGTCCACTGCATCGGCGTACGCACGCCGTCGCGGTCGCCCAGCCAGATGTTGTCGCCCATGCCGATCTCGTCACCGTAGTAGAGCACCGGCGACCCCGGCAGGCTGAGCAGCAGCGCGGTGAACAACTCCTGCTGGTTGCGGTCGTTGTCCAGCAGTGGGGCGAGCCGGCGCCGGATGCCGATGTTCGCCTTCATCCGCGGGTCCTTGGCGTACTCGGCCCACATGTAGTCGCGTTCCTCGTCGGTGACCATCTCCAGGGTCAGCTCGTCGTGGTTGCGCAGGAAGATGCCCCACTGGCAGCGCGACGGGATGTTCGGCGTCTGGGCCAGGATCTCCGAGATCGGGAACCGCGACTCGCGCCGCACCGCCATGAAGATCCGCGGCATCAGCGGGAAGTGGAACGCCATGTGGCACTCGTCGCCGCCGACCGCCGGGTCGCCGAAGTACTCCACCACGTCGGCCGGCCACTGGTTGGCCTCGGCCAGCAGCACCCGGCCGGGGTACTCGTCGTCGACCACCTTGCGGCAGCGCTTGAGGAACTCGTGCGTGCGCGGCAGGTTCTCGCAGTTGGTGCCCTCGGCCTCGAACAGGTACGGCACCGCGTCCAGCCGGAACCCGTCGATGCCCAGATCCAGCCAGAACCGGATGACGTCCAGCATCGCCTCCTGGACGTCGGGGTTCTCGTAGTTGAGGTCGGGCTGGTGGGAGAAGAACCGGTGCCAGTAGAACTGGCCGCGCACCGGGTCGTAGGTCCAGTTCGAGGTCTCGGTGTCGACGAAGATGATGCGCGCCTTGGGAAATCCGGTGTCGGTGTCGGCCCAGACGTAGTAGTCGCCGTACGGGCCGTCCGGGTGGTTGCGGGACTCCTGGAACCACGGGTGGGCTTCGGAGGTGTGGTTGAGCACCAGGTCGGTGATCACCCGGATGCCCCGCCGGTGCGCCTGGTCGAGCAGGTAGACGAAGTCGTCGACGTCGCCGAACTCGGGGAGCACGGCGCGGAAGTCGCTGATGTCGTAGCCGCCGTCGCGCAGCGGGGAGGCGTAGAACGGCGGCAGCCACAGGCAGTCCACGCCCAGCCAGTCCAGGTAGTCGAGCTTGTCGGCCAGCCCGCGCAGGTCGCCGGTGCCGTCGTTGTTGGAGTCGTTGAACGCCCGGACCAGCACCTCGTAGAACACCGCGGTCTGGTACCAGGCGGGATCGGTGGGCGCCGAGCGGGCATGCCTGAAGTCGCCGGCCTGCGGCTCGACGAGGTGGCCATCGGCGGTGAACGCCTCGCCGGTGTGCGGCACGCCCTCGAGTCCGAGCGCCGCGTCGGGACGTGGTTCAGCCAGAGGCTCTGTCATCTCAGACCCATCTCCTGCGCGGCCGTCGTTGGTCGAGTTCCATGGTTGTCACGCGGGGCGGATTCTGCAGGACAACGTTCGGAGTTCTTGATCACCCCGGGGTTGATCACGCTCCGCGACTGGGGGCTTACGAACTGAGTACAGACCCGATATACACGATGGGTGACGCTTTCGACACGAAGTGACCCCGTCAGCTATCCGTTCAAGGACAACCTCGGCATCGAGCTCGACGAGCGGTACCGGGCCGTCCGCGAGACGCCGGGCATGATCCGGGTGCAGATGCCGTTCGGTGAACCGGCCTGGCTCGCCACCCGCTACTCCGACGCCCGGCTGGTGCTCGGCGACCGGCGGTTCAGCCGGGCCATGTCGGTCGACCGCGACGCGCCGCGGCTGACCCCGAACCGGCTCACCCAGAACATCCTGGCCATGGACCCGCCCGAGCACACCCGGCTGCGCACGCTGGTGGCCAAGGCCTTCACGATGCACCGGATGGAGGCGTTGCGCCCCCGGGTGCGGGAGATCGCCGAGGCCGCCCTGGCCGAGATGGTCGCCGGCGGCCAGCCCGCGGACCTGGTCGAGCAGTTCGCGCTCACCATCCCGGTCGCGGTGATCTGCGAGCTGCTCGGGGTTCCGCTCACCGACCGGCCGAAGTTCCGGGCCTGGAGCGACGCGGCCATGTCCACCGCACGGATGACCCTCGAGCAGTTCGAGGCCAACCAGAGCGGGCTGCGCGGATACATCGCGGATCTCATCGCCGCCCGCCGCGCGCAGCCGGCCGACGACCTGATCACCGCGCTGGTCGAGGCCCGCGACGAACGCGACCGGCTCAGCGAGGACGAGCTGATCGACATCCTGGTCACGCTCCTCGTCGCCGGGCACGAGACCACCGCGACGCAGATTCCCAACTTCGTCTACGTCCTGCTCGAACGGCCCGCGCGGTGGGCCGAGCTGCTGGCCGACCCGGAGCTGATCCCGGCCGCCGTCGAGGAGTTGCTGCGCTTCGTGCCGCTCGGCGAAGGCCCCGGGTTCCCCCGCTACGCCACCGAGGACATCGAGGTCGGCGGCACCCTGGTGCGCGAAGGCGAGCCGGTGGTGATCGCGGTCGGCGCCGCCAACCGCGACGAGCTCCGGTTCCCCGGCGCCGACGAGGTCCGGTTCGACCGGGAGAACAACCAGCACATCGGGTTCGGCCATGGCGTGCACCACTGCCTGGGCGCCACCCTGGCCCGGGTCGAGCTGCAGGAGGCGCTGCGGGTGCTGCTGGCCCGGGTGCCCAACCTGCGGCTGGCCGGCGATCTGGTGTGGAAGACCGAGATGCTGGTGCGCGGCCCGCGGACGATGCCGGTCGGCTGGTAGGTCATGTCCTGGAACGTCGAGGTGAACGGCCGGGTCTGCATCGCCTCCGGGATGTGTTCGGCCCTCGCGCCGGACTACTTCGCCCTGGACGGCGCGCACTCCCGGCCGGTCCACCCGGAGATCGCCCCAGACGAGGTCGTGCTGGACGCGGCCGACTCCTGCCCCGCCTCGGCCATCACCGTCACCGAGGCGGGCCGGGTCATCGGCCCGACGGAGTGAACACGCTCAGGATGTGCGCCACCGCGTGCCCCGGGTCCAGGCGCACGTAGTTGGCCTGGCCCCACTCCCAGATGGCCCCGCTGACCTCGTCGCGCACCGTGAACCGGTCGCCCCAGTCGAAGCCGAGCGCCGGCAGGTCCAGCCACAGGGTGCCCTCCTGCGGCTGGTGGGCGTCGAGCGTCACCACCACGATCACGGTGTCGCCGCTGCCCGGGTCGGTCTTCGAGTAGGCGATCATCGCGTCGTTCTGGATGTCGTGGAAGCGCAGCGTGCGCAGCTGCTGCAGGGCCGGGTGGGCCCGCCGGATCGCGTTGAGCCGGGTGATCCACGGTTCCAGCGACCGCCCGTCGGCCAGCGCGCCGGCGAAGTCGCGCGGCCGCAGCTGGTACTTCTCCGAGTCCAGGTACTCCTCGCTGCCCTCGCGCACCGCCTCGTGCTCGTAGAGCTCGTAACCGGAGTACACCCCCCAGCTCGGCGACATCGTCGCGGCCAGCGCCGCCCGCAGCGCGAACATCCCCGGCCCGCCGTACTGCAGCGACGCGTGCAGGATGTCCGGCGTGTTCACGAACAGGTTGGGCCGCGTCTCGTGCGCGTGCTCGACCAGGTCCACCCCGAACTCGACCAGCTCGGACTTGTGCACGCGCCAGGTGAAGTACGTGTAGGACTGGGTGAAACCCAAGCGCGCCAAGCCATGCATCCGCGCCGGCCGGGTGAACGCCTCGGACAGGAACAGCACGTCCGGCTCGAACGTCTTGACCCGGCCGATCAGCCAGTGCCAGAAGTCCGGCGGCTTGGTGTGCGGGTTGTCCACCCGGAACACCCGCACGCCCTGCGCCACCCAGTGCAGCACCACCCGCAGCATCTCGGCATAGGCGCCGTCCGGGTCGTTGTCGAAGTTGAGCGGGTAGATGTCCTGGTACTTCTTCGGCGGGTTCTCGGCGTAGGCGATCGACCCGTCCGGGCGGGTGGTGAACCACTCCGGATGTTCGGTGACCCACGGGTGATCCGGGGCGCACTGCAACGCGAAGTCCAGCGCCACCTCCATGCCGAGCTTGCGGGCGCGGGCCACGAACGCCCGGAAGTCGGCCAGCGTGCCCAGGTCCGGGTGGATCGCGTCGTGCCCGCCCTCGTCCGACCCGATGGCCCACGGTGAGCCGACGTCCTCCGGCGCCGAGAGCACGCTGTTGTTGGGACCCTTGCGGTTGACTCGCCCGATCGGGTGGATCGGCGGCAGGTAGACGATGTCGAAGCCCATCCGGGCGACCCGGTCCAGTTCGGCGGCCGCGGTGCGGAACGTGCCGTGCACCGGATTGCCCGCCTTGTCGACCCCGCCGGTCGAGCGGGGGAACAGCTCGTACCAGGAGCCGAACAACGCCCGTGGCCGGTCCACCCAGAGCTGGTACTCGGTGCCGGCCGTGACCAGCTCACGGACCGGACGCTCGACCATGATCCGGTGCACCGGGTCGGCCAGCGCCTCGGCGATCCGGGCCGGCAGCGGCCGCTTGACCTCGCGCAACGCCTCCGCGGCGGACAGCAGCATGCCGCGCTCGCCGTCGGCGCCCTGGGCCGGGCTCTCCTTGGCCGCCCGTTCGAGTAACCGGGCGCCCGACTCCAGATCGTTCGCCAGCTCCTCGGGACCCTGGGCGGCGGCCACCTTCACCTCGACCGCGTGCCGCCAGGTGGCCCACGGATCGCTCCAGGCATCCACCCGGAACGTCCACATGCCCTCGGTGTCCGGCACGATGGTCGCCGCCCAGCGGTCCAGCCCGACGCCGTGCGGCACCATCCGGGTGTGCCGGTCGGCGGTGTCCTTCGGGCCGCGCCAGGCGACCGTGGCCGCCACCGCGTCGTGCCCCTCGCGCCAGACCGTGGCGTGCACCGGAACGTGTTCGCCGGCAACGGCCTTGGCGGGATAGCGGCCACAGCTGACGACCGGAGCGACCTCGTCGATGCCCAGCCGTCCACTCATCGCCGCACCCTCCCGTCCGTCCACAACTCTGCCTACCAGTCTGCCCGGCACGGGGCTGGCTTGCTCGATCCAGGTCCGCGCGTCCGGACCCGCCGGGGTGCTCTAAGGTCGCCAGGATGAGAGCAGTGCGCCGTTTCACCGTCCGTGCCGGGCTGCCGGAACCATTGGCCGAGCTCAGGACACTGGCCACCAACCTCAGGTGGACCTGGCACCCGCCCACCCAGGACCTGTTCGCGGCCGTCGACCCACAGGCCTGGGAGCGCCTCGGCGACCCGTTGCGGTTGCTCGCCTCGGTGCCGGCCGAGCGCCTGGAGTACCTGGCCGGCGACTCCGGTTTCCTGGCCAGAACCAGTGCCGTGGTCGACGACCTGCGGCGCTACCTGACCGACCCCCGCTGGTACCAGCGCCGCGCCGACGACCTGCGCTCCGGCGAGACCCGGATGCCCGACTCGATCGCGTACTTCTCGATGGAGTTCGGCGTGACCGAGGCGCTGCCGAACTACTCCGGCGGCCTCGGCGTGCTGGCCGGCGACCACCTCAAGGCCGCGTCGGACCTGGGCGTCCCGCTGATCGGGGTGGGCCTGCTGTACCGGTCGGGCTACTTCCGGCAGTCGCTGTCGCTGGACGGCTGGCAGGTCGAGCACTACCCGGTGATCGACCCGAGCGGGCTGCCGCTGGAGCCGGTGGTCGAGCCGTCCGGCGCGCCGATCCTGGTGCACGTGTCCATGCCCGGCTCGCGGGTGCTGCGGGCCCGGATCTGGAAGGCGAACGTCGGCCGGGTTCCCTTGCTGCTGCTGGACTCCGACATCGAGGACAACGACGAGGACCTGCGCGGGGTCACCGACCGGCTCTACGGCGGCGACCAGGACCACCGCATCCGCCAGGAGATCCTGGCCGGCGTCGGCGGCGTTCGGGCGGTGCGCACGTACTGCGAGCTGACCGGCCACCAGCAGCCGGAGGTGTTCCACACCAACGAGGGCCACGCCGGGTTCCTCGGCCTGGAGCGGGTCCGCGAGCTGGTCTCCGGCGAGCAACTGGACTTCGACCAGGCGCTGTGCGCGGTCCGCGCCGGCACCGTGTTCACCACGCACACGCCGGTGCCGGCCGGCATCGACCGGTTCCCGATCGACCTGGTGCAGCACTACTTCGGCGACGGCGCGCTGCTGCCCGGCATCGACGTGCACCGGGTGCTCGCGCTGGGCGCCGAGGAGAACGTCGGCATGTTCAACATGGCGCACATGGGGCTGCGGCTGGCCCAGCGCGCCAACGGCGTCTCCCGGCTGCACGGGCAGGTCAGCCGGGAGATGTTCGGCAACCTGTGGCGCGGCTTCGACACCCGCGAGGTGCCGATCAGCTCGGTCACCAACGGGGTGCACGGCCCGACCTGGGCGGCGCGCGAGATGACCAGCCTGCTCGGCGAGTCCGAGCTGGGTGCGGAGATCGCGCCGGGCGGGCTGCAGCCGGTGACCGACGCGCTGCTCTGGGAGCTGCGCTGCGGGCTGCGCGAGCGGTTGGTGCACGAGGTTCGCCGCCGGGTCCGGCAGGCCTGGCTGCAGCGCGGGGCGTCCGCGCTGGAGCTGGGCTGGACCGAGACGGTGTTCAACCCCGAGGTGCTGACCGTCGGGTTCGCCCGGCGGGTGCCCACGTACAAGCGGCTCACGCTGATGCTGCGCGACCCGGCCCGGCTCAAGGCGTTGCTGCTGCACCCGGAGCGGCCGATGCAGCTCGTGGTGGCCGGAAAGTCGCACCCGGCCGACGACGGCGGCAAGGCGCTGATCCAGCAGATCGTGCGGTTCGCCGACGATCCCGAGGTGCGCCACCGGATCGTGTTCCTGCCGGACTACGACATGTCGATGGCCCGGTACCTGTACTGGGGCTGCGACGTGTGGCTGAACAACCCGCTGCGGCCGCTGGAGGCGTGCGGCACGTCGGGCATGAAGTCGGCGCTGAACGGCGGGCTGAACCTGTCCATTCGGGACGGTTGGTGGGACGAGCTGACCGACGGCACCAACGGGTGGGCCATTCCGACCGCGGACGGCGTGAGCGACCCGGTGCGCCGCGACGACCTGGAGGCGGCGGCGCTCTACGAGCTGATCGGCGCGCAGGTGGCGCCGTTGTTCTACGAACGCGGCGAGGACGGCGTGCCGAACCGGTGGCTGGCGCGGGTGCGGCACACGCTGGCCTCGCTCGGACCGCGGCTGCAGGCGTCCCGGATGGTGCGGGAGTACGTGGAGGGGCACTACGTGCCGGCGGCCACCGCTGTCGGCCGGGCCACCGCGGACGGGTTCAAGCTGGCCAAGGACCTGGCCGCCTACCGGGGGCGGCTGTCCGGGGCGTGGGCGCACATCCGGATCACCGACTGCGAGCTCGCGGTCGAGGACGGCAGCGCTCCGGTCGTGGGACAGCGGGTCCGGGTGCACGCCCGGGTGGACCTGGCCGGGCTCGATCCGTCCGACGTCGAGGTGCAGGCCGTGATCGGCCGGGTGGGCGACACCGACGAGCTGGTCGACGTCGTCACCACCACCATGACCCCCGACCAGGACGGCCGCTACGCCGGTGAGCTCACCCTCCCGCACACCGGCTCGCTCGGCGTCACCGCCCGGGTGCTGCCACGCCACGAACTCCTCGCCACCCCCGCCGAACTGAGCCGCGTGGTCCTGGCCTGACCTGGCCCCCCCGGGGGGCGTTGCCCTTTTGGTCGCGCGGTGGGTCATGGGAGGGCGGGCGCGGTCGGCGTAGCGTCTGTGATCGTGCGGTGGATACGCATGGTGTGCAGTCCTGCGCGGCTGCTCGCCCTGGTCACGGTGGTTGCCCTGGCCGGGGTCGAGCGGTCGGTG
>NZ_DASTBH010000162.1:0-3572 GCF_035712165.1 Actinophytocola sp. | reverse complement strand
CACGTCGTGCAGCTCGCGGGCGATCCTGGCCCGCTCCTCCAGCAGCCCGCGCCGGGCCTGCTCCCGTTCGGTCACCCCGGCCTGCTCGGCCAGTTCGCCCTCGACCTGGCGAACCCGGCGAAACGACGAGCCGATCGCCAGCAGCGCGGCGACGAGCAGCATGAGGCCGTAGAACGAGGCCGGGTCCGGCACGAAATAGAAGGCCACGAACACGGTGATCAGCCCGACCCAGAACACCACGACCCGGTCGGCCCGCAGCGCCACCACGACCAGCACGGCCAGGGTCACGAAGACCTGCACCGGGTTCCACGGGAGCGCCTCGCCGGCCGTGGCCCATCCCGTGCCGACGACCCCGCCGACGATGCACAATCGCCAGGCGAGCAGCGGGCGGTCGAGCATCAGGGCCGCGGGCGCCACTGTCAGGGCCGCCAGCGCCCACGCCATCAGGTTGATCCCGCGCACGCTCCACAGGTACTGGTACGTGATCAGCAGCAGGCCCAGCAGCGCCAGCACGGCCAGCGGCGGCCCGAACCGGGCCAGCTTGCCGGCCGGTCGGCCGGGTGCCCGTACCCGCGGATAATCCGGACCGGCGACGGCCCGGCGCAGGCCGGCCAGGCCGCGCACGACGGCGTTGTTCATGGCCGGAACGGTACGGCGCGGGCGCGCACGGCGTCGCCCTACCGGGGGGCTACGACCGGGGGATACCCAGGTATGACTACGCTTCCCTGACGAATGGGAAGGGGGCGGGCCGTGCCGCGGACGGTGCTGGTGACCGGCGGGAACCGGGGGATCGGGCTGTCGATCGCCGAGGAGTTCGCCAAGCAGGAATACCGGGTGGCGGTGACGCACCGGGGCTCCGGCGCGCCCGACGGCCTGTTCGGCGTCGAGTGCGACGTGACCGACGGCGCCGCGGTGGACGCCGCGTTCACCGCCGTCGAGGCGGAACTGGGGCCGGTGGAGGTGCTGGTGGCCAACGCCGGCATCACCGACGACACGCTGCTGATGCGCATGTCGGAGGAGCAGTTCACCCGGGTGCTGGACACCAACCTGACCGGAGCGTGGCGGTGCGCGCGCCGGGCGGCCACGAAGATGGTACGGGGACGCTGGGGTCGCATGATCTTCATCTCCTCGGTCGTCGGGCTGTACGGCGGGCCCGGCCAGGTGAACTACGCGGCAAGCAAGGCCGGGCTGGTCGGCGTCGCCCGGTCCATCACCCGCGAGCTGGGCACCCGCAACGTGACCGCGAACGTGGTCGCGCCCGGGTTCATCGAGACGGACATGACGGCGGCGCTGCCCGAGGAGCGGCGCGACGAGTACCGCAAGACGATCCCGGCCGGCCGGTTCGCCACGGTCGACGAGGTGGCCGGCGTGGTGACGTGGCTCGCCGGCGAGTCGGCGGGTTACATCAGCGGTGCGGTCATCCCAGTCGACGGCGGCCTGGGCATGGGTCACTGAGGGGGTTTGGTTCAGGTGTCAGGTTTGCTGGCCGGCAAGCGGCTGCTCGTCACCGGTGTGATCACCGACGCGTCGATCGCGTTCTCGGTCGCCCGGCTGGCCCAGGAGCACGGGGCCACCGTCGTGCTCACCGGCTACGGCCGGCTCTCCCTGGTCGAGCGGATCGCCAAGCGGCTGCCCTCGCCGGCCCCGCTGATCGAGCTGGACGTGACGAACCCCGATCACCTGGAGGGGCTTGCGGACAAGGTGCGCGAGCACGTCGACGGGCTGGACGGCGTCGTCCACTCGATCGGCTTCGCGCCGCAGACGTGCCTGGGCGGCGGCTTCCTCGACGCACCGTGGGAGGACGTGGCCACGGCGCTGCACGTGTCCACGTTCTCGTACAAATCGCTGGCCATGGCGGCGCTGCCGCTGATGGACCGGGGCGGCTCGGTGGTCGGGCTGACGTTCGACGCCACGGTGGCGTGGCCGGTCTACGACTGGATGGGCGTGGCCAAGGCGGGGCTGGAGTCGGCGTCGCGCTACCTCGCGCTGCACCTGGGCAAGCACGGCATCCGCAGCAACCTGGTGTCGGCCGGGCCGCTGCGCACGATGGCGGCGCGCTCGATCCCCGGGTTCGACGCGTTCGAGGACGCGTGGGTGGCGCGCGCGCCGCTGGGCTGGTCGCTCACGGACCAGGAGCCGGCGGCGCGGGCGGTGCTGGCGCTGCTCTCGGACTGGTTCCCGGCCACCACCGGCGAGATCGTCCACGTCGACGGCGGGTACCACGCGATCGGAGCGTAGCCGCTGAGGGCATGATGGGTGCCATGGCGTACGACGCGTTCCTGCTGCTGTCGTTCGGCGGTCCCGAGCACCCGGACCACGTGCTGCCGTTCCTGCGCAACGTCACGCGGGGCCGGGGCGTGCCGGCGGAGCGGCTCGTCGAGGTCGCCGAGCACTACCAGCACTTCGGCGGCGTGTCGCCGATCAACCAGCAGTGCCGCGACCTGCTGGCGGCGATCCGCGCCGACTTCGCGGCCCACGGCGTGGACCTGCCGGTCTACTGGGGAAATCGGAACTGGACGCCGATGCTGGCGGACACCCTGGCCACGATGCGCGACGACGGCGTGCGGCACGCCATTGCGCTGGCCACCAGCGCGTACGGCGGCTACTCCTCGTGCCGGCAGTACTACGAGGACATCGACGCCGCGCGGGCCGCGGTGGGCGAGGACGCGCCGCTGGTGGACAAGCTGAGGCACTTCGCCGACCACCCCGGCTTCGTCCGGCCGCACGCGGAGGCGGTGCGCGAGGCACTGGCCGCGCTGGACCCGGCCCGCCGGGGCGACGCCCGGCTGGTCTTCACGGCCCACTCCATCCCGGTGGCGATGGCCAGGACCGCCGGGCCTGACGGCGGGCGGTACGAGGCGCAGTTGCGCGAGACGGCCGCGCTCGTGGCCGCCGGCGCCGGCGCGGACGTGCCGTACGACCTGGTCTGGCAGAGCCGGTCCGGCCCGCCGCAGGTGCCATGGCTGGAGCCGGACATCAACGACCATCTGGAGGCGCTCGCCGACACCGGCGTCACCGCCGTGGTGGTGAGCCCCATCGGGTTCGTGTCCGACCACCTGGAGGTCGCCTGGGACCTGGACACGGAGGCGGCGGCCACCGCACGCAAGCTGGGACTGGAGTACGTCAGGGCGGCCACACCCGGCGTGCATCCCGCGTTCGTCACGATGGTTCGCGAGCTTGTACAGGAACGACTCGCGCCGGACACGTTTCCGCGACTTCGGCTGGGTAACCTTCCGGCTTGGGACCATTGCCCGGGTCATTGCTGCCCCCGGCCGCGTCGCGCGTAGCGAGGACAACTAATGACAGAGCGCAAGAAACCCGTCGAGAGCTGGCTGACCGACATGGACGGCGTGCTCGTGCACGAGGGCCAGCCCGTACCGGGCGCGCCGGAGTTCGTCAACCGGCTCCGCACGTCGGGCAGGCCGTTCCTGGTGCTCACCAACAACTCCATCTACACCGCCCGCGACCTGCAGGCGCGGCTGTCCCGGATGGGCTTCGAGGTACCGGAGCACGCCATCTGGACCGCCGCGCTGGCCACCGCGCAGTTCCTCGCCGACCAGCGTCCCGAGGGC
>NZ_DASTBH010000161.1:0-2172 GCF_035712165.1 Actinophytocola sp. | reverse complement strand
CGTCCACCGAGGTCATCGTCGACGTCGACGAGGTGCACAGGTCGTTGGCACCCATCAGGATCGTCACGTAGCGGGCGCCCTGCCCGGCGGCCCGGGACACGCCCGGCGATCTTCACGGAAACCACACCCGGTGCGATGCGGCACCGCTACCGTTCGTGGTGTGTTCCTCACGCCACAGGAGATCACCCTCGCCGCGGCCGCCATTGCCGCGGCGGCCGCCCTGCTGGGTGTGTACCTGACTGCCCGCCGGGACGACCGCCGGGTACGGCTGGAGCGCGAGCGGCAGGACTCGATGGAACGGGAACGGTGGACCCGGGAGGACCGGGCCATCTGGGGCGAGCGCCGGTACGAGGCGCACACTGCGTTCGCCCACGCGACGCTGGAGGCGCTGCGCTACTGCGAGTCGGCCGGGGAGTACGCCCCCGAGCTAGGCAACGCCCCGCGGGACCCAGAGTCGGTCAGCCCGCTGATGCTGCGCAACCGGGCGGTCAGCGACGCGCTGGTGATGCTGGAGCTTCGCGCGTCGGCGCCGGTCCGGGAGGCGGCCGAGGCGGCCGCGGACGCATTGCGCCAGGCGTCCGCCGCCGCGTACGCGATCGTCGGCGGGCGGGGCGCGCCCGAGCAGGTCGAGTCCTGGACCGACCTGACCAAGCGGGCGAAGGCAGCGCGGGACAGCTACCTGGAGCTTGCTCAGAATGAGCTGGGGAGCGCCTGACCGCCAGTTCGGTAGCCAGGCCCAGCGGTCGACCGCGGTGGCCCGGCGCGCTGGCGGCGGGACGTGAACGTCGGAGAGCGGCCGTGGACCGTCATCGCGGCCGGGGTGCTCGGCATCGTGTCCATCGGGGCCGCGGCCCTCGTCGCGACGGTGATCAGCACACCAGTGCCCGCCGGGAGCGTCGCGCGCCCCGGTCCGATCGCCGCCGACTACCTCCCGATCGAGGAGGTGCCCATGGTGCTCAGCGCGCCGGCACCGGGACCGAACGCCTCGACCGGCTCGTTCACCTCGCCATGCGGCCGCAACCTCGAGGGTCACCGCAATTCCGACAACGTGATCACCGCGCCGGGCCTGTCCAACGGTGCCCACCACGTCCATGACTACGTCGGCAACCTGTCCGTCGACCGCACCTCGACCGAAAGTTCCCTTGCGGCCGGGGGCACGACCTGCAACCTAGGTGACCGGTCCGCCTACTTCTGGCCGGTGCTGCGGGATATCCGGCACGGCGACGCGGACGCCGACCGGCCGGGCGGTGGGCAGGACGGCAACCTCGGCCGCATCCTCACTCCGGCCCGGGTCTCCATCGACTTCCTCGGCAACCCGCGTTCCCCGGTAACACCAATCCCCCGGTTCCTGCGGATCGTCACCGGCAACGCCAAGGCCGCGACCACCGGGGTCAACGCGCGGGCACACTGGTCGTGCTCGGGCACGCCGGGACGGGTCAGCGGCACGTTCTACCCGCTCTGCCCGGACGGCCAACTCGTGCAGCGCACCGGAGAGTTCCCCAGCTGCTGGAACGGCACCGACATCGACAGCAAGACCCACCGCACGCACGTGACCTTCCCCGAGCCGGCGACCGGCGCCTGCCCGGTCGGCACCGTGGCCATCCCGAGGCTGCGCGTCACCCTCGCCTACCAGGTGCCGCCCGGCCGGTCGTACGCCATCGACTCGTTCCCGGACCAGGAGCGCAGGCCACTCACCGACCACTTCGACTTCCTCAACGTCATGCCGGAGTCGCTGATGCGCGAGGCCGTCGGCTGCATCAACGCCGGCCGCAACTGCTGACGCCGGCCGGACGGACGCAGGACTGTGCGGGCGGGCGGCCATAGAGTGGTGGCATGGCCGAGTGGGAGTACGCGCCGGCGCCGGAGTCGAGGGCGGTCGGACGGCTGCGCGAGTCGTACGGCATGTTCCTCGACGGTCAGTTCAGCGGCGGCGAGGGCGGCACGCTCAAGACCGTCAACCCGGCGAACGAGGAGGTGCTGGCCGAGGTCGCGGTCGCCGGCGAGGCGGACGTCGACCGGGCCGTCGCCGCTGCGCGCCGGGCGTACGAGACGAGCTGGGGTCCGATGCCGGGGCGGGACCGGGCCAAGTACCTGTTCCGGATCGCGCGGATCATCCAGGAACGCTCGCGCGAGCTGGCCGTGCTGGAGACGCTCGACAACGGCAAGCCGATC
>NZ_DASTBH010000160.1:0-3027 GCF_035712165.1 Actinophytocola sp. | reverse complement strand
TCCTCGACGGCAAGGCCGTTCGGTGAGCGCGAGGAACGCAGCGAAGCGGAGTCCCGCAGTCGCGAACGAAAGGCAGGACCGGTGACGCGGCGCAGGCCGGCGATCCTCGTGCTGGAGGACGGGCGGACGTTCGTCGGCGAGGCGTACGGCAGCGTGGGCGAGACGTTCGGCGAGGCCGTCTTCACCACCGCCATGACCGGCTACCAGGAGACGCTGACCGACCCGTCGTACCACCGCCAGGTCGTCGTGCAGACCGCGCCGCACATCGGCAACACGGGGGTCAACGGCGAGGACGACGAGTCGGCCCGGATCTGGGTGGCCGGGTACGTGGTGCGCGACCCGTCCCGTACCGCCTCCAACTGGCGGTCCACCGGCGGCCTGGAGGACCGGCTCGCGGCCGAGGGGGTCGTGGGCATCTGCGGGGTGGACACCCGGGCGCTGACCCGGCACCTGCGCGAGCGCGGGGCGATGCGGGTCGGCGTCTCCAGCGTGGAAACCGACCACAAGGCCTTGCTGGAGCGGGTGCTGGCGGCGCCGCAGATGATCGGCGCGGACCTGTCCGCCGAGGTCACCACCCCCAAGCCGTACACGGTGGCCGCCGACGGCGAGCACCGGTTCACGGTGGCCGCGCTGGACCTCGGCATCAAGCGCAACGTGCCCCGCCGGCTGGCCGCCCGCGGCGTCACCACGCACGTGCTGCCGGCCACGTCCACGGTCGAGGACCTGCTCGCCACCGGTGCCGACGCGGTGTTCTTCTCGCCCGGCCCGGGCGACCCGGCCACCGCCGGCCACGCCGTCGGGCTGGCCCGCGAGGTGATGCGCCGCCGGGTGCCGCTGTTCGGCATCTGCTTCGGCAGCCAGATCCTCGGCCGGGCGCTGGGCTTCGGGACCTACAAGCTGGGGTACGGGCACCGCGGCGTCAACCAGCCGGTGCTGGACCGGACGACGGGCAAGGTCGAGGTGACCTCGCACAATCACGGGTTCGCGGTGGAGGCGCCGCTCGACGGCGTGGTCGACACCGACTTCGGGGGGGTCGAGGTCTCCCACGTCTGCCTGAACGACAACGTCGTCGAGGGGCTGCGGGCGCGCGACGTGCCCGCGTTCACCGTTCAGTACCACCCCGAGGCGGCGGCCGGTCCGCACGACGCCGACTACCTCTTCGACAGGTTTATGGAGTTGGTGGACCGTGCCCAAGCGAACTGACCTTCACCACGTCCTGGTGATCGGCTCCGGGCCGATCGTGATCGGCCAGGCGTGCGAGTTCGACTACTCCGGCACCCAGGCGTGCCGGGTGCTGCGGGCCGAGGGACTGCGGGTCAGCCTCGTCAACTCCAACCCGGCCACGATCATGACCGACCCGGAGTTCGCCGACTCGACCTACGTCGAGCCGATCACCCCGGAGTTCGTCGAGGCGGTGATCGCCCGGGAGAAGCCCGACGCGCTGCTGCCCACCCTGGGCGGCCAGACCGCCCTGAACACCGCCGTCGCGCTGCACGAGGCGGGCGTGCTGGACAAGTACGGCGTCGAGCTGATCGGCGCGGACATCGACGCCATCCGGCGCGGCGAGGACCGGCAGCTGTTCAAGGACATCGTGGCCCGCGCCGGCGGGGAGACGCCGCGCTCGCGGGTGTGCCGGTCCATGGAGGCGGTCCGGGAGGCGGTCGCCGAGCTGGGGCTGCCGGTGGTGATCCGGCCGTCGTTCACGATGGGCGGGCTCGGCTCCGGGATGGCGCACACCGACGAGGACCTGGAGCGCATCGCCGGCGCCGGGCTCGCCGCCTCCCCGGTGCACGAGGTGCTGATCGAGGAGAGCGTGCTCGGCTGGAAGGAGTACGAGCTGGAGCTGATGCGCGACCGGCACGACAACGTGGTGGTCGTCTGCTCCATCGAGAACATCGACCCGATGGGCGTGCACACCGGCGACAGCGTCACCGTGGCCCCGGCGATGACGCTCACCGACCGGGAGTACCAGCGCCTGCGCGACCTGGGCATCGCGGTGCTGCGCGAGGTCGGCGTGGACACCGGCGGCTGCAACATCCAGTTCGCGGTGCACCCGGGCAACGGGCGGCTCGTCGTGATCGAGATGAACCCGCGGGTGTCCCGCTCATCGGCGCTGGCGTCCAAGGCGACCGGCTTCCCGATCGCCAAGATCGCGGCGAAGCTGGCCATCGGGTACACCCTGGACGAGATCCCCAACGACATCACCCTCCAGACGCCGGCCGCGTTCGAGCCGGCGCTCGACTACGTCGTGGTGAAGATCCCCCGCTTCGCGTTCGAGAAGTTTCCCGGCGCCGACCCCGAGCTGACCACGACGATGAAGTCCGTCGGCGAGGCGATGAGCCTGGGCCGCAACTTCACCGAGGCGCTCAACAAGGCGATGCGCTCGATGGAGACGAAGGCGGCCGGGTTCTGGACGGAGCCCGACCCCGCCGGCGCCACGCTCGAGTCCACGCTGGCGGCGCTGCGCGTGCCGCACGACGGCCGGCTCTACACCGTGGAGCGGGCGCTGCGGCTGGGCGCGGGCGTGGCCACCGTGGCCGAGGCGGCGGGCGGGATGGACCCGTGGTTCGTGGACCAGATCGCGTCCCTGGTGGACCTGCGGGAGGAACTGGCCGCCGCCCCCGTACTCGACCTGCCCCTGTTGCGGCGAGCCAAGCGCGCCGGCCTGTCCGACCGGCAGGTGGCCGCCCTCCGCCCGGAGCTGGCGGGTGAGGATGGGGTACGGAGGCTGCGCCACCGCCTCGGGCTGCGGCCGGTCTACAAGACCGTGGACACGTGCGCGGCCGAGTTCGCCGCCGCCACCCCGTACCACTACTCCTGCTACGACGCCGAGACCGAGGTCGCGCCGTCCGACCGGCCCAAGGTGATCATCCTGGGCTCCGGTCAGAACCGGATCGGGCAGGGGATCGAGTTCGACTACTCCTGCGTGCACGCCGTGATGGCGCTGCGGGAGGCCGGTTACGAGACCGTCATGGTCAACTGCAACCCGGAGACGGTGTCCACCGACTACGACACCGCCGACCGGCT
>NZ_DASTBH010000159.1:0-11125 GCF_035712165.1 Actinophytocola sp. | reverse complement strand
GGTGACGTTCGGCGTGGCGGCCCGCAGCCCGGACAGCACGGTGGTGCCCGGCGGGATCTGGTCGGCCGGTCCCATGCAGCAGACGTGGCCGGCGCCGAACACGCCCTGCCAGCTCACGCTCCAGCCACCGAGTTGGTTGGTCATCGAGTCCGCGCTGGGCCCGGTGACCACCAGCCGGGCGCCGGCCGGCAGCGGCAGCACGTTGTTCTGGTTGCGCAGCAAGGTGATCGACTGCTGGGCCGCCTTGAGGGTGGCGTCCCGGCCGGCCTGCACCGCCGCGTCGGCCCGGTTCGGGTCGACGTAGGGGCGCTCGAACAGGCCCAACTCGAACTTCAGCCGCAGGATCCGGCGCACCGACTGGTTGATCCGGTCCACCGACACCTGGCCGCGCTGCACCGCCTGGGTCAGCCCGGCCTGCCAGCCGGCGAAGTCGAACGGGGTCATGGACATGTCCACGCCCGCGTTGACCGCCTTGGCGATGGCGCCGGAGAAGTCGGCGGCGATGTGGTAGTTGTTGGCCAGCGCCGGCACGTCGCCGTAGTCGCTGATCACGACGCCCTTGAAGCCCATCCGCTCCCGCAACAGCGTGGTGAGCAGGTAGTGCGACGCGTGCGCCGGGATGTTGTTGACCGAGCCCGAGTTGACCATCACGGTCGCAGCGTTCGCGTCGATGCCGCCCGCGTAGGCCGGCAGCAGGACGTCCTGCAGGTACCGGATCGGCAGTTGGGCCGCCGACCGGTCATGCCCGTTGAGCGACTGCGAGTACCCGGCGAAGTGCTTGACGGTCGCGGCCGCCTGCAGCCGGTTGCGGTCGTTGCCCTGTGTCCCGGTCACGTACCCCCGGCCCAGCGCGGCGGCCAGCACCGGCGCCTCGGCCCAGGTCTCGTAGGTTCGGCCCCACCGGTTGTCCCGGTGCAGGTCCTGCACCGGCGCGAAGTTCCAGGTCCAGCCGGTGGCGGCGATGGCGCGGGCGGTGACCGCGCCGCCGGACTGCGCGACGGCGGGGTCCCAGGTGGCGCCGATGCCGATCTGGTGGGGGAACAGCGGTGCCTGGAAGGGATGGCCGAACCCGTGCACCGCGTCCACGCCCAGGAGCACCGGAATGTGCAGCCGGGACCGCTCGATGGCGTGCCGCTGGATGGTGTTGGCCCACTCGGCCCAGGCCCGGCCGGTGTTGCCGACCGGGTTGTCCGTGCCGCCGGCCAGGATCGAGCCGGTGAAGTTCTTGATCAGCACGTTCTCCAGGCAGTTGGTCTGGAGCGGGTCGTTGTTCCCGCCGGTGTTGCGGCAGTTGCCGTCCGCCGGGTTCGTGCTGTCCCGCAGCGCGCCGGTGACGATCTGGTCCATCTGGCCGATCTTCTCGGCGAGGGACATCCGGCGCAGGAGGTCCTCCACCCGGGAGGAGACCGGGGCACGCTGGTCGAGGTAGACGGCGTCGCCGCCCTGCGGGTCCGCGACCGCGCCGCCCGACGGGACGGTCGCGACCAGCGTGCCCAGTAACAACACAACACCGCACACCCGTGGCACGGTGGCCAACCTGCGTTGTCTCATCACATCATCCGTTCGTCCGCGAAGGAATTTGTGGCGACCAACAACATATTCCTGAGCGGTCGTCGAGGAAACACCCAACGCGCGGAATCCATCACGCGCAGGCGTCGCTAGGCCGATCGGCCCACCAGAGAAATCCGTGTACCGCGGAGCTAGTCACGCACGGCGCTGGCCGGGACCCGGACCAGGCCGGCCATGGCCCGGGTCTGGTCGATGATGTCCTGCAGCAGGACGATGTGCTCGGCACGGCTGCCCTTGCGGGCGTAGGCGACGTGCTTGCCGCGGAAGACCACGAGGGCCCGCAGCACCGCGGTCAGTGCCACCGCGGAGTCGTGCACGGTCGTGCCGGCGGCCGGATCGCGCAGCGCCGCGTGCACCCGGGTGACCAGTGACGGAACCGCGAGCCACCGCTCGCGCAGCAACCGCCAGCGCGGCATGGTGTACGACAGCGCCCACAACCGGTGCTCGGC
This sequence comes from Actinophytocola sp., assembly GCF_035712165.1. Lineage (GTDB taxonomy): Bacteria > Actinomycetota > Actinomycetes > Mycobacteriales > Pseudonocardiaceae > DASYTH01. The sequence goes on along the minus strand of NZ_DASTBH010000159.1, from coordinate 9,107 downwards.
GAGCTCGGCGGAGCCGTGGTCGGACTCCCACACCAGCGTGTCGAGCACGAACAGTGGGATGTGCGCCGCGGTCGGGCCGAGGTATGGCTCGCCGGCCACCGTCACCTCGTCGAAGTAGGGCAGCAACTCGTCGAAGAAGAACTCCGGCGTGAGCCTCTCGTGCGCCAGTTTCATCGACGTCACGAACGCGCCGAGCTCCTCGGCGAGCTCGCCGAGCAGCACCGCGAACTCGGGTCGGTCCGGTTCCGTGCCGGCCAGCCGCTCGGCCAGACCCGTCGCCGGGCCGAACCGCCGCATGGCGATCCGCACCGACTCGATCGCGTCGGCCTCCTGGGGATCGGCGGTGTACGTCCGCTGCCGCGCGCCGGTCGGGTTCATCTCGGAGTAGTGGTGGATGGTGTCGCGCGGGATCATGTCGGTGCGCCGGCCGAGCTCGACCAGGATCGGCTCGGCGTGCGGCACCGCCTCGAGCGGGTCCAGGCCGTGCCGAATCATCGAACCGAGGAACATCCCCAGATCACGCATGGCCGCGAGGCATTCGTCGTGGGACAGCGCGGAAAGCACCGGCCCGGACGGCAGCAGTGCGGACAGGGTCGCGGCCATCGCGCCGACGTCGCGCCGCGCGTTGAGCTCCGGCAACCGGCCGCATGCCTCGTCGGCGGCCAGCGGGTCGAGCACGGTGATCCGGTCGGCGACGAACTCGGCGGCCACTCGACTTCTCCCCATCGGTTGCGGAAAACGGCGCAGCCAGAGTAGATCGATCGAGTCCGCCCGGGTCAACCCCCGATCAGAGCAGTGCGTTTCCGAGTGGCCACTGGTAGGAATTGCGGGTGCGATACCGGCGGCTCGGTGACAGCGATCTTCAGGTCTCGATGGTGGCCCTCGGCTGCGGCTGTTTCGGCGGTTTCGGGGCGATACCGGAGTTTCTCGGGCTCGGGGAGACCGAGCAGCAGGCCCGCGCGGTGCTCGACGCCGCGCACGAGAACGGGATCACCCTGTTCGACACCGCCAACACCTACGGCGCCGGGCAGTCCGAGGAATGGATCGGGCGCTGGCTGGCCGGCCGTCCGTCGGTGCGCGACGAGCTGGTCATCACCACCAAGGTGGGCACCCCGGTCGGCCCGGGGGAGGGTGACCGCGGGCTGTCCGCGGCACACATCCGGAGCCAGCTGGAGCGCAGCCTGCGGCGGATGGGCCTCGACCACGTCGATCTCTACCTGTCACACGAACCGGACCCGGCCACCCCGTTGGACGAGACGCTGCGCACCTTCGACGACCTGATCCGGGCCGGCAAGATCCGGCACTACGGGCTGGCCAACGTCGACGCCACGGAGATCGCCGCGGTGCTCGCCGCCGCCGACGAGCTGGGCGTGCCGGGGCCGGTCAACGTTCAGGTCGGGCACAACCTGCTGGACCCGGCGCCCGCCGCCACCCTGGACCTCTGCCGCGCCCGGGGCATCGGCGTGACCGCGTTCAGCGCGCTGGCCGGAGGCTGGCTGGCCGGGGCCTACCGGGCGGGTTCGCCGTACCCGCCGCGGAGCCGCATGGCGGTGATGCCGGAGCGCTACCGGCTGATGGAACGCCTGGCCGAGGCCGGGGTGCTGACCGCGCTGGGGGTGCAGGCGCAGGCCCGCGGCATCGCGTTGCCCACCCTGGCACTGGCCTGGCTGCTGTCCGACCCGGTGGTGTCCGCCGGGCTGACCGCCCCGCAGACCCCCGAGCAACTCACGCCGGCGCTCGCCGCGGTCGATCACCTGCTGGACGACGCCGGGCGTGCGCACGTGACGGCCATCGTCGAGGCCGCCCGGGTATCGGTGTAACTGCCGGTCCGCCGGGCCGAACCCGCTGGCGGCTGACAATTTCTTGGCCGGGCAATTGTGCGCGGATGACAGTTAATGACGGCCGGCGCGCGACGTCTGTTGTGACCATGGAAACCGTTAGGTAATTTCGGTGCGGGGCAATTTGTTTTCGTTTCGTCCGAAAGAGTGACAAATGAGAATTCGTGCGTCATTGAGGAAGATCACCACGTCCGCTCTTGCCGTCGGGTTGACCGCAGCGGGGCTCGTTGTGGCTGCTGGCAGCGCTAACGCGGAGGTGCGCACGCTGAGCCTGCGGTACAACTGCACATTTCCGTTGATCGGCCAGCAGTCGGTCACGGTGACGGTCAGCGCCGATCTTCCGGCCAGCGTTCCGGTGAACACCCTGATCCCGCCGATCACGGTCAATACGTCGGCAAATGCCGGAAGAAATGCCGCGACGGCGCTGCGGTTGGTGGGTGCGCGCACCATCGATGGGGCAGCCACCGCCGGCACCCGGCTCACCGCTCCGGGAGTTGATCTGAACCTTTCCGTGCCGGTCACGATTCCGCGGCAGAATGTGGCCAGCCCGCTGGTGCTCCGGGCCAGTGGCAGCGCCCCGGCCGTGCAGTTCCCGCAGGCCGGCACCGCGTCGATCAATGTCGGTGAGATCGCACTGCGCGGGCTGCATCCCCGCACCTCGAGCGGCGGCGACACCGCCCTCGGCGTGTTCGACGCGCCGTGCACCCAGGTAGCCGGTCAGAACACCCTGCTGGCCACGGTGCAGATCACGCCGTAGCCGAAGCCGCGCTCCGGGTCAGGAGGCGAACTGACCCGGGGCGCGGCCCGGCCCCGCCGGTCCGCGATAGGCCTGTGCGATGTCCAGCCACCGGTCCGCCTCCGCGCCGCTGGCGGTCAGCGCGAGATCATCGCGGTGCCGGCGCCTGGTCGTCAGTAGGCAGAAGTCGTGCGCCGGGCCGGTGATCCGCTCGGTCGACTCGGCCGGCCCGAACTCCCAGACCTGCCCGGACGGCGCGGTCAACTCGAACCGCAGCGCCACGTCCGGCGTCTCGATCCCGCGCGCCAGGTAGCCGAAGTCCCACACCTGCACGGCGAACCCGACCAGGTACCTGATCCGGTCGGTCGGCGTCCGCCGCACGCCCAGCGCATCGGCGATGTCCTGCCCGTGCCCGAACAGTTCCATCATCCCGGCGCAGGCCAGGACGGCCGGCGGCAGCGGCCGGACCAGCCACGGCACCACCTCGGTGTCCGGCACGGCCGCCAGCGCCTTGATGGCCGTTGCCTTTTCCTGCCGCCACCGCCCGAGCAGCACCTCCGGCGGGTCGGCCACGAACTCCGCCATCGCCATCCTGACGTTGGCGTCGAAATCCGGACTCAGTTGCGAGACCAGCGCGCCGAACGCCTGGGGGTCGGCCGCCGCGAGCCCGGCCAGCTTGAACGTCGCCGCCAGGTGCGCGATCTGATGCGCGATGGTCCAGCCCTCCGCCGGCGTAGCCAGCGCCCACTGCCCCTCGTCGAGCCAGGCCACCAGTTGGTCGACCTCATCGCCATCCGCCGTGAGCGCGGCGATCACGTCCTGCGCGGCCATCGGCTCCGCCCTTCCCTCGACAACACCACCCAAAATTGTTCAAAGCCGTCCCGTCTCCTGTCCCCTCCCACCGTGCCCTTCTCCCGCGAGTCCCCATTTCCAGCCCGGCGAGTTGCCTCTCCAGGCCGGCGGTTTGTGGCTCGGGCGGGTGGGGCACTCGGCGGGAGGAGGTGGTCGGCGATGGCGGTGCGGACTGGTGCGGGGTCGGTGGCGGAGCGGTTCCCGGCGAAACATCTGGCACGGCCGGAGGTGCGGGCGTTGCCGGAACCGCCCGCCTCGACGTGGCGGATCATCGGGCCGGGGGTGATCGCCGCGGGCGTGGGCCTGGCGTCGGGCGAGTTCATCCTGTTCCCCTACATCGCCTCGCAGGTGGGGCTGGTGTTCGTCTGGGCGGCGCTGGTCGGGCTGGTGACGCAGTTCTTCCTCAACATGGAGATCGAGCGGTACACCCTGGCCACCGGCGAGACGGCGCTGACCGGGTTCAGCCGGTTCTGGCGGCACTGGGGCCTGGTGTTCGCGATCCTGACCTTCCTGGCGAACCTGTGGCCCGGGTGGGTCACCAGTTCGGCCACCCTGGTCACCTACCTGTGGGGCGGCAGCGTTCGCTGGATCGCGCTCGGCATGCTGATCGTGATCGGCCTGGTCCTCACGCTGGCCCCGGTGGTCTACACCGCACTGGAGCGGACCGAGATGCTCAAGGTCGCCGCGGTCCTGGTGCTGCTGGTCGTCGGCACGATATTCGCCATCTCCGCCGACACCTGGCAGAACCTCCCGACCATGATCACCGACGCGAGCGTGCCGGTCGAGGCGCTCGGCTTCCCGCTGCTGCTCGGCGCGCTGGCCTTCGCCGGCGCCGGCGGCGGGCAGAACCTGGTGCAGAGCAACTGGATCCGGGACAAGCGGTTCGGCATGGGCGCCTACGTGCCGCGCATCGTCAGCCCGCTGACCGGAAAGCCCGAGGCCGCGCCGAGCACCGGGTTCATCTTCGAGCCGACCGACGAGAACCTGTCCCGCTGGCAGCGGTGGTGGCGGCTGGCCAACCGCGAGCAGCTCTACACCTTCGTGCTGATCACGTTCCTGTCCATCATGTTCACCTCGCTGCTGGCCTACTCGACCGTGTTCGGCCGGGACGACGTGCCCAACGCGATCGGCTTCCTCAAGGTGGAGGGCGAGCAGCTGTCGCTGTCGGTCGGCGGATGGTTCGGCCCGTTCTTCTGGTTCATCGGCGCGTTCGCGTTGTTCGCCGCGGCGCTGGGGATCGTGGACTACACCAGCCGGCTCACCGCCGACGTGATCAAGACCAGCTATGCGCCCCGGCTCAAGGAGAGCACCCTCTACTTCGGCCTGGTCTGGGGCCTGGTGCTGCTCGGCTGCGTGATCCTGCTGGCCGGGTTCGTCCAGCCGCTGGTGCTGCTGGTGATCTCCGCCTGCGTCGGCGGCGTCATGATGTGCATCTACTCAGCCCTGCTGATCCTGCTCAACCGCCGGGTGCTGACGGCGCCGATCCGGATCCGGGCCGGACGCATCGCCGTTCTCGGCTGGTCGGTGCTGCTGTTCGGTGTGCTGTCGGTGCTCACGATCATCGACCAGGGCGCCAAGCTGTTCGGCGGGTGAGGGGTCAGGTCGCCCACAGGGTGGTCGTGGTGGAGCCGAACAGCGGGGTGAAGGCGATCCGGTCGACCTCGAACGAGGAGGGGACCTCGAACAGGACCGACCAGGTGGCGTCCTCGCCCGGCGCGAGCGGCATGCCGCCGGGCGCCACCCCGTAGATGTGCGCGCGGATCGCCTCGTCGGCCGCGTTGAACACGACGAACAGGCGCAGGTCGGTGCCGTTCTCGTTGTCGTCGTAGGGCACGTCGCCGACGTTGCGTGCAGTGAACTCGACGCCGACCAGGCGCATGAACGGCCCGGGCCGGACCCGCGAGGTCTCCGGGGCCGGGTCGATGACCTTGGTGGCGGCCACCGAGATGCGCTCCCCGGTGCGCTTGCGTTCCTCGGCGAGGGTGACCTGCTCACCGAGCCGGTGGGCACCGGCCCGGGAGTCCGGCCGGGGCGCCGGGGCGGGTGGCGGCTCGGTCAGCGTGCGCACCACCTTCCAGCGCAGCCGGGGCCCCTCGTCGCCGAAGTCGGCCTTGAACTGCACCGTGTCGACCGTGACCCGCTCCGGCAGTTCGGCGGTGACGTAGCCGACCACGGTCAGCCCGGGGGAGAGGTGCAACTGGTCGAACTCGACCCCGGCGGTGGTGTGCGTGAGCGCGTTGTCGTAGGTCTTGCCGTCCGAGCCCACGAACTCCACCCGGCCGATCGGTCCGATCAGCCGGTCCCGGTCACCCCGGTTGGTGATCTTGAAGCGGGCGGCGACGAGCCGCTCGCCGTCCTCGGGCCGGATGCTGCGCGCGTCGGAGACCGGCGCCGGGTCGAGGAACTCCGACACGGTCACCTCCAACTCCTCGCCGGCCAGCCGCTGCTGCACGCCGACGATCTTGCCCGGAGTGGCGGTGCCGGCCACCGTCGACGTGCACGCCACGGTGCTGAGCAGGGCGAGAAGGGGTAACCAACGCAGGCCTGACCGTCCCATCGGCACACCGTAGCGGCACCGACCCGCGCGGGAGGGCCAAATCCGATCGCGAGCGGACGCGAACTGCGGCAGCATGGATGGGCCGAACGTGGGAGGGGACCGATGGCCGCGCTCGAATCCGGTGACACGCCACGCCCTGGATCAGCCCAACGCAAACCGGCGGTTCTGCTGGCGCTCCGGTACTACGGGCGTGAGGTGGGCCGCAACCGGCGGATGGCGATTCCGGGAATGTTGTTGCCGGCGTTGGGAAACACCTGCCTCAACTACGTCACACCGCTGGTCGTGGCGGCGCTGGCCGGCCGGCTGGCCCAGGGTGGCGAGACCGGCATCGAGGTGGTGCTGCCGTACGTGCTCGGGTTCGCCGCGCTGCTGCTGCTGGCCGAGGGGCTGTGGCGGCTCGGCGTGCACTGCCTGAACCGGGCCGAGGCCCGCGGCATGGAGCACCTGTACGTGGTCGGCATGAACGAGTTGCTGGCCAAGGACGCGGCCTTCTTCCACGACAACTTCGCGGGTTCGCTGACCAAGCGGGTGCTCAGCTTCGCCGGCCGGTTCGAGGATTTCGTCGACGCGCTGGCGTTCAGCCTGATCGGCCGGTTCGTACCGCTGGCGTTCGCGTCGGTGGTGCTGTGGAGCTACGACCCGTGGCTGGTGGTCGTGCTGGTCGTGCTGATCCTGGGCACCGGCCTGGTGATCGCGCCCCTGGTGCGGCGCCGGCAGGCTCTGGTCAGGGAGCGGGAGGCCGCCGTGGCCAGGGTGTCCGGCCATGTCGCGGACAGCCTGACGAACATGGAGACGGTCCGGGCGTTCGCGGCCGAGGAACACGAGTCGGCCGAGCATCGCGACCGGGTCGCCGAGCAGCGCCGGCTGACGATCAGGTCGTGGGACTACGGCAACCTGCGGATCGACACGATCGTGGCACCGATCTCGGTGCTCACCAATGCCCTCGGCCTGCTCCTCGCGGTGACGCTGGGCGGCGGGCTGGGCGTCGAGGCGATCGTGGTGACCTATGCCTACTACGCCGCCGCGACCCGGATCCTGTTCGAGTTCAACCAGATCTACCGTCGGGTGGAGCGGTCGATGACCGAGGCGGCCCAGTTCACCGAACTGCTGCTCGATCCGCCGACCGTGCTGGATCCGGACTCACCCGACCCGGTGCTGCCGACCCCGTCCGATGTCCGGTTCGAGCGGGTCACCTTCGCCCACCACGGCGCCGCGCCGCTGTTCACCCGGCTCGACCTGACCGTCGCCAGCGGCACCCGGATCGGCCTGGTCGGCCGTTCCGGCGGCGGCAAGACCACGCTGAGCCGGTTGCTGCTGCGGCTGATGGACGTGGACAGCGGCCGGATCCTGATCGGCGGCCAGGACATCGCCCGGTTGCGGCAGGCCGACCTGCGCGGGCTGATCGCCTACGTTCCGCAGGATCCGGCCATGTTCCACCGGACCCTGCGGGACAACATCGCGTTCGGCCGGCCCGGCGCGACCGACGCCGACATCCGGCGAGCCGCACACGCGGCGCACGTCACCGAGTTCGCCGAGGCGCTGCCCCACGGGTTCGACACCCTGGTCGGCGAACGGGGCGTGAAGCTCTCCGGTGGTCAGCGGCAACGGGTGGCGCTGGCCAGGGCGATCCTGCGCGACGCGCCCATCCTGGTGCTCGACGAGGCGACCAGCGCGCTGGACTCGGAGAGCGAGGTCCTCATCCAGGAGGCGTTGTGGCGGCTGATGGAGGGCCGCACCGCGCTGGTGGTCGCGCACCGGCTGAGCACCGTGGTGCAGATGGACCGGCTCGTGGTGCTCGACCGCGGCCGGATCATCGAGCAGGGCACCCACGACGAGTTGCTCCGCATGAACGGCACCTACGCTCGGCTCTGGCGCCACCAGTCCGGCGGGTTCCTGGACAGTGTGAACGAGGAGGTCACGACGGGCTCGCGGTGAAGGTCAGCCGCGGTTCGTGCGGGTGGCCGGCGGCATCGATGCTGAGCCGGCAGGCGACGGTGTCGGTGTCGGTGTTGTCGCAGTAGATGGCGACCTCGAGGACGTGTTCCTGGCCGGCGGTGAGCTCAGTGGTGAAGCCGGGATCGAAGTCCGGGGCGTCGAAGGTGACGATGCGCCAGCGGGAGTCCTTGGCCAGCACCAGAACGTTGAGGAACTCCCGCTGGTCGCGGCGCAGGTCGAGGGGGTCGAAGGCGCGCGAGCGCGGCACGCCGGCCCAGCGCAGCTGCACCGGGTCGATGTCCTGGCGCGGTGCGCCTTCGGTGGTCACCGCGATCAGCCGGCCGACGCAGCCGCGCGCCGTTTGCCGGCCCCGGTTCTCCACACCGATCCGGACCCACAGCAGCTCGGCCGATCCGGGACTGGCCGGGCGGCACCACGGCTGGCGGTGCTCGAAGGTGATCGTGAACCGCGCCGCGCGGAACCTCTCGAACCAGCCCAACGCCACGAACACGGTCACCAGCGCTATGACGAAGGTAGCCGCCGCGCCGACCCAGATGCCGAGCGGACCCAGCTGGACCTGGCTCATTCCCCACGCCTATCACCGTCCATTCGGGACGGCAACCGCACTCACTCCGGAGTGGACGGATCGGTCAGAGCGGGACGACCGTGCCCACTCCGGCGGCGCGGGCCGCGCGGTAGACGACGGCGGCCGCGGCGAGATCCTCGGCGGCGTGCCCGGTGGACTTGTAGACGGTGATCTCGGTGTCGCTGGTGCGCCCGGGATGCGTGCCCAGCAACACCTCGCCGACCTCGGTGACGGTTTGCGGGTCCCGGCCGGCCAGTTCCGGCGCGCCGGCCGGGAACGGCAGTGTGGCGCTGGCCCGGGACTCCACGAACACCGTGCCGGCGGCCACCGTCGCCGGGTCGAGCTCCGCACCGCTGCCCACCGAGCCGACGTGCGCGCCCGGCGCCAGCCAGTCCCGCGCGATCACCGGTTCGTCGGCGTCGGTGCACAGGCACACGACGTCGGCGCCGTGCACCGCCGCTTCGAAGGAGTCCACGACGCGTGCTCCACCGGCCAGTTCCGCCGCGCGCCGCCGGTTGCGGGCGGCCACCCGGATCTCGGTGAACGACAGCAGGTGCGGCAGCGCCCGCAGGTGGGCCTCGGCCTGCACCCCGGACCCCAGCA
>NZ_DASTBH010000158.1:0-40107 GCF_035712165.1 Actinophytocola sp. | reverse complement strand
GGTCGGGGCGGCCTCCCCAAACCGCCACCGACCGACCGCCTCGGGGTGCCCCCCACTACCCCGGTCCATAGACGTCCCATAACTGGCCGACGAAGAACCTGCCGAACTGGGCCAGCGCGGTGATGCCGTTCGGGCCCTGCGCCCGGAAGCTCTTCAAGGTCACGGCGAGATCCATCGGCTGGATCCGCAGGGTTCCCGCGCCGATGACGCCGGCGACCCCGGCGTCGGCCGGGAGATCGTCGTCGCCCTGCGGCGGCAGGTGGCCGCGCAACAGTCGGGTGTAGAGGGTCGACGTGTCGTGCCACATCCGGGTGGCCGGGCCGTCGTGCACGTCCTTCCACCCGACCAGGGTGCGCGGTTGCCCGGCGCCGTCGGTGAACCACAGCCGGTAACGCATCTCCCGGCTGCCGGGTCCACCGCCCGGCACGAACAGGTTGAACCAGCCGCGTTCGACCCGGTTGCGGCCGCCGCAACTGTCGGCCTGCACCCACCCCTCGGCGCGGGCCAGGTGCTCGGGCCGCGCCAGGAACGTGTCCACATCGTCGATGTGGATGGTGAGCTGGAACGACAGCCGGTCGGCCCGGGACCGTCCCTTGACCGGGGTCGATCGCGGATCGGTGGCGCCCAGGAAGAGGAACCCGGCCATCTCCTCCTCGAACGACAGCGACGTCGGCGTGCCGGTGCTCCGTTCGACCGGGCCGCGCCGGGCCGGCTTGGTCTCCAGCAGCCGGGTGGCCATCCGGTCGGCGAGCGCGGCGATGGTCAGCGACGGGTTGGGTCCGACCGGGCCTGGCATGGCGGCGCCGTCGGCGATGAACAGTCCGGGTTGGTCGAAGACCTCGCCGTAGGCGTCGCACACGCCCTCACCGGGGTGCCGGCCCATCGGCGCGCCGCCGAGCGGGTGCACCGTGATGAAGCGTTTTCCCAACCAGGCGGGCAGTCCGGCATGCTCGGCGCCGAGCACGTCGGCGATGCGCTGCATGGTGGCGCGCATCCGGTCGAAATGCTCCGCGCTCGCCTTGGCACTCCACGCGACGTCGAGCTTGCCGCCGCGCAGCCGCAACCGTCCGTCCGGCACGTCCCGGCCCATCCCGAGCAGCGGCAGCGAGTTGCTGGACAGTTCGGTGTCACCGAACAGGCGGGAGAGCTCGGCGGACATGTTGTTGTCCCGGGTGATCAGGGCCCAGATCAGGTCCACGAAGAACCGTGCGGGCCGCAGGAGGTTCGGCCGCGGGTCGATGCCGTTGGCCACCCAGTCGATGAAGCCGGGCTGGCCCCCGTCCTGGATGTAGGCGCCCCGGCCGATCTCGGAAGGGTCGTCGGCCCGGTCGCCCAGCCGGATCGCACTGGTGATCACCGGTCCCTGGCTGGCGTCGATCTCCCGGGTGCGACTGCGGTCCTTGGCCCGCAACAGGAACGTCAGCACGTCGCCGTTGCCGGAGAACCGGCGGCCGAGGGCGCCGGACAACCCCGGCAGTCCACTTCGGCTGCGCAGCAGGAGATACATGGTGCCGAACGTGCCGGCGGCGAGGATCAACCGGTCGCAGTCGATCATCGCGACGCCCGGCGTCCCGTCGTGCCGGGCGTAGGTCACCTCGTAGCCGCCGCCGGCGCGTTGCCGCACGGCCCGCGCCTCGTGCAGGGTGCGCAGGTCCGCGCCGTGGTGGCGGGCGGCCGAGAGATAGGTGTGGTCCAGGGTGTTCTTGGCCCCGTCGTTGCAGCCCATGTCACACTCGCCGCACAGCCGGCAGGTGCGGCGCGGCACGCCGTGCAGGTTGCCGTACTCGGGTTCGACGATCGGGATGCCGAGCCCGGGCTCGGCGCCGGGCTCGGGGGCGAAGCTGATCGCCAGCGGCGGCAACCGCCAGTCCAGCCCCAGTTCCATGGCCGCGTCGCGCATGGCGATGGTCTTCGGCGTGTGCGCGTAAGCCGGATGGTCGAAGGGGTAGGGCGTGGCGCCCAGCATCCGCTCCACCGTGTCGTAGTGCGGGTCGAGCTCCGCGCGGGTCACCGGCCACGACTCGTAGCCGCCGTCCCCGAGCGGTTCCTCGTGCACGAACCAGCGCTCATCCTTGCGCAGCAACACGTTGGCGTAGATGAGCGATCCGCCGCCGAGCCCGCTGGCGACCACCGAGTCGCAGCCGCTGAAGCTCCACACGTCGTACATGCCGTAGAGGTGGTCCTTGGGATCCCAGAAGGCGGTGCCCATCTGCGCCGGCGTCCTGGGGAACGAGCCCGGCGGGTAGGGCCGGCCACGCTCCAGGACCACGACGGACAATCCGGCGGCGGCCAGGCGGTACGCGGCGACCGAGCCGCCGAACCCGGACCCGACGACCACCGCGTCGGCGTGTTCGTTGACCATCCCCCGTCACCTCGCGTTCCGTTTGAGGAAGTCCAGAACGCGGGGGAACACGTCCACATCGGCGGACTTGCCGATGATCGTGTCGATGTGCCCGTAACCGGAGATCACCTCCAGCTCGTGCCGTCCGGGCGAGCGCCGGTCCAGCATCCGGTGGCACACGATGTTCGAGTCGGTGAACACGTCGTTGTGGTCGCCGGTCAGGAACAGCACCGGCGTGTCGACGCGGTCCGCGTCGGCCAGGTAGTCGTCGGGAAGATCCCGGTGCGCCGGGTTGGCCGGGTCGAACTTCACCGCGCGCCCGGCCCGCACCATCTTGTCGATGTGCCGGTAGTAGTTGACGTCGGCCGCGCCGTTCAGGTCGGCCAGCCGCTCGTGCACGTGGGTCTGGGGCGCGAGGTTCTCGTGCCGGTACATGGCCGGGCGCCCGCTGCCCCACATGAAGCTCTGCATGTGACAGGCCGGCACCCGGCACTCCGGATGGAGCAGGGAAACCGCCCGGGACAACAGCCGGCGCCGGGTCAGCGGTGGCGCCGAGCAGAACCGTGGGTCCAGATAGGACAGACCGAGGCCGTACTCGAGCACCGCAGGCCCCACGGCCAGCTTGAGCCTGGACAGGGCCGGGACTCGGGGCGTGAGCCCGACACTGTTGGCCACCATGCTGCTGATGCCTTCGACCACCCCGCCGAACATGCTCATCTGGAACGACACCGATCCGAGGCAGTGCGCGATCACATGGATCCGTCGTACCCCCACGTGACGGCGGAGCTCACGGACTGCGGCAGGGTGGTCGAAGGCGGCAACGTCGTCCATGGACTGCCGCCGGGTCTCCAGGTTGTACGGAAACCGGTTGCTCATACGGAAGTCCAGGGTCCAGACATCCCCGAAACCGTTCTCCAGCAGAAAACTCACCAGGTTGCGGTGCTCGGGCATGATGAACATGTCACTGGACGAGGTAAGACCATGGACGAGCAACACCACGTCCTCGGATTCCGCCGCGAGAAACCTCGTCAGCGTGAGACCGAGCTGATCCTCGGTCGCGAACGGATGCACCGATACCGAGACCCCCGACACGCCCTTCAGCGTGTACCTAGGTATTTTGCGATGCTCCATCCAACCGTCCTCCCCGGTCGTGGCGGTTACACTCTGTCAAATTGCCGCCGGTCGCGGCATCGTGGAAAACCCGTACATCTGTACGGAATCACTCGTCCCGGGCCAGCTTGATCGCCACGCCGACCCGCGAGTCGACCCCCAGCTTGGTGAAGGCCCGGGACAGATGGGTCTCGACCGTGCGCACGCTGAGCGAGAGCTCCTCGGCGATCCGCTGGTTGGTCAGCCCCTGCACGACCAGCTTCGCCACCTGCAGCTCACGGGGGGACAGCCCGAACGGCGCGTCGCCCTGACCGGCCGCGGCCGGGGCCGGCACCCGGTCGCCGAGCCGGCGGCGCTCCCGCACGGCCTGGGCCTCCAGCGCCCGGGCGCCGCAGGCCTGGAACGTCTCGGTGGCCTCCCGCAGCCGCTCGCGGGCCTGGCCGGAGCGGCCGGCCGCCTTGTGCGCCAGACCCGCGAGCAGCAACGCCCGCCCGGCGTCCAGGCTCCGCTGCCCGGCCCGCAGCCGCACCGCGGCGTCCTCGGCCAGCGCCGCCGCGGCGCCGGGGTCCTCGGCGTGCACGACATGGGCCCGGGCCAACGGAACCAGACCGGCGAACACCGGTAGCTCGGGATAGTCGAGGGCGGCGGCCCGCCCGGCCCACTGCCCGGCCTCGGCGTGGCGGCCCCGGGCGGACTCGGCCTGGGCCAACAGCTCACAGGTGGCCAGCAGCGTGGCCCGGTCCAGCCGGGGATTGTCGAAGTCGGCGCAGGTCTCCACCAGCGCGTCCACACCCTCGTCCAGCCGCCCGGCCAGCACCAGGGCCACCCCGAGGGCGTTGCGCCCCATGTAGCTCCAGACCTCGCTGCTGCCCCCGACCGCGGCCACCGCCTCCTGGCCGGCACGCAGCGCGGCCTCGTGCTCACCGGACCACGCCAAAGCCAGACAGAGCTGGGTGAGCGCGAAAACCAGCTGCTGCCCGGACTGCAGCAACCGGGCGCCCTCGACCGACTCGTCGATGATGTCCATCGCCTCGGGGAGCCGGCCGAGCGCGATCAGCGTGCGGCCCTTGCCGGCCAGCAGGTTGGTCAGCACGTAGGTCTGTCCCGTCGAGCGGGCCACGCCCGCGGCCCGCTCGAAGTTCCGCAGTGCGGTCGGATAGCGGCCGAGGCAGGTGCCGGTCCAGCACAGCCACGCGATCGCGTCCAGCCACTCGGCCAGATGAGCGTCGGGGGCCGCGTCGAGCACGCGCTCGGCGTTGTCCGCGCGGCGCACCGCGTCGGCCATCCGTCCGCCGGCGTAGGCGGGCATCGCGCGCAGCGCCGCCACCGCGACGGCCAGGCCCGGCTCCCAGCCGTCGTCGGAGTCGGGCATCAGGTCCAGCACCGCCTGCGCGGCCCGGAAGTCAACCCGCATCAGGCTTTCCGCGACCAGCCGCATCCGCAACGGAATCGCCGCCGCGGCCCGCGGGTTCGGCATCCGGTTCAGCTCGTCCAGCAGCAGCGCCCGGGCCTCGAGCGGCCGGTCCAACTGGCGCTCCATCAACGCGCAGATGCGGGCGGCCCGGGCCCGGCGGGCATGCTGACCGGCCGGGAGCAGGCGGAGCAGCTCGCGCGCCGTGTCCCGTCCGTCGGCCAGCCGGCCGCTGACTCCCTCCGCCCGGCACAGCTCCATGAGCAGTTCCAGCCGGTACTCCAGCGTTTCGGGCTCCACCGCGATCAGGTCGAGCGCCTTGCGCAGCCAGTGCGCGCCGGTCTCCGGCGCGTGGTCGGCCACGGCGCGGGCGGCGGTCACCAGCGTGGTCACGGCCCGCGTGTCGCCGAACGAGCTGGACCGCTCCACGTGGTGGGCCTGCACGGTGGCCGGCGCGCCGGCGTCGGCCAGCTGGGCGGCGAGCCGGGCGTGCGCGCCGAGCCGCCAGCCGGCCTCGGCGTACTCGTAGGCGGCCTGGCGCACCAGGGGGTGGCGGAACTGGAACCGGCCGGTCCCGGCCGGACGCAGGATGTCGCGGGCCACCAGATCGTCCAGACCGTCCAGCAGTTCCGGCTCGGACGCCTCGGCGGCCACCGCCACGAGCGCCGGCTCGAACTCGTCCCCGGTCACCGCGGCCGCCTGGGCCAGGCGCAGCGAACCCGGCGGCAACGCGTCCAGTTCCACCTGCAGCACGGCCCGCGCCGACGCCGGGAGCTCGTCGACCTCCATCCGGGACAGTGCCTCCAGATAGAACGGGTTGCCCCCGCTGGCCTCGTACAGCGCCCGGCCGCGCGCGCGGTTCACGCCGGGCCCGAGCAACTCCGCCACCTCGGCGGAGTTGAGCGGGTCGACCGTGATCTGGTGACCACCCGCGGTGCCCACCAGCGCGGCGACCCGAGGGGGCGCCTGCGCCGGCCGGTAGGCCACGGCCACCAGCACCCTGCCGCGCGGCGCATGCCGGACCAGGTGATCCAGGAACTCCGCCGAGGCGGGGTCGGCCCAGTGCACGTCGTCCAGGATCAGCGCGAGTCCGTGCGGTTGGGCGAGTTCGTCCACCAGTTTGCGCACCGCCCGGTACAGCTGGAGCCGGACGATCCCGCTTCGGTCGGCGTTCTCGTCCGGCTCGGCGCCGGGGATCCTGGCGGCCAGCGCGGGAAACACCGTGGCCAGCAACCGTTGTTGCGGCACACCGAGCCGCTGGACGGTCTCGGCCCGGGCCTCCAGGTGGTCGTCCAACGCGTCGATCAGCGCGCTGAACGGCATGATCTGCTCGAACTCGGCCGCCCGGCCGCGCAGCGTGGTGAGTCCGTAGCGGCCGGTGAGCCCGGTCAGCTCCGCCAGCAGCCGGGTCTTGCCCACGCCGGGTTCGCCGACCACGGCAAGGAACTGGAACTCGCCGGCGTGGGCCGCCTCGACCACGTCGTCGAACGTTCGCAGTGCGGCGTCCCGGCCGACGAGCGGGGATGCGCCGGCGGAACCGGCCGCCTTGGCGCGCAACGGCATGGTGTCATTGCTCATGCCGCATACCGGTTCTTTCGATCAAGAAGCGATCACCCCTCCGGTCGCGGCACACGGGGGCAGCGCGCGGATCAGCCGATGTGCGATCGAATGCGGTGGAACTACCGGCCGCACCAGCGATTTCGAGTGCGGAACCATCGGGTCGCCTCGACGATCACGTCGAACAGCCGGGTATTCGGTCGTGTTCGGTGTAGCTCGGCGAATCTTAGCTCAACCGCGTAAGTGCCGTTCGTCGCGTTTTCGAAACGATATTCGTATCGGCGCCCCCTAGGTATCCCAAATAGACGGCCGGCGCCGACCGCGTCCGGTCCGCACGACGCGGGGGATGGGCTCTAGGCTGGCTGGATGTCTGACCTACCCGGCGCTGAGGATCGGCTCAGGGTGCTCGAGGCGGTGACCGACTCGGCCCTGGCCCGGTTGGACCTGGACAAGGTCATCTCGACGCTGGTCGCGCAGGTGCCCGACCTGCTCGGCGTCGACACGGCCACGATGCTGCTCTACGACCGCGGCGGCGACCAGCTGATCGCGACCACCGCGGCGGGACTGGAGGAGGAGGTCTGGCAGGGGGTGCACGTCTCGGTCGGCATGGGGTTCGCCGGCCGGGTGGCCCTGCGCCGCGAGCCGGTCGTCATCGACCGGGTGGACGAGTCGACCGTGGTCAACCCGCTGCTGTGGCAGAAGGGCATCCAGGTCCTGCTCGGGGTGCCGATGCTGGTGCACGACGAGCTGGTCGGGGTGCTGCACGTCGGTTCCAAGACCCCGCACCGGTTCACCCACCATGACGTGACGCTGCTGCAGCTGGTGGCCGACCGGCTGGCCCTGGCCGCGCACATGCAGGCCGCCACGGCCGAGCGGGCCGCGCTGACGGCGTTGCAGCACAGCCTGCTGCCCACGCACCTGCCCAGCCCGCCCGGACTGGAGTTCGCCGCGCGCTACGTGCCCGGCGCCGGAACCGGCGTCGGCGGGGACTGGTACGACGTGTTCGACCTGCCCGGCGAGCGGCTCGGCGTCGTGATCGGCGACGTCGTCGGCTCCGGTCTGCCCGCCGGGATCGTCATGGGCCGGCTGCGCAGCGCCCTGCGTGCCTACGCCCTGGACTACGACGACCCCGGAGAGGTGCTGCGCAGGCTGGACCGCAAGGCCAGTCACTTCGAGCAGGGCGCCATGGCCACCATCGGCTACGCCGTCGTCGAGGCCGACCACCAGCGGATGCGGTTGAGCCTGGCCGGCCACCTGCCGCCGGTGCTGGCCACACCGGACCACCCGGCCCGCCTGCTCGACGTCCGGCCCGACCCGCCCATCGGCTTCGGCCTGCACCCCGGCCCACGCGCCAGCGTCACCGTCGAGCTGCCGGCCGGCGCGGTCCTCGCCTTCTACACCGACGGACTGGTCGAACGGCGCGACCGCGTCCTCGACGACGGCCTGGCGCGGCTGCGCGCGGCCGTGACCCCCGACGCCGCCATCACCGTCTGCGCCCATGTCATGGCCGTGCTGATCGGCACCGATCCGCCGCAGGACGACATCGCCCTGCTCGTCGTCCGCCGCACCGAAAACGTTGCCTGATGCAAAATTTGCCGACTGCGGCGAACCGTCGGAACCGGCCGGGTCGGCGGCGGCCGGGGCGCGCCGTACGCTGACCGCGATGGTGACACGAGGCGTGGAGGGCGCATACCAGGGGGCACTCCGGGCGTTCCAGAATCCGATGCTCGATCTGCTGCACCGGACCTATGCGCCGTTCGTGGTGACCGTGCTGGCGATGGTGTTCACCCCGGAGCGGCCGAAGGTGGCGGTCGCCGACGCGCATGTGGAGATCGACGACGCCCTCGACCAGTTGCGGGCCGCGGGCTACGGCGACGAGGACAACCAGCCGCTGCCCGCCGGCAACGCGCGCGACCTGTGCCGGCAGTGGGTGCACGCCGGCTGGCTGGTGCGGCAGGTCTCCGACGACGACGTCGAGGTCTACCGGCTGTCCGCGCACGGCGTCGGCGCGCTCGAGGTCGCGGGGCGGGTCGGCGGGGCCCGGACCAGGGTGTCGGAGTCCCGGGTGCGGACGCTGCTGGACGCCATCGCGCGGCTGGCCCAGGACGCCGACCCGGACGTGATGGCCCGGATAGCGCGCCTGGAGGTGGAGATCAGGCAGCGTCAGCGGGAGCTGCGCCGGCTCGAACGGGGCGGCGCCATCGAGGCCGTCGACGACGAGCAGCTGCTCGAGGCGGCCGAGAACGTGCTGCATCTGGCGCGGGAGCTGCCCGCGGACTTCGCCCGGGTGGCCGAGTCGATCAAAGCCATGCAGCGGGATGTCGTCGCCGAGCTGCGGCAGGACGTGCGGCCGACCGGCGCGGTGCTGCGCGAGTACCTGGCCCGGGGCCAGCAGATCATGGAGGCGACGCCGGAGGGCCGCGCGTTCGCCGGGGCGTTGCGCCTGGTCGGCGATCCGGCTCAGATCGACGACCTGTGGAGCCGGCTGCGCACGGTGCTGGGGCACCGGTTCACCGCGCTGATGTCGCCACCGCAGCGGCGTGAGCTCACCGAGATCGCCCGCCGGATCGAGCAGGGCGTCAAGGAGGTGCTGACCGCCCAGCGGCAGGCCTCCCATGTGATCACCGCCCAGGTCCGCAACCATGACCCGATGCGCGACCGCGAGGTGGACGAGCTGCTGCGGGAGGTGATGTCCGGGATGCACCGGTGGGTGCCCGGCTCGCGCCGCGCCGAGCCCGTCGAGCCGCTGCGCCGCCTGCCGGTGGCCGACGTCGCGCACCTGCGGCAGACCATGAGCGATCTGCGGCCGCCGCAGCCGCCCGCGCCGTTGCGGGACTGGGACGAGGCGCAGGACCTGCCCACCGCGGACACCCGGGCCTGGGGCGGGCCCCGCTACGCCGACCTCCGCGCGCACCTGGCGGCGTTCGCGGGCGATGCGGCGCGGGTCGACGTCGCCGCCGCGTTCCGCGCGGCGGCCGCGGAGCTCCGGCGCCCGGTGGACCTGCTCGGCCTGCTGGAGATCGCGCACGACCTCGGGATGACCGACACCGCCGAGGTCACCATGGTCGACACGGTCCGGCCGGACGGGACCCGCCGCCGGTTCGCCTTCGGCGGGGTGCTGGCCGGCGCCGACGGCGACGAACGGACGGGGGGCGACCACGATGAGTGAGCCGGACGGCGCGGCGGCCGGGTTCATCGAGCCGGTCTCGATGGAGGACGACCCGGCGGAGCTGTTCGCCGGGGACGCGGGCACGCTGGACGCCGACGTGCGGCGGGTGCTGGTCCAGTTGCTGCGGCGCAAGTTCCTGCTGGCCGAGAGGTACCCGGCGCAGTGGCGCACGCTGCTGGAGAACCAGCAGATCATCGAGTCGCGGTTGCACGACCTGTTCGTCCGGCTCGTGGTCGACCACGACCGGGGCGTCGCCTACAAGCAGCAGGTGCGTTCGGCCGAGCTGGACGTGCCGATCCTGCTCAAGGACGACCCGTACAACCGGGCCGAGGCCCTGGTGCTGGTGCACCTGCGCACCGTCTTCCAGCGGGAACGCGGCACGGGCGAGACCTCCGCGCGGGTCGACATCGAAGAGCTGGAACAGACCGTGCTGACCTACTTCGACCCGGACGACCACAACCTGGCCCGCGGCCAGAACGAGGTCCGCACCGCGGTGCACCGGCTGACCAGGGAGGGTCTGCTCACCGAGGAGTCCACGGACCGGTACCGGATCACCCCGCTGATCGAGATCGTGCTGAGCACCGAGAAGCTCACCGAGCTGAGCCGGTGGCTGCGCGAACAGAACGAGGTCGCCTCATGACGATGATCGACACGCTGTTCGGGCTGGTCCCGGCGGCGTCGCGGGGCCAGCAGTGGGTGGCGCGGGACCTGCAGCTGGTCAACTGGGGCGGCTACGACGGGTACCACCGGGTGCGGTTCGCCTCCGGCGCGACCCTGCTCAGCGGCGGGTCCGGCTCGGGGAAGTCGACCCTGATGGACGCCTACATCGCGTTGCTCATGCCGCACACGACGCCGTTCAACGGCGCGTCCAACGGCGGCGTCGTCGGCCGGCCCAGGGGCAAGGACCAGCGCAACATCCTCTCCTACGCGCGCGGGAAGCTCGACGAGTCCCGGACCGACGGCGAGAAGCGGTCCCGGGTGCTGCGCGGGGACGGCCGCGACACCTGGTCGGCGATCGCGATGACCTGGACCGACCAGACCGGCGCCGAGTTCACCGCGCTGCGGGCGTGGTACGTGCCCTCGTCCGCCCGCACCCTCGACGACGTCGTCGTGGTCCGCGCCACCCGGGACGGCGCGTACGACCTGCGCACGCTGGAAGGCCCGGCCGGCGGCCGGCTCGGCCGGGCCGCGGTCACCGCCACCGGTCTGACCTGTTTCGACACCGACCGGGACTTCACCGCGCGGCTGCACAGCACGCTCGGCATCGGCGCCGCGGGCGACGGGCACAAGGCGGTCGGGCTGCTCGGCCGGATCCAGGCCGGTCAGCAGATCACCACCGTCGACGCGCTGTACAAGACGATGGTGCTGGAGGAACCGTCCACACTGGCCACCGCGGCGGAGGTGGTCCAGCAGTTCGACGAGCTGTCCGGCACCCGGGACCGGATGATCACCGCCCGGCAGCAGGTGAAGGCGCTGACCCCGATCCGCGAGCACCGGGAGGTCATCGACGGCGCGGCGACCCGCCTGCGGGTGATCGACGACGTCGGATCGTTCACCGACGCGTCCTCCCCCGCCGCGTTGTGGCGACACGAACGCCGGCTCGACCTGTTGCGCGCGGCCGAGGCGGACCTGGGCCGGCGGCACCGCCGGGCCGAGCAGGAGGTGCGCGAGACGGCCACGCTGATCAAGACCGCCGAGGCCCAGCGCGACGCGGTCGCCGACACCCTGCGCGCCTCCGGCGGCGACCGGCTGGACACCGCGCTGCGCGAGATCCGCGGCGTGGAGCAGCGGCTGGCCGAGGTCGAGCGCTCGCGGGAACGGCTGGACCGGGTGCTGGGCACCATCGGCGCCACCGTGTCGAGCGGACCGGACTTCGCCGCGCTGGTCGAGTCGGCGCACCGGATGCTCGCCGACACCGACGCCAGGAGGACCGCCCAGAACCGGTTCGCCGAGGCGATGGCGGAGCGGAAGGAGGCCGAGCACGACCTGACCGTGCTGCGCGCGGAGCACAAGGCGGTCAAGGCCCGCCGCGGCAACATCCCCACCGACCTGCACACCGCCCGCGCCGCGCTGGCCGAGGCCGCCGGGCTCACCCCGGCCGACCTGCCGTTCGTCGGCGAGCTGATCGAGGTGCGAACGGAGTTCGAACCGTGGCGGGAGGCGTTCAACCTCGCGCTCGGCGGGTTCGCCACCCGGATGCTGATCGAGGCCGGCAGGCTGAGCGCGTTCCGCGAGGCGATCAACGCGGTGCCGGTCGCCCGGCGCATCCAGTTCGAGGGGGTGCGCACCGGGCTGCGCGACGAGGTCGGGCTGGACGACAAGACGCTGCCCGGCCGGCTCGACTACCGGCCGTCGCCGTTCACCGCCTGGCTCAAGAGCGAGCTCGCCCGCCGGTTCGACTTCGTCTGCGTCGAGACCCCCAGGCTGCTGGCGCAGTACCCCAAGGCACTGACGATCACCGGCCAGACCTCCGAACGCGGCCGGGGCGGGCACGGCGGACACGGCCGGTCCAACCAGCTCGGGTTCACCAACAGCAGGCTGCTCGCCGACCTCGAGCAGCGGATCGACCGGGCCCACGACCGCCTGGACGACGCCGTCACCCGGGTGGCCGAGGCGGAGACGGACCTCAACTCGTTCGAGGCCAGACGCACCGCCTACCAGACGTTGACGGAGCTGTCCTGGGACCAGGTGGACGTCGGGTCGGTCGGCGCCGAACGGGACCGCTGGACCCGCGTCGTCGACGAGGTCCGCGCGGGCAACCCGGAGATCGACCGGCTGCAGCGGGAAGCGGACCAGCTCAAGATGCGGGTCACCGGGCTGACCGAGCTGATCGGCCAGCAGAAGGACCGGGCGGCGACGCTCGGCGCGTCCTGGGAGGCGACCGTCGACGAGGTCGACCACGCCCAGCAGGCACTGGACACCGCGGCGGCGGCCGGGGCCGAGGTGAGCCGGGAACACCGGGCGTACCTGGCGGCGCTGTTCGACGGCGCCCCGGACGACACCGGGCCCGCGGCGGCGCTGGCGGAGTTCGACGCCGCGATGAGGCGGGCGACCGAGCGGCTGCACGCCGACCGGCAGTCGGCGGCGGAGTCGATCAGCCGGTCGCAGAAGGCGCTGCACGACACGTTCTCGATGTTCGTCGAGCGCTGGCCGAACCCCAACCTGGGCACCGACCCGGACGCCTCCTACCGCGACTTCGACCGCCTGCTCACCGATCTGGAGACCAGCGGCCTGCACGAGTTGGAGTCCGAGTGGCGCGACAGTCTGCTCAAGCTCTCCGGCAACGACCTGACCAGCCTGGACAGTGAGCTCGCGGCCGCCGTCCGGGAGATCCGGGACCGGATCGACCCGGTGAACCGGATCCTCGCCGGGTTGCCGTTCGCCGACGACGGCCACCGGCTGCGCATCGACCCGCAGGAGAGCCACTCCGCGGTGCGCGCCCGGTTCCGCAAGGACCTGCGCGACGTGCGGGCCGCCATCGACGACGCGGCCACGGACGCCGACCGGGAACGCGCCTACCACCGGATGGCCAGGGTGATCGACCGCATCCGCCGCACCGCGCCCGACTTCGCCGATCTGGTCGACGTGCGCAACCACGTCCGGATCAGCGCCGAGAAGTGCGACCTGGCCGGCGGGCACGTCGCGGTGTACGACCACATCGGGGAGAAGTCCGGCGGCGAGTCCCAGGAACTGGTCGCGTTCATCGTCGGCGCCGCGCTGCGCTACCAACTGGGCGACGCCGGAGCGCAGCGCCCGCGTTACGCCCCCGTGTTCCTCGACGAGGCACTCATCAAGGCCGACGCGCACTTCACCGGCCGGGCCATCGGCGCCTGGCGCGGGCTGGGCTTCCAACTCGTCATCGGCGCCCCCAACGACAAGCACAGCGCGATCGAGCCACACGTCGACGCGGAGTACCTGATCCTCAAGAACACCCACGGCAGGTCCTGGGCGAAGCCCATCGTCGGCGTCCCCGGCGAGGACCGCGCAACGGACCGCACAACCGCACAACTCCCAGCCGGTTCGGCGTGATCAGGTAATTCTCCGCCGGGCATTTGTGCGTTTTCGGAATCGGCCCGGCGCACACCCGTCGTGCCTGTTGACGGGCTCCGTAATGTGTTCCGCGGGGGTTACCGAAACCATTCGCGAATTCAGCCATTTGGGCTGGTTTTGAGGAGCGCCATGTTCAGGACTCGGAGAACGTCGAGGTTCGCCACGGTGTCGATACTGGCGGTCGCCGTGCCGGTGGTGATGTCCGGGGCGGCCGGTGCGTCGGTCGCCGTCGACGACAGCTTCAGCGTGGCCACGTTGCTGGGTGGCTGCGGGGCGGTGGACTTCGTCGACAACGGCCCCGGCGCCCCCGGCGGCGGCAACAACGACGACTACCTCGTGATCCACGACTACTGCTCCGACGGCTACGGAGTCTGGGGAATCGCCTACCGCAACGGGGTCAAGCTGGGCGAGCGCTACAACAGCAACGGGCTGGCGGGAGCACCGCTGATCTACGACCCGTACACGCACGCGGGCAACACGAACATCGGACCGGGCGACACCGTCCGGATCGACGTCTGCCTGGCCGACGGGAGCACCTCCGAGTGGAGGTTCCGGTGCAACTCGCGCACCGAGGAGAGTGTCGACGGTTGAGCGGAGGAGGTGTCGTCGCCCACCGGATGACGATCAGCGCGATCACGCTGGACTGTCCTGACCCGCTGGCGCTGATGGCCTTCTACCAACAGGCCACCGGCCTCGAACCGCACCCCCGGTCGGACGCCGACTTCGCCGGCCTCAACCGGGAGGACGGGCTGTTCCTCGGGTTTCAGCGGGTCGACGGCTACCGGGCGCCGACCTGGCCCGACCAGGTCGTGCCCCAGCAGCTGCACATCTGCTTCACGGTCGAGAACCTCGACGAGGCCGAGGGCCGGCTGCTGGGCCTGGGGGCGGGAAAACCGGACCACCAGCCGAACCGGCCGGCGGCGCGGGTTCTGACCGACCCGGCCGGGCATCCCTTCTGCCTGAGCACCGGCCCGTCCGCCTGACCGGCCTGCCAGGATCAGGCCATGACGACTGTGTGTGTGACCGGTGCCAGCGGGCGGGCCGGGCGGGTCGTGGTGCGGGAGTTGCTGGAGCACGGCCATCAGGTCGTCGCCACGGACCTGCGCAGGCCCGGCGCGGACCTCGGGGTCGAGGTGCTGCTCGCCGACCTGACCGACTTCGGGCAGGCCGTCGAGGCGCTGGACAACGCGGAGGCGGTGGTGCACCTGGCGAACATCCCGGCGCCCGGCATCCATCCGCCGGCCACCACGTTCACGGCCAACATCGCCATGAACTACAACGTGTTCAGCGCCGCGACCCGGCTGGGCCACCGGCGCGTGGTGTGGGCCTCCAGCGAGACCACCCTCGGCCTGCCGTTCGACACCCCACCGCGCTATGCCCCGGTCGACGAGGACCACTATCCGTTCCCCACGACGTCCTACGCGCTGTCGAAGGTCGCCACGGAGACGGTGGCCGGGCAGTTCGCGGCCTGGTCCGGGATACCGTTCGTCGCCCTGCGGTTCTCCAACATCTTCGACCCCGCCGAGTACCCCCGGCTGGCGCGGGTGTGGTCCGATCCGTTGGCGCGCAAGTGGAATCTGTGGGGTTACGTCGACCAGCGCGATGTCGCGGCGGCCTGCCGCCAGGCGCTGGCGGCGAAGGTCAGCGGCAGCACCAGCTACATCATCGCCGCGGCCGACACGGTGATGAACCGCCCGTCGGCGCGGCTGCTCGAGGAGGTCTTCCCCGGTACGCCACTGACCAGGGAGGTCGGCGAGTACGAGACCCTGCTGTCGGTCGACCGCGCCGGCCGGGACCTCGGCTTCACTCCCCGGCACTCCTGGCGGCAGCACCTGAGCTGACGGCGAGGGCGGCCGGCAGCCGGAACCCGCCCGGGCCGGGCGGGAAGTCGTGCACGGCGACCACGGCCCGCGCCGGAACCGGTCCGTAGACGTGCGGAAACCAGATGCCGGCCGGATCCGGCGGGTCGCCCGCCTCCCAGCGCAGCGGCACGTCGAGCCGGGCCGGGTCGATCACCAGCAGCACCAGGTCGGTGCGGCCGGCGAAGATCCGGTTCGCCGGCAGGTGCACGGTGCCGAAGTCCGAGCAGTGCATGAAACCCTCGGTCGACAGCGAGGCCGGCCGGTACGGCTCACCCGGCCGGTAGTCCGCCCGGGCCGCGATATGCAGAATCACGCTGACCGATCCTGCCAGGTCCACTCAGGCCAACGCGTCGGCGAGCGGCCGCAGGCTGGCCGGATCGGCCCCGTACGGCAGGTTCAGCACCACGAGATCGACACCGGCGGCCCGGTAGGCGGCCACGTCCTCCAGCGCGATCGCCAGGCTTCTGCCCGGATCCGGGTCGCGGTCCAGGCGCACGTTGACCGAGCAGGTGATCTCCGCGGGATCGCGGCCGAGGTCGGCGCAGTGCTGCCGCAGGATCTCCTTGAGTCCCAACCACTCCTGCGCGTTGGAAACGATCACGTTCCACTGCTGGGCCCAGCGCGCCGCGGCCCGCAGGGTGCGTTTCGGCCCGCGTCCGCCGATGGTGATCGGCGGATGCGGGCGTTGCACCGGCTTGGGCTCGCAGCGCGCCTCGGTGAGCCGGACATACCGGCCGGCCAGCGTCGTCGTGGTCTGGCTGAGCAGGCCGACGATCGCTTCGACGCCTTCGTCGAACCGGTCGAACCGCTCCCGCAGCGGCGGCAGTTCGATGCCGTAGGCGTCGCACTCGTGCTGGTTCCAGCCGGCGCCGAGCCCGAGCTCGAGCCGGCCTTCGGAGATGATGTCCACCGTCGCCGCGATGTTGGCCAGCACCGCCGGGTGCCGGTAGATCATCCCGGTGACCTGGCAGCCGAGCCGGATGCGCCGGGTCGACTCCGCGAACGCGGCCAGCATCGACCACCCCTCGAAGTTCGGCCCGGTGAGGTCACCCGAGAGCGGGTAGAAGTGGTCCCAGTTCCACGCGCTTTCGAACAGGTCGATCTCGTCCGCGGCCAGCCACACGTCCCGGATCTGCTGCCACGTCTGGTGTTCCGGCCTGGTCTTGATCGCGAATCGCATACGGTGATCGTATTCGAAAGCCGGTGCGGCGAGCTTGACGCCGGTGGAGGATATCTGTGCGTCCGGGTCTTTCACGCTGACGCGAACAAGAAGCCGCACTGGGGAGGAGAACACGAATGGGCAAGGTGATCTGCGAGCTCACGATCTCGGCCGACGGGTATTCGGCCGGGCCGAACCAGACCGAGGAGCGGCCGTTCGGCGACGACGGCGGCGACGGCTGGGGCGACAAACTGCACGGCTGGGCGTTCGAGACCGCCGAGGAGAACCGGGCCGAGGTCGACCGGATGACCGAGGGCAGCGCCTTCATCATGGGGCGCAACATGTTCGGCCCGGTGCGGGGCGAGTGGGACCGGGAGTGGAACGGCTGGTGGGGCGAAGATCCGCCGTTCCACGCTCCGGTGTTCGTGCTCACCCACCACGCCCGCGACCCGCAGCCGATGGCGGGCGGCACCACCTACCACTTCGTCACCGACGGCATCGAGTCGGCGCTGGCCCAGGCACGCGCGGCGGCCGGCGATGGCGATGTCTCGATCCACGGCGGCGCCACCACGATCAACCAGTACCTCACCGCCGGCCTGCTCGACGAGATGCGGCTGCACATCGTGCCGCTCACGCTCGGCGCCGGCACCCGGCTGTTCGACGGCGTCCCGCCACTGAAGCTCGAGCAGGTGACGGCGCGGGCCGCGTCGACGGTCCTGCACGTGACCTATCGCGTGCTGTCCTGAGCCGGAGCGCGCTGTTATGGTGCGATGTACAGGATCTGGAACATGGTTCGGTATATCGAACACCGTGAGGGTGCCATGCGATCCCGGCTCGTGCTCGCCGCCGCCGTCCTGCTCGGGTGTGTCGCGACCCCGGTAGCCGCGGCGGACGTGTCCGGCCCGTGCGCGCTGCCCAACACCGGAGCGAACCTGTCCGAGGGGCCGACGAACTGGGCGAACTTCGTCCGGCCCGTCGGGCGGGTGTCCGCTGTGACGATCTTCGTCGACTTCCCGGACACGCCGGCCACCGAACCGACCGCCACCGACTACGCCAACCTCGTCCCGGGCGGCCCGCAGTGGTTCGCGACCAGTTCCTACGGCCGGCTCACCCTGGACGTCACCCCGGTGCACCGCTGGTTCCGGATGCCGCAACCGTCGACCGCGTACGGCTTCCAGCGCGGGCTGAGCTTCGCCACGCACCGCACCTACATCGCCGACGCGGTCCGGGCCGCCGACGCCGCGGTGGACTTCCGCGGCTACCAACTCCTGTACGTCGTGCCCAACCGCGCCGCGGCCGCGATCTCCTTCTCACCGACGCTCCTGGCCCCGGCCGGCCGCGGCGTCGCCGCCGACGGCCGTGAGTTCCGCCAGGTGGTGACCTTCGGCCAGGACATGTGGCGCTGGGGCTTCAAGGTGCTCAACCACGAGTCCGGGCACACGTTCAGCCTGCCGGACCTGTACGCGTATGCCGGCGGCCACCCGTTCGTGGGCGGCTGGGACCTGATGGGTCTGATCAGCGGCCCGGCGCCGGACAACCTCGCCTGGCACAAGTGGAAGCTGGGCTGGCTGGACACCGCCCAACTCGGCTGTGTCAACGCACCCGGCACCACCCAGCACACCCTCACCCCGCTGTCGGCCCCGGGCGGCGTCAAGGCCGTCGTCGTCCGCACCGGGACGACCACCGCCCTGGTCGCGGAGGTCCGCACCCGGGCCGGCCTGGACGCCGCCGCCTGCGACACCGGAGTGCTGATCTACCGGGTCGACTCGGCCGTCAACTCCGGCTCCGGTCCGGTGCGGGTGGTCGACGCCCACCCGGCGACCGCCGCCTGCGGGGACCCGCTGGGCGACGCCACCTTCGACCTCGGCGCCGGCGAGGTGTCCAGCTACGCCGAGGCCGGCGTCCGGTTCGACCTGCTCGCCCGCGGCTACACGCTGCGGGTGACCCGCACCTGACCCGGAGCCTGGCGCGAAAACCCGTTGGCGGACCACGCGGCCCCTGCTACCTTTCCGGCGGCCGTGCGAGAGACCGAGGAGGTGGTATCCGTGAACGTATCGACACGGGTGCTCCCCTGCGGGGTCATGGTCGGGCGATAGGTCGTCCGGGAGCGCCGCCCACAGCACTCCCGAAAGGCACGACCATGCGGTTCACCTCCGAACAGCGCCTCGACGACGGCGTCCTCGAGCGTGGGTTCACCCTCGGCGAGATCCCCGGCATCCTGTGGACGCCCGCGTCCGCACCGGCCCCGCTGATCCTCCTCGGCCACCCCGGCGGACTGCCCGCGATGTACCCCCGGCTGGCGGCCCGGGCCCGGCACTGCGTGGCGGAGGGCTTCGCCGCGGCCACCATCGAGCTACCCGGGGCCGGGGAGCGGCCCCGGTCCGCCGCCGCCGAGCAGGCGCGCGCCGACCTGCGCCGGGCGCTGGCGGCCGGCGAGCCGGTCGGCGACGACATCGTCGAGGCGCTCGTCCGCCCACTGGTCGATGCGGCCGTCCCGGAATGGCGCGGCGCCCTGGACGCCCTGCTGGCGCTGCCCGGCATCGGTGGTCCGGTCGGGTACTCGGGCGGCGTGATCGCCGTCGGCCTGCGGCTGGCGGTGGTCGAGCCGCGCATCCGCGCCGCCGTGCTCTTCGCCGGAAGCTTCGTGCCCCGCAGCATGTTCGACGAGGCCCGGCAGGTCACCATCCCGCTGCTGGTCCTGCTGCAGTGGGACGACGAGGGAAACGACCGGCAGTTGGCGCTGGACCTGTTCGACGCCTTCGGCTCCCCGGAGAAGACGCTGCACGCCAACATGGGCGGGCACACCGGCGTCCCCGGGTTCGAGGGGGACGACGCGAACCGGTTCTTCGCCCGGCACCTGAAGCCGGCGGCGGCACGCACCTAGGCGAAACCCGTACTTTCCGGCCGTGCGGTGGTGGGGAGTTAATGGTGGCATGCCTCCCCTGCGCTGGCTGCTGCCGTTCGTGGTGACCGGGCTCGTGCTGTCCGGTGTCCCGGCGGTGGCGGCGCCCACCGAAACCGCCGCCTGGCAACCGAAACCCGCACCGCTGTCCACACCGTGGACCGCTCAGGTGAACCCGGCCAACGCCCTGCCCGAGTATCCGCGGCCGCAACTGGCCCGGCCGGACTGGCAGAACCTCAACGGGGTCTGGGAGTTCGCGCCGGCCGCGGCCGGCGCGGCTCCCCCGTTCGGTCAGACCCTGGCGCAGTCGATCCTGGTGCCGTTCCCGATCGAGTCGGCGTTGTCCGGGATCGCGGCGCACTCCGACCGGATGTGGTACCGCCGCACGTTCACCGTCCCGGCGGCCTGGTCCGGCCGGTCCGTGCGGCTCAACTTCGGCGCGGTGGACTGGATGGCCGAGGTCTGGGTCAACGGCGTCCGGGTCGGCTCGCACACCGGCGGGTACGGGAAGTTCTCCTTCGACATCACCGCCCGGCTGGCCGCCGGCGCCAACGAGTTGATCGTCGGGGTCTTCGCCCCGGTCGACGCGGGCGGCCAGCCGGTCGGCAAGCAGCGGCGCAGCCCCGGTGGCATCTTCTACACCGCGGCCTCGGGAATCTGGCAGACGGTCTGGCTGGAACCGACCCCGTCGAACCACGTGACCCGGCTGGACATCACCCCGGACGTGCCCGGCGCCCGGGTGCGGGTCATCGTGCGGGCCGCCAGCGGCACCGCCACGGTGACCGTGCGCACCGGGCCCACCGTGATCGGTCGCGGTTCCGGGCCGGCGAACACCGAGATCGCGGTGCCGGTGCCGGGCGCCCGGCTGTGGTCGCCGGACGACCCCTTCCTCTACGACCTGGACGTGACGCTCACCGGCAGGGACGCGGTGACGAGCTACTTCGGCATGCGCTCGGTGGGCAAGGCCGTGCAGGACGGCGTGCTCCGGCCGGTCCTCAATGGACGGTTCGTCTTCCAGGTGGGCACGCTGGACCAGGGCTACTGGCCGGACGGGATCTACACCGCGCCGACCGACGCCGCGCTGCGGTTCGACCTGCAGGCGCACAAGGATCTCGGGTTCAACACCGTGCGCAAGCACATCAAGGTCGAGCCGGACCGGTGGTTCTACTGGGCCGACCGGCTGGGACTGCTGGTATGGCAGGACATGCCGTCGATGCCGACCGGGCGCAACCCCGATGCCGCGGCCCGGGCGAACTTCGAGACCGAACTGCGCGAACTGG
Source organism: Actinophytocola sp. (assembly GCF_035712165.1). Classification (GTDB taxonomy): domain Bacteria; phylum Actinomycetota; class Actinomycetes; order Mycobacteriales; family Pseudonocardiaceae; genus DASYTH01. The sequence continues at coordinate 19,266 of NZ_DASTBH010000158.1, read as the reverse complement.
TCGACGCGCACCGCAGCGTGACCTCGATCGTGCAGTGGGTGCCGTTCAACGAGGGCTGGGGCGTGTACGACCCGGCCCGGATCGCCGACCTGGTCAAGAGCTGGGACCCGAGCCGGTTGGTGGACAACAACTCGGGATCCAACTGCTGCGGGTTCGACGGCGGCAACGGGGACACGGTGGACGACCACATCTATGTCGGGCCGGGCAGCCCGCAGCGGCCGAGCGCGACGCGGGTGGCGCAACTCGGTGAGTACGGCGGGCTGGGCCTGCGGGTCGCCGGGCACGAATGGAGCCCGGGCAACGGGTTCGGCTACGAGATGGTGCCCAACGGCCAGGTGCTCACCGACCGCTACGTCAGCCTGATCGCCGGGGTGGCGCGACTGGTGCCGCGAACCGGGCTGTCCGCGGCGATCTACACCCAGCTCACCGATGTGGAGAACGAGGCCAACGGCCTCTACACCTATGACCGCGCGGTGCTCAAGGTCGATGTGGCGGCGGTGCGGGCGGCCAACCGGGCGCTGCTCACCGGCGCCCGGGTGCTGCCCGCCGCGCCGTTGCCGGTCGGCAGCCGCATCTCCCTGCGGGTCACCACACCCGGCTTCACCGACCGCTACGCGCGGCACCAGAACGGCCTGGGCTTCACCGAGCACGTGGACGCCGCCAGCACCGCGCTGCTCAAGGCCGACGCCACCTGGCGGGTCGTCGCCGGTCTGGCCGATCCCACCTGCTACTCGTTCGAGTCGGTGAACTTCCCCGGCCAGTACCTCCGGCACGCCAACTCCCGGCTGCGCAAGGACCCCAACGACGGCTCCGACCTCTACCGGCGCGACGCCACCTGGTGCAGCCGGCCGGGACTGGCCGGGGGAAACATCTCCCTGGACGCCGTGGACTTCCCGGGCAAGTTCCTGCGCCACTTCAACGCCGAGCTCTGGCTGGCCGCCAACGGCGGCCCCAACCCCTACGAGTCGGCGGCCAACTTCCCGGCCGACGTGACCTGGAACATCGCCCCGCCCTGGACACCGGCACCGGGCGAGGTCGGCGGCCCCACGGCGGGCCCCCAACCTCGCCCGGTCGGCCAACACGTCAGGAGGGACGGTTGGTGTCCGGGATCTCGATGCTGATCGTCTGCCCCTCGGACAGGAACAGCAGCGCGGCCCGGCGGAGGAACTCGTCGAACAGCCAGTAGGCCTCCGGCGCGAGCGGGAACGGGAGCAGTCCTTCGCGCACGGCGATGAACGGGCCCCAGGCCGTGCGCAGCAGCGGGTCCCAGATCGGCTCGCGCGGGATCCGCAGCCAGCCGGCGATCTGGTCGCCGAGCATGAACCTGGTGAACGCGCCCAGGATCGGCTTGCTGAGGATGCCGGCGTCGACCGGGCTACCGAGGTTGAGCAGGATGTCGGCGAGGTTGATGCCCTCGGGAGTGGGCGCCAGGATCGGGGTCAGCACCTGCGCCGCCTGGGAGTTGGCCTCCGACCACGACGCCGGGATGTACTCGTCCCGAATGCCCAACATGTGCGCGCCCAACTGCCACGAGTGCAGGAACGCCGTCGACTGGTCGGCCGGGATCGGCACCCGCCAGGCGACCAGTTTCTGCATGACGGTCGTGGGCAGGCTGTGCCAGGTGACCATCATGTCGGCCTGGCTGATCGGGATCTGCTCGGGGGCGGCCGCGTCCCACTGCGGCGACTGGGGCAGCAGGTGGCGCACCGCGGCGTGCACCAGGCGGGTCTTGACGCAGGTCACGATCATCTCGCCGTCCGGCGCGAAGGCGTTGCGGGTGCCGATGTCGTAGCCGGGCTTGGCGGTCTTGGAGATGCGGTCCTGCATGTCCGCGCCGCCCTGGGAGTAGTAGACCGCGCGCGCCTCCTTGGGGATGACCGTGGACATCATCCCGCTGGCCAGCCCGTAGAGCAGGCCGAGGTACAGGCCGCGGCGCTGGTTGAACTCGAACGCGGTGGCCAGCTTGCCGTGGTCGGCCCAGGACGGCAGCTGGCGGGCCTGCTCCATGAAGTCCCGCAGGTCCGCCGGCAACCCGGCCGGCAGCGGCTGGCCGTTCCTGGTCCAGGTCCGCAGCAGGGCGTTGACCCTGGCCACCTCACCCCGTTCGATGATCGCCGCGGAGACGGGGTCGGCCTCCGGGTCCCAGACCCACCGGGGGTCGACCTCGTCGCCCACACCGGCCACCGAGCCCTTGGCCGACCAGGTCCACGGCACCGCCTGCGCGGGCGTCGCCATGCTCAGCGCACCGATCGCGCCCAAGGCCCCGCCCGCCTTCAACACGTTGCGCCTGTTGAGATTGTCCATGCCCTCGCTCCTCTACTCTGAGCCAAGCCAAGCGCATTCCTGATACAGGGAAACAGATCGAGGATCTGTGTATCATCTCATGATGGTTGACGATGGTGCACACGGTCAAGGCGGTCATCGGAGGTGATCATGGATCCGGCGTTGTCGGGACTCCTGTCGTCCGGCGCGGAGTCGGTGCTGGAGCGGGCGTACACCGACGCCATCGCAGGGGTCGACGACACCGACGCGACGCGGGCGCGGATTCTCGACGCGGCGTACGCGCAGTTCTCCCGGATGGGCATCCAGCGGTCCACTGTGGAGGATGTGGCGCGGCGGGCGGGGGTCTCCCGGATCACCGTCTACCGGCGGTTCGCCAGCAAGGACGTCCTCGTCGAGCACGTGGTGCGGCGCGAGTTCCGCCGGTACTTCGACCAGTTCCTCATCGACATCGAACGGGCCGAGACCGTCGCCGACCGGGTGGTGCTGGGGTTCGTCAGCTCGTTGCGCGCCATCCGCGGCAACCCGCTGATCGGTGGCCTGATCGACATGGAGCCGAACCTGCTGGTGGCCTCGATGATCGGCGACGGCGGGCAGACCCTCGCCACCGTGCGGCAGTTCGTCGCCGGTCAGCTGCGCCGCGAGCAGCACGCCGGCAACGTCTCCCAGGACCTCGACACCGACCTCGCGGCCGAGATGATGGTCCGGATCTCCGCCTCCTTTCTCGTCATTCCCAGCCACGTCGTCGACATCGACGACGACGGGCAACTGGCCGACCTGGCGCGACGCTTCCTCGTGCCGATGCTGGAGCCGCAGGAGTGAGCTACATGTCGCGGGCGCCGGTCCGGATGGCGTCGCGGATCCGGGTGTAGGTGCCGCAGCGGCAGATGTTGCGCAGGCCGTCGAGGTCGGCGTCGGTGATCTGCCGGCCTTCGGCGGCGACCCGGTGGACCAGCGCCACGGCCGCCATGATCTGGCCGGGCTGGCAGTAGCCGCACTGCGCGACGTCGTGGTCGAGCCAGGCCTGCTGCATGGGGTGCAGGTCCTCCCCCACCGTGGCCGGAAGCCCTTCGATCGTGGTGACCTCGTCGTCGGGCCGCAGGTCGCCGACCGGGATCGCGCAGGGGCTCACCGCGTCGCCGTTGAGGTGGCTGGTGCAGGCCTTGCAGACGTTGACGCCGCAGCCGTACTTGGGCCCGGTGATCCCGAGGATGTCGCGGAGCACCCACAGCAGGCGGACGTCGTCGGCGACGTCGACGGTGACCCGCTCGCCGTTGACGCGGAAGGTGTGCTCGGGCACGGGGTTCTCCTTGCTCAGCCGGCGCGGCCGTCGGTCGGGGACTGGGGCACGGGCGGGACGGTCGGTTTGGGTTCGAAGGAGAGCGTGCCGTGGTTGATCGGGAAGCGGGTCGGCATGGTCCCGGTCGCGCGGCCGTAGGCGCAGGCGACCGCGGCCATCGACGCGGCGACGGCCAGTTCGCCTGCGCCGCCGGGGTTGTCCGACGTGCTGGGCATGACGATGATCCGCAGCTCCAGCGGGTTGTTCCACTGCCGGGTGTAGAAGTAGTTGTCCCAGCTCGCTTCCAGGAAGTACCCGGAGCGCAGGTGCAGGCTGGAGGTCAGGGCGAGCGCGATGCCGTCGCAGATGCCGCCCATCATCTGTGCCTCAAGGCCGCGCGGGTTGACCGCGAGGCCGACGTCCACGGCGAAGACGACCTTGGTCACCCGCGGGCCGGTGACGCCGTCGCGGATGGGCCGGTTCACGGTCGCCGGCCGGCAGTCGATCTCCACCAGTGCCGCGCTGACCGACTTGTACTCGGCATGCAGGGCAATGCCCTGCGCGGTGCCGGCCGGCATCGCCCTGCCCCACCCGCCGGCCCCGGCGACCGTGTCGAGCACGCCAAGGGACCGGTTGTCGCGCAGGAAGTCGCGCCGGAACCGGTAGGGGTCGCGGCCCATCCGCGCGGCGAGCTGGTCGACGACCAGCTCCCGCGCGCAGGTGACGTCCGGGGAGTAGACGTTGCGCATGCTGCCGGTGTTGAAGCCGTCGTCGGTTTCGGCCAGCAGCCGGGTGGTGAGCCCGAAGTTGTACGACATCGTCTGGCTGAGCTGGAAGAACGTCTCGGAGAACCCGATGTCGCCCACCGGAAGCCGGGCGGCCAGGGCCGTGATGATCTCGCCGAGCCCGTGGCCGAGGTCGGTGGCGACGCTGGTGTGCCGCTGGTGGTAGGACAGCACGGTGCCGCCGAGGTAGCTGGCGCGCACCCGGGAGGTGGCCATCGGGTGCGCGCGGCCCTGGCGGGAGTCGTCGGCGCGGTGCCACATGAGCTTGACCGGCTTGCCGACCTTTTTGGACACCTCCGCGGCTTCCAGCGCGGCATCGAAGAACAGCTTGCGGCCGAAGGAACCGCCGCCCTCGGTCACGTGCACGGTGACCCGGCCGAGCGGCAGACCCACCCGCGCGGCGATCGCCTGCCTGGCCACGATCGGCGACTTCAGCGCCGACCAGATCTCCGCGCGGTCGGCCCGCACGTCGGCGACCGCGCAGTTGGGTTCCAGCGCACTGTTGCCGCGGAACTGGAAGACGAACCTGGCTTCCACACTCGGAGTTGGGGACGGGAGTCCGAGCGGCAGCTCCGCGCGCTCGAGCTCCCGAAGCACGGACTCGTCGGACTTGCCCTCGGCGGTGCCCGGCCGCCAGGACACGCGCAGCGCCCGGATGCCGTCGATGCACTGGCCGAACGTCTCCGCGCGCACCGCCACCCCGGTGGAGATCACCACGACGTCGGTGACCCCCGGCATGGCGCGCACCTCGGCGAGGTTGGCCACCGAGCCGACCCTGCCGTTGATCGTGGGCGGGCGGCACACCATGGTCGGCTTCGCCCCCGGGACGTCGAGGTCCATCGCGAACTTCTTGGCCCCGGTGACCGCGGCCAGCGCGTCGATCCGGTTGTGCGGGCGGCCGATGACGGTGAAGTTCTCCCGGGCCGTCAGCGTCACGGACACCTGCCTGGTCCGCGTGCTGGCGGCCTTGCCGGCGAGCGCGCCGATGTCGACCCCGCGCAGGTCGGTCACCGGGGAGCCGCGCTCGGCCGTCGCGGCGTCCAGCAGCCGCTGCCGGGCGATCGCGGCGGCGACCCGGATCGGGAGGTAGGTCGCGATGGTCGTGTTCGATCCGCCGGTGAGCTGGTTGAACACCAGCTCCGGCCGGGCGTCGGCCAGGGTGACCCGCACCCGGTCCACCGGCACGGCGAGCTCCTCGGCGATCAGCATCGCCGTCGAGGTCGTGATGCCCTGCCCGACCTCGGCCCGGGGCAACGCGAACGACACGGTGCCGTCCGGGTTGACCTCGACCGAGATCAGCCCCGAGGTCGGCAGCGCCGCCACCGTCATCAGGTCGTTGAGGTCCACGATGTCGGTGATGTCCTGCGGTTGCCGGGCGTCGGCCACCCGCGCCAGGCCCAGCTCGGCGGCGGTCACCAGGGTCGGCGCGGCGAGCACGTACCCGAGGAACCGCCGCCGGCCGATGTGTTCGGCGTCGGTCATGGCGCGGTCAGCCCGGCCGGTTGCCGGTCGGGATCACGATCTTGGTTTCCTGCCCCTTCGTGAGATAGAAGAGGATGTACCGGCGCAGCGCCTCGTCGACGGTCCAGGCGATCTCGGGCACCAGCGGCAGCGGGATGAGCCCTTCCCGGAACCGCACCAGGATCGGCCACACGGTCCGGATCGTGCCCTCCCAGAACGGCTCGCGCGGGATCTGGTCCCAGCCGGCCACCTGGTCACTGACCAGGAACCGGGCCAGCGCGTTGCACAGCGGCCGGCTGATGCTGCCCGGGCTGGTCTGCTCGGCAAGCTGGCTCAGCAGGATGTCGGTCAGCTCCACGCCTTCCGGGGTCGGGCCCATGTTCGGCGGCAGCACCTGGTCGGACTGGGCGTAGGCGGCGTCCCAGGTGGCGGGGATGTACTCGTCCCGGACGCCCAGCAGGTGCGCGGTCACCTGCCACACGTGCAGGTACGCCTCGCGGTCGACCGGCGGGATCGGGACGTTCCACTCCAGCATCTTGCGCATCGCGTAGGTCGGCAGGGTGTGCCAGGTGACCAGGATGTCCTCCTGGCTGATCGGAACCTCGCCCTGCCAGTGCGGCGACTGCGGCAGCAGGTGCCGCACCGCCGCGTGCACCAGCCTGGTCTTCACGGCGTTGACCATGCAGGTGCCGTTGGGCCGGTAGGCGTTCAGGGCACCGACGGCGAAACCCAGGATGCTCGTCTTCGCGACCCGGTCCTCCATGTCCGCGCCGCCTGCCGAGTAGTAGACCGAGCGCGCCTCCTTCGGGATCGCGGTGCTCAACATGCCGCCACCCACACCGTTGAGCAGGTTGACGTACAACCCCCGGCGCTCGTTGAAGTCCGCGGCCCGCTCCAGCTTGTTCCGGTCGGCCCAGGACGGCAGCACCCGGTTGCGCTCGATGAAGTCCCGCAGCTGCGCCGGAAGCCCGTCCGGCAGCGGCTGGTCGTTGCGGTTCCAGTTCCACAGCAGACGGTTGACCAGCGGCACCTCGCCGCGTTCGAACAGGCCCGCGACGACCGGGTCGGCCTCCTCGTCCCACACCCACCGCGGGTTGGCGCCGGGGCCGCTGCCCACGACGGAACCGCTCGACGGCCAGGTCCACTCCAACAACGGGCGCGCCTGCGCCGGGGACGCCATGCCCAGCACCCCGAGCGCGCCCAGCGACCCACCCGACATCAACATCTTGCGCCTGCTCAGCTCCGCCATCGCCGACTCCTCCTCGAGCCCGTCCCTCGCTGATATGATGATACATATCACGTCGCCGTGTATCATCACAAGGCGTGGCCGGAAGAACACGAGGTGGCGCGCGGGATCTATTTCATCGTGACGGAGAAGTCGGTGAGGGTGAACCGGGCCGACCCGCCGCCGGTCGAGCAGAACTCGATGCCGTAGCCGATCTGGTTGACCGTGGGGTTGTCCGGGATGTAGCCCTTGCCGATCGCCCAGGCGATCATGGCCTTGAGGTCGACCCGCCCGGAGTACTGCGTCTGCTGCGCGACGAAGGCGACGTAGCCGGTTCGGCCGGTCCAGACGTCGTAGCCGACGCCGCCCGCCGAGTACGTGGCGGTTCTGCGGCCGGACGGAACCTGCTTGACGTTCTCCGTCCACACCATGACCTCGGTCACGCCGGGTCCGTCGCCGACTCCGTTGAGCCAGATGTCGTAGGCGACGTTGTAAATTCCCACCCCGGGGCCGCGCCCGGCGAAGGTGGACGTGATCGTCGAGTATTTGCTGAACGGTTCGCCGTTCAGGTCATTGATGTCCTTGTGCACGTTCGGATAGGTTTTCACCGACGTGGTCTTGGCCTGGGTGGAATCGACGTACCAGTTGTTGTACGCGCAGGCGTACAGCGTCTCCGGTCCCGCCTCCGACCGGTTCCAGGCATTCTTGTGCACGTAGTACCCGCCGTTGGACCAGCCGCCGTCGGGGTCGCTCGTGGTGAACACCGGGTTGGCGCAGTTCCGCGCAGGCGCCGCAGGTTTGCCCACCGGCTGGGACGGAACCGCACTCGTGGGCGGGGGCGTGGCCGGGGCACTGGGCACGGTCGGGATCGCGCTCACCGTGCTCGGCGCGCTCATGGCGACGGCCTCCGCGCCCTCGATTCGCCCGCTGTCCGCCCCGCATCCCGCCACCGCGAGCAAAACCACCGGAATCGCCAGTAGCCCGACCGATACTTTCCGTGTCGTTTCCAGACTTCTCACCCACCACGCAATTCCGAAACGAGCCGGAACCCTAACACAGCCGCAAAATGATCATTTATACGCGCGTTCGGCAGGGACTTTGGGCCCTGCCCGGCAGGGTCGCAGGAGCGTGTCCGGGGCGGCGCGCCGGCCCTAACGTAGGGGTGGAGGTGGCGGCGATGGTGCGGGTGTTCCTGGTGGACGATCACGAGATCGTGCGGCGCGGGCTGGCGGATCTGATCGAGTTCGAGCCGGACCTGGAAGTCGTCGGCGAGGCGGACTCGGTGGCCGAGGCACTGGCCCGGATCCCGCGCACGCCCACCGACGTGGCGGTGCTGGACGTGCGCCTGGGCGACGGCAACGGGGTCGAGCTCTGCCGGGAGCTGCGCTCCAGGCAGCCGGACCTGAACTGCCTGATGCTGACCTCCTACGCCGACGACGAGGCACTGCTGGACGCGATCCTGGCGGGCGCGTCGGGTTTCGTGCTCAAGCGGGTGCTCGGCATCGACCTGGTCGACGCGCTGCGCACGGTCGGCAACGGCGGGTCGCTGCTCGACCCGCGTACCACCACCGCGCTGATGAACCGGATCCGCCGCGAACGCGCCGCCCACGACCCGCTGGCCGACCTCACCGAGCAGGAGCACACCGTCTTCGACCTGATCGGCCAGGGCCTGACCAACCGCCAGATCGGCGAACGCATGCACCTGGCCGAGAAGACCGTCAAGAACTACGTCTCCCACCTGCTGGCCAAGCTCAACCTGCAGCGACGCACCCAGGTCGCGGTGCTCGCGACCCAGCTGCACCGGCCACGGGTGGACCAGTGATGCTCAGTGCCGGACGCGTAACCACCGGGTGCCGTAGGGATCCAGCGCCAGCGTGATCCGGCCGTCGTCGGATGCCGTCGCCGGCGTCTCGGACAGCAGCTCGGTCAGGCTGACCGGGTCGTCGACACCCTCCAGCTTCAGCGTGACGGTGGTCTCGGTGTCGCCGAAGTTGTGCACGGCGAGCACCGTGCCCCCGTCGATGTCGCACCGGTAGGCCAGGACGGCGTCGTCGCCCGCGTCGAGGACGGTGTACTCGCCCCAGGCCAGCTCCGGGCATTCGCGGTAACGGCGGATCAGCAGCCGGATCCAGGACAGCAGCGACTCGGGATCGTAACGCTGCGCGGCCACGTTGACCTGGTCCGGACCGTAGCGGCCCTCGGGGATCGGACCGGGCAGCTTGGCCGGATCGGCGGTGGAGAACCCGCCATTCGGCCCCGGCTCCCACTGCATGGGCGTGCGCACGGCCAGCCGGCCCTCGGCGCGCAGGTCCTCGGCCATGCCGATCTCTTCCCCGTAGAACAGCACCGGCGTGCCCGGCATGGCGAACAACAGGCTGTACACCAGCCGGATCCGGCGTTGGTCGCCACCGAGCATGGTCGGGATCCGCCTGCGCAGACCGCGGCCGTAGAGCTGCATGTCCGGGTCCGGACCGAACGCGGCGAAGACCTCTGCGCGCTCGGCATCGGTGAGCTTGTCCAGGGTCAGTTCGTCGTGGTTGCGCACGAACGTGCCCCAGTGCCCGTCGCGCGGCGGTTCCGGCCGGTCGGCGAGCGCCTTCGCCAGCGGGGTGGCGTCGCGCCGCGCCAGCGACAGGTACATCGCCTGCATACCAACGAAGTCGAAGCACATGGTGAGCTGGTCGCCGACTCCGTCGGCGTGCCCGAAGAACGCCATGGTGTCGTCGTAGGGCAGGTTCACCTCGCCGAGCAGGATCGCGTCGCCGCGCCGGCGGCCGAGAAACGCGCGCAGGTCGGCCAGGTACTCGTGCGGGTCCGGTAACCGGGAGCCCTCCGGATTGTCCTTGGTGTCCAACAGGAACGGCACCGCGTCCACCCGGAACCCGGACAGCCCCAGCTCCAGCCAGAACCCCATCACCTTGGCGATCTCGTCGCGCACCGCCGGGTTGGCGACGTTGAGGTCCGGCTCGGTCTTGTAGAAGCAGTGCTGGTAGTACTGGCCGGCCTGCTCGTCATAGGTCCACAGGCTCTTTTCCTTGTCCGGGAAGACAACCCCCTTGTCCGCGTCCGGCGGCGGCTCGTCGCGCCACACGTACCAGTCCCGGTAGGGCGAGTCGCGGCTGGCGCGCGCGTCCTTGAACCACGCGTGCTGGTTGGACGTGTGGTTGACCACCAGGTCGGCGATCACCCGGATGCCGCGGTCGCGGGCCGTGCGGACCAGCTCGACCACGTCGCCGAGCGAACCCAGCCGCGGGTCGACGGCGAAGTAGTCGGTGATGTCGTAGCCGTCGTCGCGTTCCGGCGAGGGGTAGAACGGCATCAGCCACACGCAGGTCACACCCAGCTCAGCCAGGTAGTCGATGCGGTCGATGAGGCCACGCAGGTCGCCGTGGCCGTCGCCGTTGCTGTCGGAGAATGTCTCCACGTCCAGGCAGTAGATGACCGCGTTCTTCCACCACAGGTCGGCGGTTCGGGCCGGGTTGATCATCGGCGCACCAGCCGCAGCACCCCGACGCCCGCCGCCACCGCGCCGGCCGTGGCCGCCGTCAGGGCGGCCCGGTGCTGACGCGCCCACAGCAGCGGACTGTGCTCGTGTGCCCGGCGGTCGAACCGGCCGTGCGCGCCCTGGTCGGTGCCCGGCGCGTCGTCGGCCGGCTGCCACAGGTTGCCCGGCGCGTCCGCGTCGTGCCGCTGTTCGGTGTGCTGCGACGAGTAGCCGGTGCGCGCCAGGTACCGGTCCAGCAGCCCGGGAACGACCTTGTTGCCGGCCACGGTCAGCACCGTGGACACGCCGATGTGGTACTCGCGGTGCCGCGGGTGATCGGCGGCGTAGACGATCGCGCGGGCGGCGACCTCCGGCTGGTAGATCGGCGGGACCGGCTGGGCCTGCCAGCGCAGCTTGGACCGCAACCAGTCGAACTGCGGGGTGTTCACCGCCGGAAGCTGCACCATGGTGATCCGCACCTGAGACCGCTCGTGCAGCAGCTCGCACCGGACCGACTCGTACAGCCCGTAGATCGCGTGCTTGGCGGCGCAGTAGGCGGACTGCAGCGGGATTCCGCGCCGGGACAACGCCGAGCCGACCAGCACGACGGTTCCCTTGTCGCGCGGCAGCATCCGGTCCAGCGCGGCTTTCGTGCCGTAGGCGATGCCGAGGTAGGTGACCTCGGTGGTGCGGCGCAGCTCCGCCGCGCTGATCTCGGTGAACGGTGCGAACACCGAGGAGAAGGCGTTGTTCACCCACACGTCGATCGGCCCCAGCTCACGTTCGACGCGCGCCGCGGCGGCGTCCACCGCGTCGGCGTCGGCCACGTCCACCTCGATCGGCAACGCCACCCCACCGGCCGCCGTCACGTCGGCCGCCGCGCCCGCCAGCCCGGCCTCCCCCCGGGCCAGCAGCGCCACCCGGTCACCCCGCCGGGCGAACTCGCGGGCCACCGCCCGGCCCACCCCGCCGCTCGCGCCGGTCACCACGATCACCCGGGTCATTTCCGCACCCACTGCCGGGCCGCGTCGTAACCGATCTGCAGGGTGTCCGAGGCCGCCACCGCCGAGAGCATGCCGGCCACCAGCCGGGTCAGCCGGGGCGCGAACACCAGCCCCGCGGTCAACCCGGTGGCCACCCAGATCGCCAGGCAGAACGGGCAGGTGGCCAACTCCCCCGCGGCGTGCCGCACGCCGTGCCCCCGCGGCGACTCGTTGACCTCGCCCAACCCGGTCTCCTCCTCGAACCGGGCCACCGGCGCCCGCAGCGGCGAGGTCACCGCGTCCTTGGTCAACAGCCGGCTCGCCTTGTGCGTGGCCACCCCCATCAGCGCCACGTCCGCCAGCTCCACCCGCTCCGGCAGCCGCACACCGCTGCTCCGGGCGACCAGTGCCAGCGTCGACACCAGCCCCGCATAGCTGCCCAACACGACCGCGTACCCACGCACCGGACGCCGGGCATCCCCCTCGTAGAGCGCGACTACCCGCCGCGCCACCGCTCCAGGTGATCTCATCCTGTCCCTCCGCCGGCAGAGCCCAATGCGGCCCGGTTACCCAGACGACTGGATCTCAAGCCCGGCGCTCAAGGACCAGGCGCCTACCCGAGCCGGTCGGTCAGCGCGGTGACGAGGGTGTCGGTGAGGGCGGCGGCGTGCCGGCCGTCGGGATCGAGGTCGGGGTCGTAGATGGTGAGCTGCAGGCCGACGCAGCGCGGGTCGGCGAGCAGCGGGCGCAGCAGGTCGGCCAGTTCGGGGTGGGTCAGGCCGCCCGGGTCGGGGGCGTCCACGGCCGGCAGCACCTCGATGTCCAGCACGTCGGCGTCGAGGTGCACGAAGTAGCCGTCCAGCGGGGACAACAGGTCCCGGGCCCGGATGCCGACCGCCTTCGGGCCGGCGGCCTGGATCTGCGGCGCGGTCCAGCACGGGATCCCCGCCGTGGCGAGGAACGGCAGGTCCTCGTCGTCGTCGCGGTTGCCGAGCACGACGATGTCCGGCTCGCGCACGTACGGGCCGAGGTCGTCGATGTTCACGACGTCGTCCTGGCCGCGTCCGGTGACCAGGGCGAGGGTCTCGGCGGCGGCGGCGCCCACCAGTCCGGCCTCCGCCATCCGCAGGAAGTCGGCGCTGCCGTCCAGGTAGGCCAGGCCGAAGCGGCCCATCCGGCGCAGCGCCAGCGTGGCGCCGAGCAGGATGCTGCAGTCGCCGCCGAGCAACACCAGGAAATCCCCGGACGACAGGCAGTCCTGCACCCGATCGGCCAGGCGCCGGGTGTAGCCCGCCAGCGCGGCGCCGTTGTACAGGCCGTCCGCGGCGGTCCAGCCGGACACGTCGTAGCGCGGCGGCACCACGCACCCGGCGTCCCGGGCGCCCAGCCGGTCGAGCAGCCGTTGGTCCCGGATCGCGCCGGCGAGCTTGTAGCAGCCCGGAACGACGCCGGGCGCCGGCATCCGCAGACCCAGGTTGGACGGGGCATCGAGAACAGCGATCATGAACCCGGTTTACCATGCCAGCCGGACGTCGGGGTAGGCGCGAACAGTGGGGGCATGGTGCGACGTTCTACCCAGGTCACGGCGCTGCCGGACGAGGACACCTTCGTTCTTCCTGCGGAGCTGAGCCGGCTGGTTCACCCCCGGCGCGGCGGGCGCACCGCGCAGCCGCCCGGGGATCCGCAGCGGGCCGCCCGGCTGGTCGAGGAGTTGCGCGACGGCATCGTCGAGATCCTGAGCAACCCGCGCGGCGACGTCGACCGGGACCGGGTCCAGGCCCACCTCGACCTCGGCGCCGCCGACCCGCGGGAAGCGGCGGTACTGGCCGCCGTCACCGGTGAGCTGCTCTCCTGGGAGAACTCCTCCGGCGCCTCGTCCCGGTACTGGCACAGCGCCGACTTCGTCGACGCCTGGGTCGCGCGACGCGGGCTCGAGTTCGCCGCCCGCGCGGTCATGGAGCGGCAGACCGTGTACGCGGACGTGCCGAAACGCCGGGTCCGGCGCGGCAACGCACACCGCGGCGACCTCCTGTGGGCTCAGCCGGATGCGCTCGCCAGCCGGCTGCGCGCCCTGGTCGCCGCCGCGACCGACGCCGAGTACGAGGCGGTCGTCGAGGTGCTCGCCGGGTACCGGCGGTCCCGCCTCGAACTGCTGGTGACCGCGTTCCTGGTGCCGGGCCGAACGGACTGGGTCACGGCCGCGGATGCCGCCGTGCCCGGGGGGTCGCCGCTGGTACTCGCGGCACTCGACGATGCCGAGGCGTTGGCCACGGTGCAGATCGGCGCCCTGTACCTGGCGCAGGCGGACACCGTCCTCCCGACGCTGGCGGACGCCACCGGGCCGGCCCTGGCGCCGTTCCTGGCCGCCTGGTACGACGCGTTCGTGGGCTCCGCCGGTGAGGCGGCCCAGCAGGCCCTCACCGTGCTGGCCGCGATCCCCACCGACGAGGCGTTCGAACTCCTGCTGGGTCGGGCGTCCAAGCGGTGGGTGCGGCCGGCGCTCGCCACGGCCATGGCCCGGTTCCCGGTTCGCGCGGCCCGCCTGCTGGCCGCGGCGCCGGCCGGCGCCGAACTGCTGCGCGCCCATGCCCGCGCACACGCCGGACTGCTCGCCGCCGCCGGCCTGCCCGACTCGGTCCGGGCCCGGCTGGACCAGTACCTGGACCAGGTCGCGGTGGCCGACCCGGCCAGCCTGCCGGACCTGCTGACCGCCCCGCCGTGGACCCGCAAGCGGCCGGCGGCCGGTGTGCCGGTGGTCGACGGCCTCGTCGCGGCCGTGCCGCCCAGCGTGACCTGGTTGCCCGGTGAGCGGGAGGAGTGGCTCCGGCGCCGGGGATTCGGCTCGGCATACCCGCTGGACCCGCAGGAGGCCGCCCGGCAGTTCCCGACCGGGGCGTTCCCCTACGACGAGGGCATGTTCCTGGCCACCGGGCCGGACGAGCTGACCCGGCCGCTGCTCTCCGGCTGGCGGCCCGGCGACCACACGTGGTCCCACGAGGACTGGCTGGCGCGGATCGCCGCGCGCTACGAACTGGACGCGGTGCCGGCGATCTGGCACGTGGCCACGCGGGGGTCCCAGCTCGCCGCGCAGGCGCTGCTGCCCTTCGCCACCGCCGAGATCGCCGCGCAGATGTCCGGCTGGCTGGTCCGGAGCAAGTCGCGGCGCCGGCTCGCCCAGGCCTGGTTCGACCGGCATCCCGGGCCGGCTGCCGCCGCCCTGGTGCCGGCCGCGCTCGGCAGGCCGGGCAAGGAGCGCGTCGCCGCCCGAACCGCGCTGCGCCTGCTGGACCCGGCGGTCGTCACCGCGGCCGCCGCCGGCTACGGCGAGCCGGCCGCCGCCGCGGCCGCGGCTCTGCTCGCCATGGATCCGCTGGACGTGCTGCCGGCCCGGATCCCCCGCCTCCCGGCCTGGTTGGACCTGGCGGCGCTGCCGCAACTGCTGCTGCGTGACACCGGCACGGCGCTGCCGCCGGACGCGGCCGGCCACGTGGTCACCATGCTGGCGATCTCCAAGCCCGGCGAGGTCTACGCCGGCGTCGGCGTCGTCCGCGAGCTGTGCACCCCGGACTCGCTCGCCGAGTTCGCCTGGAGCGTGTTCGGCGCGTGGCAGAGCGGGAAGATGCCGGCCAAGGACGGCTGGGCGCTGGACGCCCTCGGCTGGTTCGGCGACGACGAGACGGTCCGCAGGCTCGCCCCGCTGATTCGGGCCTGGCCGGGCGAGGGCGGCCACGCCCGGGCCGGCAACGGGCTCGACGTGCTCACCGCCATCGGCACCGACGTGGCGCTCATGCACCTGCACGGCATCGCGGAGAAGGTCAGGTTCGCCGCCCTGCGCAACCGGGCCAAGGAGAAGATCGCGCAGGTCGCCGCCGAGCTGGAGCTCACCCCGGACCAGCTCGCCGACCGCCTGGTGCCCGACCTCGGCCTGGACTCCGCCGGTGGCCTTTGGCTCGACTACGGACCGCGCCGGTTCCGGGTCGGCTTCGACGAACGGCTCGTCCCGTACGTCGTGGACCAGGCCGGGGAGCGCCGCAAGGACCTGCCCAAGCCGGGCGCGCGCGACGACGGGGAGCTGGCCCCGGCCGCGCACAAGCGGTTCGCGGCGCTGAAGAAGGACGTGCGCACGCTGGCCGCCGACCAGGTCCGCCGCCTGGAGCAGGCGATGGTGAGCGGGCGGCGGTGGAGCGCGACCGAGTTCACCGACCTGCTGCTCGGCCATCCGCTGCTGCGCCACCTGGTCCGCAGGCTGGTCTGGGCACACTTCGACGGGGACCGGGCGGCGCTGACCTTCCGGGTCACCGAGGACCTGACCCTGGCCGGCGACACCGACGACACCGTGACCCTGCCGGACGGCGCCCGGATCGGCGTGGCCCACCCGCTGCACCTCGGCCCGGGGCTGGCCGCCTGGGCGGAGGTCTTCGCCGACTACGAGATCAGCCAGCCGTTCGCGCAGCTCGCCCGGCCGGTGCACACGCTGGCCGGCGCGGAGCGCGCGGCCACCATGCTGGCGGCGTTCGGCGGCGCGGTCGTGCCGACCGGCAAGGTGCTCGGGCTGACCAACCGCGGCTGGCGGCGCGGCGAACCCCAGGACGGCGGCGTCGAGCTGTGGGTGTTCCGCCCGGTGTCGGGCGGCATGGCGGTGGTCGTCGACCTCGATCCCGGCATCGCGGTGGGCGCGGTCGACGAGTTCCCGGAGCAGAAGGTCGAGAAGGTGTGGCTCAACGACAAGGAGGTCGGTGACTGGGTGCCCGCGGGCCGGCTGACCTTCGCGGCGCTGGACCCGGTGACCGCCTCCGAGGTGCTGGCCGACCTGACGGAGCTGACCGGGATCGCCCGGTGACCGGGGACCTGCAGCGCCCGCCCGCCGAGGTGCGCCACGCCGAGGAGCTTGCCCGGCTGCGCACCGAGGCCGGTCCGCGCCCGCCGGGCTGGGCGCTGTCGCTGGACGCGGCCCGCCGGTTCATCGTCGGCGACGAGGCACGCGGCATCAGCCGCAAGTTCGTCGGTGACCCGTCGCTGGTGGACCGGGCCCTGGTCACGCTCGCCACCAGCCGCGGCCTGATGCTGGTCGGCGAGCCCGGCACGGCGAAGTCGCTGCTGTCCGAACTGCTCGCGGCGGCGGTCAGCGGCGACTCCACGCTGACCATCCAGGGTGGCGCCGCCACCGCCGAGGACCAGATCCGCTACTCGTGGAACTACGCGCTGCTCGTCGCCGAGGGCCCGACCGAGCGGTCGCTGGTGCCGGCGCCGCTGCTGCGCGGCATGGCCGAGGGCAAGCTGGTGCGGTTCGAGGAGATCACCCGGTGCCCGCTGGAGGTGCAGGACTCGCTGCTCTCGCCGCTGTCCGAGCGGGTGCTGGCCATCCCGGAGCTGGTCGGCCCGGACGCGATGACCTTCGCCAGGGACGGGTTCAACGTGATCGCCACCGCGAACACCCGCGACCGGGGCGTCAATGAGATGAGCGCGGCTCTCAAGCGGCGGTTCAACTTCGAGACGGTGTTCCCGATCGCGGACTTCGCGACCGAGCTGGCGCTGGTGGAAGCCGAGGCGACGGCGCTGCTGCGCCGGTCCGGGGTGACCGTCGCGCCCAGCCGGGACGTGCTCGAGGTGCTGGTGACGACGTTCCGCGAGCTGCGCGCCGGCCGCTCCGAGCGGGGCGAGCCGATGGACCGGCTCTCCACCGTGCTGAGCACGGCCGAGGCGGTGTCGGTGGCGCACGCGGTGGGCCTGCGCGGCTGGTTCCTGCGCGGCGAGCCGGGCACCCCGGCGGACCTGGTCGAGTGCCTGGCCGGCGCCGCGGCCAAGGACAACCCCGAGGATCTGGCCCGGCTGCGCCGGTATCTGGAACAGCAGGCGCCCCGCAAGGAGGGCGAGCGCTGGCGGGAGCTGCACGCCAGCCGGTTCGCGCTGCCCTGATGGCGGCGACCTTCCTCGGCGTCCGGCACCACAGCCCGGCCTGCGCCCGGCTGGTCGAGTCGACCATCGAGGCGCTGCGGCCGGCCTACGTGCTGGTGGAGGGACCGGTGGACTTCAACGAGCGGACGGCGGAGCTGCTGCTCGGGCACACGCTGCCGATCGCGGTGTACAGCTACCTCCGGTCGGCCGAGTGGACGCACGGGTCGTGGACGCCGTTCTGCGAGTACTCGCCGGAGTGGGTGGCGCTGACCGCGGCCGCCCGGGTCGGCGCGCAGGCGCGGTTCATCGACCTGCCGGCCTGGCATCCGGCGCTGGCGGACCGGGTGAACCGCTACGCCGACGCCGAGGTCCGCTACGCCGAGGTGGTCGAGCGGCTGTGCCGGACCTACGCGGTCGACGACCCGGACACGTTGTGGGATCACCTGTTCGAGGTGTCCGGCGACACCTCGGGCCTGGCCGCCTACTTCGACGTGGTGCGCGGTGCGGCCGCGGCCGGGCCGGCCGACACGGCCCGCGAGGAGTACATGGCCGCCTGGGTGCGCGCGGCGGTGGCCGAGGCCGGCGGCCGCCCCGTGGTCGTGGTGACCGGCGGGTTCCACCGGCCGGCGCTGGTGACGTTGTCGGCGGCGGGAAGCACGTCCTGGCCGCAGGTGCCGACGCCGCCGCCGGACGCGGCGAGCGGCAGCTACCTGGTGCCGTACTCGTTTCGCCGGCTGGACGCGTTCACCGGATACCAGTCCGGCATGCCGTCGCCGGAGTACTACCAGCTGCTGTGGGCGGACGGACCGGACCGGGCGGCCGACGGGCTGCTGGAGGCAGTGGTGCGCCGGCTGCGCGAGCGCCGCCAGCCGGTGTCCACCGCGGACCTGATCACCGCCCGGACCCAGGCCGGCGGGCTGGCGCGGCTGCGCGGCCACCAGCACCCGGCGCGCACCGACGTGCTGGACGGTCTGGTGTCGGCACTGGTGCGCACCGCGCTGGACGAGCCGCTGCCATGGACCCGGCGCGGCCTGGCGCCCGGAACGGACCCGGTGGTGGTCGAGATGGTCGCGGCGCTGTGCGGCGACCGGGTGGGCCGGCTGCACCCGGACACCCCGCTACCGCCGCTGGTGCACGACGCGACCGCGGAACTGGAGCGGCACGGGCTGTCCGAACCGGGCCGGGTGCACCTCGACCTGACCGCCGAAGGGGCCCGCAGCCGGGTGCTGCACCGGCTGCGGGTGCTGGAGATTCCCGGCTATGTCAGGCTTTCCGGCCCGGCCGGCGGCACCGAGGCGGTGCTGCACGAGGAGTGGCGGCTGTCCCCCTCGGACCTGCGGCTGCCGGCCCTGATCGAAGCCGGCGGGCACGGGCCGACGCTGGCCGACGCGGCCGGCGCGGTGCTCACCGGCCGGCTGGCCGGGGACGACCTGGCCGGCGTGCTGTCCGACGCCGCGCTGTGCGGGCTGGCGGACCTGGTCGGCCAGGCGCTCGAACCGTTGCGGCCGAGCGTGGCGCGGCGGACCGACCTGGCCGAGTTCGCCTTTCTGGGCACCGTGCTGGGATTGTGGCGGCACGACCACCTGCTGGGCACCGCGGGCAGCCCGCTGCTCGGGGCGGTGCTCGAGGCGTCGGTGCACCGGATTCTGTGGCTGGTGGAGGGAATCCACTCCGGCCCGGCGCCGGCCAGCACGGCCCGGCTGGCCACGCTGGCCGCCCTGCGGGACACGCTGGTGCACTACTGCGCCGCGGCCGACCGGACGGCGGCGCTGCAGGTGCTGCGCCGGGTGGCCGGCGACCCCACGGCGCCGCCGGACCTGCGCGGCGCGGCGCTCGGGCTGATCTGGTCCCTCGGCGAGCGGGTGAACCCCGGA
>NZ_DASTBH010000157.1:0-6904 GCF_035712165.1 Actinophytocola sp. | reverse complement strand
GGTGAACGCCGGAAGCGTGGTATGCAGGGGCATCTCCTCCGCGGTCGATGGCGGCCGGTAGCCGCGATCGCCGGTACCGTGCACGTACATCACCGGTACGGCGGCGGGCTGGCTGCCGACGTCGGCCAACCGTTTGCGGTAGGCGTCGGCCTTCTCGGGATCCAGAGCCTTGCCCACCGCCGCGAAACCGCGGAAGCGGGTGAGGAGGTCGGAGTTCATCAGCTGCCACACCATGCCGCCCCCGTTGGAGAACCCGGCGGCGTAGACGAGGTCGGGATCAGCGGTGACGTCGGTGACGGCGGCTGAGCCGGTGGGGTACGGCCGGGTCGTGATCTCGGTGACGAGGGCCGCCACGAAGTCCAGGTCGTAGCTGGGCAGTCCGCTGTCGCCGGCGGTGAGGTGCGCCCACTCGCCGCTCAGGCGGTGGTCGGCCTCGGGGAACACGAGGAGGTAGTCCTCGAGCGGGACGGGGACCGGGTTCGGCGGGTCGACACCCCACCGCGCCGCGATGGTGGCGACGTCCTGGCCGCCACCGTGGAACACGATGATGGCCGGAACGGTCGCCTGGCAGGGGTTGGCCGGAACCTGCACGTGGTAGATGCGGCCGATCGTGGCCGACACGACCTGATCGCGGAGCAGAGACATCACGATCCTCTCAACTGTTGGAACGGGCGGGTGTGCCCGCGTGCGGCGCTACGTGGATGCGCCGGCCGGGCCGCCGTGGAGCCGCGGTGTTGGCCGAGGAAGTCCAGTAGCAACGTGTTGAGCGCCTCGGGAGCCTCCAGTTGCATCCAGTGCCCGACGTGGTCGAGGCGTTCGTATCGCCAGGGACCGGCGACATACGGCGCCGAGGCGGTCATCGCCTCCTCGGTCAGGGCGCGGTCGTCGCTGCTCCACGCGCCCATGACCGGCGCCTGCACCGGTGGCAGTGGCGGAGGCGGGTCGATCAGCCAGTTCGGGGGCAGGATGGCCCGGTAGAGGTTGAGACTGGCGGTCAGCGCCTCCGGGTCGGCCAGGCGTTCGGCGACCGCTTCGATGTCGGGGTGCGACGACCATTCGCGCAGGTTGCGGAAGTTGTCGGCGCGCAGCCACTGCTCGGCGACGCCGGGGAACTGGAACAGCAGCATGTACCACGACAGTTCCCGCTGACGCCACCCGGCGGTCCGCAACGCGGCGGGGTGGCCGACCGACAGGGCGGTGAGGGTGGCGACCCGGTCGGGGGCCAGGGCCGCGGTGAGCCAGCCGATGGCGGCGCCCCAGTCGTGACCGATCAGATGCGCCCGGTCGATGGCCAGGTGATCGAGCAGGCCGATCAGATCGCCGACCATGGTAGGGGCGGTGTACGCGTCGACGGCGGTGGGGCGGCCGGAGCCGCCGAACCCCCGCAGGTCGGGCGTGATCACCCGGTAGCCCGCGGCGAGCAGCGCCGCGACCTGGTGCCGCCACACGGCTTTGGTGTCCGGCCAGCCGTGCAGCAGCACGACCGGTGGGCCGGTGCCGCTGTCGTGTACGTCGATGAGGATGTCGTCCAGTTGGATCAGCACAGCAGTCTCCACAGTGGATTGTCGGCGGTCAGGCGCCGAGAGCGGCGAGCAGTTCCGGCCGTCGGGGGCCGGGGAGGGGGTAGTTGGGGGCCTGGCCGCCGAGTGTGATGATCTTCTCGGCCAGCCCGGGTTCGGCGAGGACCTCGTCGGTGGTGGCCAGCAGCGACAACAGCGACTGGTAGGCACGCGCGATGTCGGGGGCGGTGCGGCCGGCGGCGAAGGCGGCCAGGCTGAACGCCCATCCCGGGTCGTCGGTCTCGTAGGGCACGCCGTCGGCGTCGGCGTCGAGTTCGGCCAGCCGGTGCCGGTCGTACCACAACGTGGCGCGGTACAGCGGCTCGACGGCCGCGGCGGTCCACTCGTGGAACCGACGCACCAGCTTGTCGTGATCGTCCGCGCCGGCCTCGCGCAGCACGTCGCGGAGCCCGATGGCGTGCAGCAGGCCGATGGTGGCGCCGCGGCCGAGGGACGGGTTGGTGCACGCCCACGCGTCGCCGACCGTGACGACGCCGGTGGCGACCGGGTGGCCGTCCACGACGAGATCCCGGTGCCGGTCCTCGATGCCGGCCAGCACGTCCACGCCGGTGATGGGTTCCCCGTCGCCCCAGTGTGCGACGTCGGGATACAGGGCGAGGGCGGCGTCCCAGCGGACCGGGTCGCGCAGTGACCGCATCGCCCGGTCCCGGCTGCTGGTGACGAGCGTGACCCCCCAGGTGCCGTTGTCTGCGGGCAGGGTCAGGACCGTCATCGACTCGTGGCGTTGCAGGACGCTGGTACGCCCTTCCGGCAGTGCCCCGGTGCGGCTCCGGAAGTGCCGGCCGTAGTAGACGAAGCCGCAGTCGGCGCGCTCTTCGGCCGGCCGACGCGCACCGACGGCCCGCAGCCACGACGCGAGGGCTGATCGGCGGCCACCGCAGTCGACCACGAGATCGGCCCGCAGGGTGTGGCCTCCCTCGGCCAGCACCCCGGTGACCCGCGGGACCGACCCGCCGATCGACGGGTCGGTGAGCAGCCCGGTGACGGTCACGCCACGCCGGATGGTGACACCGGCCGTTCCGGCGGCGACGCCGGCCAGGGCGGCCTCCAGCACGGGTCGGCGCGCGGTGACGGTCTCGAACCGGTCGTCGCCCTCGCGCCACAGGCCGCGCTGGGGCAGCGGCAGCATCCCCAGCAGGTTCGTCCGCAGCCCGCCGGCCGCTTCCAACTCGTGCAGCACCTCCGGCAGTTCGCGGTCCATCTCGATGCGCCACCGCGGCAGCATCAGGTGCGACAGCCGGAACTGGTTGACCCCGGGCCGCTGCCACGCCTGCCACGCCTGCGCGGCCGGCGTCGACTCGGCCGGATCGCGTTCCAGCACCGTCACGGTATGGCCGTCGCGGGCGAGCAACAGCGCGGCCGACAAACCACACATGCCAGCGCCGAGAACAAGAATCTGTGCCACTGTGAACCTCCGGATCAGTTGGAGCGATGCACGCAGGATCGTCCGCCCGGGCTCTCACTTGCCAGGTCAGATGGTCGCCAATGCGTGTCCACGCTCGGCGCCATCGGCCGAAGACCGTCACCGACGACACAGGCACCCGAAGTCGGTGTCCGAGTGCGCGGGCCGGGGTGCCGGCCGTCGACCCGGACCAGTTCGGTCATCTTCCGTCGGGTCAGGTCCTCCCGGGTGACGGCGTCGTCGTCGGTGGGGTTGCTGAGTCCCTCGCATTGCAGGGTGTGGCGGACGAACGGTCGCCAGTCGTGACGCGGGGTTCGGCGGTGTGGTAGTAGCCGGTGGGGTATTCCGCCGGTGCCCAGTCGGTGTCGAACGAGGCGTACCGGCGGCGGCGACGGAGGAACACCGAGGTGAGGCGGGCGAGGCCGAAGACGTACAGGGCCGCGCCGAGATTCGCGCCGCCCAGGAAGACGATCGCATCGGTGGAGGTGATCGCGTCGGTGACGGCGGCGGCGCCGAAGGCAGCCGCGTAGTACGGCACCTCCAGGGCGACCTCGGTGCCGATGTACCCGACGGCCGCCGCCAGCCGCGGCGCGCGCGGGTTGCTGGTTCGGCGTCGGGTCACGTCGTAGGCCGCCTTGGACAGTGCGTTGGTGCTGATTCCCGTCGCCGCCAGCAGCAGCCCGTTCGCCCGCATGTTGGTCCGCAGGCCGAGCCCCCAGGCCCCGTAGGTCACGACCAGAAACGCTGTCGCCCAGGGTTGATCGAGGCTTCCGAGCAGCCCGGAGGCGACCAGGGAAACTCCGGCGGCTGCCGCGCAGGCGTCCAACGCGTAGGCCGATACCGCGGTGGCGGCGAGGCTGACCGCCCAGTTCCGCAACCCGGCGACCCGTCCGTTCATGCGCACGCCGTCGCCGCGGCCGGCCTGCCGGCCGAGATCCAGGCGGCGGACTCGAACACCGCGACCACCGGCGCGCAGGCCGGGTCGTCGACGCAGCGCACGCCCGCCACCTCGATCCCGATAGACGGGAAGCTGAGGCCGCGATTGCGGCCGACGGCCTCCAGCGAGGTCCCGGAGGCGTCCCGCACCCAGCCGACGCCCGCCCATGCCTGCGCACCCGGCACCGCGGTCCGCGCCTGTGCCACCACGCAGTACAACCGGTCATCCCAGCCGCCCGGCGTGCGGCCGATCCGGTCGACCCGCTCGACGGAGCTGGCCGGCGGCAGCACCGAGCTGAGGTAGATCAGATCCCGGTCGGCGACACCGGCCCCCACCGGCGCGGCATCGAAGGCGGCCAGCTCGGTCGGGCCGCGACCGACGGCACTCGCCACTGGTGCGATCATCAGAACCTCCGGTCGATGGGGTGACCCGCCGAGGATCGGCCGGGTAGGCGCTCACCCACCAGGTCAGAACGTCGTCAATGGCTGTTCAAACGCCGCTCGGCGGCGGACAGTGGAACCGACCCGGTTGGAGATGACGGCATGTCTACGCACCTCGGCGATCTGTTGGAAACCGCGCGACGGCAACACTTCGTGGGACGCCACACCGAGCTGGCCAGCTTCGATGACGCCGTCGCCGGGCGCTCGCCGCGGCGGGTGCTGTTCGTCCACGGCCAAGGCGGCATCGGCAAGACCACCCTGCTGCAGGAGTTCCGGGTCCGGGCGCAGGCGGCCGGCCGCGGCGTCGTGCAGATCGACGGTCGCGATGTCGACCCGTCGCCCGAGGGCCTCGACGCGGCCGCCCGGCGGGCTCTCGACTGTCACGACGGTCGGCAACCGACGGCGGAGCTGTTGGCCGGCGCGGTCCTGCTCATCGACGGCTACGAGGAGCTCGCCCCGATCGACGGGTGGCTGCGCGGCGAGCTGATCCCGGGGCTGCGCGCCGAGTCCGTCGTGGTGCTGGCCGGCCGCGATCCGCCCGCCCCGCCCTGGCGCACCGACATCGGCTGGCGGCAGCTGGTGGCCGTGCACCGCCTCGACCCGTTCGACCCGACCGAGAGCGGGGAACTGCTCGCCCACGCCGGCGTCGCCGCACCGCTGCGGCAGCGGCTGCGCACGCTCGGCCGGGGGCATCCGCTGACCATGGCCCTGCTCGCCGACCTCGCCGCGACCGGCGACGTGCCCGACACCCTCGCCGACGCACCGGACCTCATCTCGGCACTGCTGGAGTCGTTCCTTCGTGACGTCCCCAGCGACGCGCACCTGACCGGCCTGACCACCTGCGCGATCGCCTGGCTGACCACCGAGGACCTCCTCACCCAGCTGATCGGCGCGGACGCGCCGGCGGTGTGGCAGTGGCTGACCCGACGACCGTTCATCACCACAGGCCCACGGGGGCTGTTCACCCACGACCTCGCCCGTGACGTGCTGGACGCCGAGTTCCAACGCCGCGCACCCGAGCGGTACCGCGCAACGCGGTGGACCATCTACACACGCGCGGTGACCGGCCTGCGTGCCGGCCCCAGCCTGGACCGGCCGTTGCACGCTCAACAGTTGGTCTACCTGATGCGAACCAGTCCGTTCACCACCGCGATCTCAGCCCTGCGGGCGCAGGGCACCGCCACCGTCGTACCGGCCCGCCCGGACGAACGCGAGCGCGTGTGCTCACTTATCGAACAGTTCGAGGGACCGGCCAGCGCCGAGCTCGCCCGCGGCTGGCTCGGCGAACAGCCCGACCACCTCAGCGTGGTGCGCACCGGTGACGGCGTCGCCGGGTTCGCCCACCACCTGTTCTGTCCCGGCGGCGGGGCGATGGAAGACCGTGATCCGATCGTGCGCGCCATCCTCGACCACGTCATGCGGGAAGGACCGACCCGCCCGGGGGAGCTCATCGACATCGTGCGCTTCGCCGGCGGCGCCCGCGATCACCAGCGCGACCTGTACGCCGTTCTGGCCACCAGCGCCTCCAGCACCATCGAGTGGGTGACCCGCCCGCTGGCCTGGTCGTTCGCCGTCACCATCGACGTCGAGTACTGGGGGCCGTTCTTCGACTACCTCGCCTTCGCCCGACTGGTCGAGGTCGACATCGGCGGCCTGCGGCACGTCGCGTACGGCATCGACTGGCGCCGCTTCCCGGTCGACGCGTGGTTCGATCTGATGCACGAACGCGGCCGCTCCGGCGCCACCGGACCGCCGCCAGCCGCTCTGGTCCGCCCGCCACCACTGAACCGCGCCCGCTTCGCCGCCGCGGTCAAGACGGCGCTGCAGACGCTGAACCGCCCCGACCAACTCGCCACCAACCCACTTCTCGGTTCGAAGCTGGCCGCCACAACCAGCGGGCCGAACGCCGACCAGCTCCGGGCGACCATCGAAGACGCCGTCGCGTGCCTGGCAAACGAACCCAGAGGCGACCAACTCCGCGCCGTCCTGCATCGCACGTACCTGCGCCCCGCCCCCACCCAGGAAGCCGCCGCCGAGGTCCTCGACCTGCCCCTGAGCACGTACCGCCGACATCTGGCCAGGGCACTCGAGCACCTCACCGACCTGCTCTGGACCGTCGAAATCGGCGACGTACGCCTGTCGACGCGACCGGGACTGTCCCGCTGACGGCTCGACCCGCCAGGCGTAGCACGGCCCGGCCCACCTGCCCTCGCGCGCGGCCGCCCCGCTCCCGTACGAACTCAGCGCGTGCGGTCGAGTGGTCCGGCGGCGGAGCGGTCGGGTGTGCCTTTTGTCCGCTTCACAGTTGAGGGGTGTCTCGCCGTCGGGGTGATGCGTACGGTCAACAGGTCACCTGGTTGGCACTGAAGCTGCTGGCACAGGGCGCTCAGGGTGCTGAACCGGATGGCACGCGCCCGGCCGTTCCGACTCGGCGCGCATCGTGTATCCCCGCTTGACCACCTCGGCGACCGCGAACAGTCCAAACTCGACCAGGAACCAGTGCGCGGGCAGCTGCGAGAATCCCACGACACCGTCGACGATCCCC
>NZ_DASTBH010000156.1:0-5850 GCF_035712165.1 Actinophytocola sp. | reverse complement strand
CTGGCTGGCCGGACGGCGTGAGCCGCACGCTCAGGCTGCGCGCCCAGGCCGGGTCCGCGGCCGGGTAGTCGGTGCGCACGTGGCAGCCGCGCGACTCGGTGCGCTTCGCCGCGCTGGCGATCAGCGCCCGGGCGGTCAGCGTCAGCGCTGCGTCCTCGACCAGTTCCCGCGAGGTCAGCGGTCTGTCCACAGCGGACACATCGAGCACCGAGGCGACCACGGCCAGCCCCTCCGCGTCGCGGCCGATTCCGGCGAACCGGCTCATCGCCCGCTGCAACAGGTCCCGCTCGGCCACCCCGGCCACCGGCGCCGCCGCCCGTTCGGCGTGCCGGGGATCGGCCAGCCGGCCGGCCGCGAGATCGGCGGCCACCGCCCGCGCCGTCCGGGCGCCGACCACCAGCCCTTCCAGCAGGCTGTTGGAAGCCAGCCGGTTCGCGCCGTGCAGGCCGGTCCGGGCCACCTCCCCGGCCGCGTACAGCCCGGCGACCGCGGTTCGTCCGTCCACTGTGGACATCACGCCGCCGCAGGCGAAGTGCGCGGCCGGAGCCACCGGGATCGGTTCACGGGTCGGGTCCACGCCTACCCCAAGACACGCGCGGTGCACCGTCGGGAACCGGCGCCGGAACGCCTCGGCGGCGATCCCGGTGGCATCCAGGAACACGTGGTCGCCGATCCCACCGGGTTCCTGCGCCATCCTGCGGTTGATGGCCGCGGCGACGACGTCGCGCGGCGCGAGGTCGGCCAGCGGGTGCACCCCGGCCATCACCCGGGCGCCGGTCGCGTCGATGAGCACCGCGCCCTCGCCGCGCACCGCCTCGGTGACCAGCGGGCACCGGCCGCGTGCCCCGGCCCCGGTGTAGAGCACGGTCGGGTGGAACTGCACGAACTCCAGGTCGGCGACCAGTGCCCCGGCCCGCAGCGCCAGGGCGATCCCGTCCGCGGTGGCCACCTCCGGGTTGGACGTGGCCGCGTAGAGCTGGCCGAGACCGCCGGTGGCCAGCAGCACCGCGGACGCGCCGATCCGGCCCGGCACGCCGGCCGGGTCCAGCACCTGCAACCCGGCGACCGCGCCCAGCGGCGTGCACAGCGTGTCCACGGCCACGTGGTGTTCGAGCATCGGCACCCGGCCGTCCCGGGTCGCGGCCAGCAGCGCCCGCTCCACCTCGGCGCCGGTGGCGTCCCCGCCGGCGTGCACCACGCGAAACGCGGTGTGCCCGCCCTCGCGGCCCCGGGCCAGCCGGCCGTCGGCGCCCCGGTCGAACCGCGCGCCGGTACGGCGCAGCCGGCTCACCGCGGCCGGACCGCCCGCGATGATCTCGGCGACGGCGTCCTCGTCGCACAGTCCCGCGCCGGCGACCATGGTGTCGTCGACGTGCCGGGCCACCGAGTCGCCGGGCTCGTGCTCCTCCGGCAGCACGACCGCGACCCCGCCCTGCGCCCACCGGGTGTTGCCGTCGTCGGCCGCGGACTTGGTCACCACCAGCACCCGCAGACCGAGCGACTGGGCTTCGAGCGCCGCCGTGAGCCCCGCGACCCCGGTGCCCACCACGACCAGGTCGGCCCGGGCCTCCCAGCAGGAGGCGGTCATTCTCCACCTCCCGGCTGGCCGATCTCGATCATCCGCTGCACCGCGCCCCGGGCCCGCTCGGCGATCACCGGGTCGACGTGCACCTCGTCGCGGCCCTCGCGCAGCGCCCGCAGCAGCGCGGCCGGCGTGATCATCTTCATGTACCGGCAGGAGGCCCGGTCGTTGACCGCCTGGAAGTCGATCTCCGGCGCGGCCTTGCGCAGCTGGTGCAGCATGCCCACCTCGGTGGCCACCAGCACCGAGCGGGACTTGGTGGCCCGGGCCTGGGTGACCATGTCGCCGGTGGAGAGGATCTTGACCCGCTCACTGGGCACGATGCCCTCGCCGGCCAGGTACAGCGCCGAGGTCGCGCAGCCGCACTCGGGATGCACGAACAGGTCGGCGCCGGGGTTGGCGGCGGCCCGCTCGGCCAGTTCGGCGCCGTTGATCCCGGCGTGCACATGGCATTCGCCGGCCCAGATGTGCAGGTTCTCCCGGCCGGTGACGCGCTTGACGTGGGCGCCGAGGAACTGGTCGGGCAGGAACAGCACCTCCCGGTCGGACGGGATGGACCGCACCACGTCGACCGCGTTGGAGGAGGTGCAGCAGACGTCGGTCTCGGCCTTCACCTCGGCCGTGGTGTTGACGTAGGAGACCACGACGGCGTCGGGATGCTCGGCCTTCCAGGCGCGCAACTGCTCGGCGTCGATCGAGTCGGCCAGCGAGCAGCCGGCCCGGGCGTCCGGGATCAGCACCCGCTTGTCCGGGCTGAGGATCTTGGCGGTCTCGGCCATGAAGTGCACGCCGCAGAAGATGATCGTGTCCGCGTCGCTGGTGGCCGCGATCCGGCTCAGGCCGAGCGAGTCACCGGTGTGGTCGGCGATGTCCTGGATCTCCGGAAGCTGGTAGTTGTGCGCCAGCAGCACCGCGTTCTGCTCGGCGGCCAGCCGGCGAACTTCGGCGCGCCAGGCCTCGTCCGGACGCACACCCCCGTACGGTGTGAGGTCGGAACCCAGCTCGAGAGAGGCAGTCGCGGCCATGGTGATGTCCTCCGTGTCCCATCCGGGTCGGGTCACCCGGAGGTTTTCGCCTTAAAGGCGAAAACATGGCTGATGCTACCACCGCCGCCACCCCGTTGGACCACGAAGTTCTGGCCGCGGTGCTTCAGGTGAGAGCGGGATCACTCCAGGTCCTGTTGTGGGAACGCGCTATGGAGCCGCACGCGCACCGCTGGTCGCTGCCCGGCGGCCGGCTGCGGTCCGATGAGGACATCGAGACGTCGATCAAGCGCCAGCTCGCCGAGAAGGTCGATGTCCGCCAGTTGGCGCACGTGGAACAGCTTGCGGTGTTCAGCGCGCCGGACCGGGTGCCGGGGCCGCGGGTGGTCGCGACCGCGTTTCTCGGCCTGGTGCCCTCCGACAACGACCCGGCGATCCCGACCGACACCCGCTGGCATCCAGTGGAAGCCTTGCCGCGCACCGCGTTCGACCACGAGTCCATCGTGCTTCGAGCGCGCGACCGGCTGCGGGCCAAGCTTTCCTACACCAACATCGGCTTCGCGCTCGCCCCGCCGACGTTCACGATCTCCGCGCTGCGCGGGCTGTACTCGGCGGCGCTGGGATACCGGGTCTCGGCCACCAACCTGCAACGGGTGCTGTCCCGGCGCGGGCTGCTGGAACCCACCGGGGAGACCGCGCTGCCCGGGCGGGCCGGCGGGCGGCCGGCCGCGCTGTTCACCTTCGCCCGGCGCAGCATGGCCGTCACCGACCCGTTCGCGGTGCTGCGGCCGCCGGGCCAGAACGAGCAAACCGGTAAGCGATCTTGAACGGGTCGTCGTAGTTTGGACCTTGTGCCAGAGACGCTCCCGCTGTTTCCTCTGCAGACTGTGTTGCTACCGGGAGCACAACTGCCGCTGCACGTGTTCGAACCGCGGTACCGGCAGCTCACGGTCGACCTGGTCACCGGGGTGGTGCCGGCCAAACGGTTCGGCGTGGTGGCACTGCGGCCCTCGCTCGACGTCGAGGTGACCTCGCTGGAGCAACTGCGGGGGTTCGGCTGTTCCGCCCTGCTCAACTCGGCCAAACGGCTGCCGGACGGGCGGTTCGACATCGTGACCAGGGGGGAACGCCGGTTCCGGCTGCTGGCCCTCGACTCGACCAGTGCGCCCTACCTGGTCGGCGCGGTGGAGTGGGTGCCGGACGCCGAGCCGCCCAGCGTGGGCGAGGAGGCCGTCCGGATGCTGCAACTCGGTGCCCGCTCAGCGCACCGCCGGTACTGCCACACGGCCTGGAAGGGCGGCGAGTGGACCGAGCCGCCGGACGACACCGACGCCGCCGGGCTGGCCCACCTGCTGGCCTCCGACTGCCTGCTGCCGCTGGACGACCGGCAGCGGTTGCTGGAGGAGACCCGGCCGCTGCACCGGCTGCGGCTGGTCCGCCGGATGCTCAACCGGGAGGCCGGGATTCTCGCCTCGCTCCGCGCGGTTCCGGCGCCGCCGGCCGACTTCCAGACCGACTTCAGCCTCAACTAGGACCTACCAACAGCTACCTCAGGGGACCGTGACGGCACCCAGCCACAATCGACCCGATGTCGCACCATTCGCCGGAACGCAACGACCGCATCAAAATTCCGGAGAGGCGGGTCTGTCGAGGTCGTCGGAGCCGTTCCAGGCGGCGAGGATGCCGTAGGCGAGCGCTGTGGTCAGCGGCCAGGCGAGCAGGATCCACCAGGTTTCCAGCGTGGGCGCCGCGGAGACCACGTCGCCGACCTCGGGGTTTGCCGGCACTGCCCAGCGTGCCTCGGCCAGCGTCAGCCCGAACTGCCGCGCCACCACCGCCGCGCCCACCCCGCCGAGCACCGCCGCGATCATGATCACCGGACCACGCCAGCGCCGCAGCAGCCACACCGCGAACCCGGTGATCAACCCGGCGCCCAGCGACAGCAGCACGAACAGCACCACGTCGTCGAACCGGTGGTAGCTCTCGATCGGCAGCGGCACCGGCCGGTCCGCCAGCACCCGCATCCGCTGCGGCGGAGCCAGCAGCGACCACACCCAGCCGACCACGAAGCCCAGCGCGACGGTGACCACCAGCACGACCGCGGCGGGCACCAGATCCGGCTTGATCGTCACCCGCGGTGGCGGAGGCGGGTAGGACCACGGCGGCGAGTACCCGGTGCCGACAGCCCACACCGGCTCGGCCGTTGGCTCCTCGGAGGCTTCGGGCACCTGTTGACCCTAGTCCGTGGCCGGCACCGGGTCGGAGGAGGAGCACTCACCGTGGCGGCTGCACCGCGCGGACCACCCGGCCGGAGTCACCTGCACCACCATCCGCCGCGCGCACTCGGCGCAGAACCGGGGCGGCACCACCGCCGCCCGCGCCCCCAGGCAGGCCTCGTGGTCACCCTCGCCCGCCGGCCGCCCGCACCGCACACAGAACGTCATCACGGTGCCCATGGTTCGCTCCCGCTCACAGCGTGTCGCTGAGCGCCTTGATCGGCATCTTCAGGTCGGCCAACATGTCCAGGTCCTGCTGGGCGGGCCGGCCGAGGTTGGTCAGGTAGTTGCCCACGATGATCGCGTTGATGCCGCCGAGCATGCCCTGCTCCGCGCCGAGATCACCCAGGGTCAGCTCCCGGCCGCCGGCGAACCGCAGCATCGTGCGCGGCATCGCCAGCCGGAACGCCGCCACGATGCGCAGCGCCTCCTTGCCGGACACCACCGGGTAGGTCTCGTACGGCGTGCCGGGCTGCGGGATCAGGAAGTTCAGCGGCACCTCGTGCGGGTCGAGCTCGGCCAACTGCACGGCGAACTCGGCGCGCTGCTCGACCGTCTCCCCCATCCCGACGATTCCGCCGCAGCACACCTCCATGCCGGCGTCGCGCACCATCCGCAGGGTCTCCCAGCGCTCCTCCCAGCTGTGCGTGGTGACCACCGCCGGGAAGTGCGACCGGGCCGTCTCGAGGTTGTGGTTGTACCGGTGCACGCCCATCTCGACCAGTTCGTCGACCTGCGCCTGGGTCAGCATGCCCAGCGAACAGGCGATCTGGATCTCGATGCCGGCCGCGCGGATCGCCGCGATGCCGTCCCGCACCTGCGACATCAGCCGCGCGTCCGGACCGCGCACCGCCGCCACGATGCAGAACTCGGTCGCCCCGGTCGCCGCGGTCTGGCGAGCCGCATCGATGAGCGACGGGATGTCGAGCCGGACGGCGCGCACCGGCGTCTCGAAGCGCCCCGACTGCGAGCAGAAGTGGCAGTCCTCCGGGCAGCCGCCTGTCTTGAT
>NZ_DASTBH010000155.1:0-8685 GCF_035712165.1 Actinophytocola sp. | reverse complement strand
AAGCTAGCGCGTCTGCCATTCCGCCACTCGGACCGGTGGGGAACAGGGTAGCTGATGGGGGGTGGGTGGGGTGGGGGGTGGGTGGTAGGAAGGCGGGATGATCGAGGACGAGGTTGTTCGGCTGACGAGTGAGTTGATTCGGATCGACTCTACTAACACGGGGGAGCCGGAGACTACTGTCGGTGAGCGGGCGGCGGCCGAGTATGTGGCTCGGGAGCTGGGGGATGTGGGGTATGAGGTCGAGATCGTGGAGTCGGGGGGGCGGGATCGGCTGAACGTGGTTGCGCGGTTGGCGGGGGCCGACCGGAGCCGGGGGGCGTTGCTGGTGCATGGGCATCTGGATGTGGTGCCGGCGGATCCTGCCGAGTGGTCCGTGCATCCGTTTTCGGGGGCGGTGCAGGACGGGTACGTGTGGGGGCGCGGGGCTGTCGACATGAAGGACATGGTGGCGATGACGCTGGCCGTGGCGCGGCGGTTCAAGCGGGAGGGGGTGGTGCCGCCGCGGGATCTGATTTTCGCCTTCGTGGCTGACGAGGAAGCCGGGGGAGCGTACGGGGCGCAGTGGTTGGTGGATAACCGGCCGGACCTGTTCGAGGGGGCGACCGAGGCGATCGGGGAGGTCGGGGGGTTCTCGGCGACGCTGGGGCCGGACCTGCGGGCCTACTTCATCGAGATCGCGGAGAAGGGGATCGCGTGGATGCGGCTGCGGGTGCGGGGCCGCGCCGGGCACGGGTCGATGATCCACGAGGACAACGCCGTGACCAAGGTGGCCGAGGCGGTGGCGCGGCTGGGGCGGCACCGGTTTCCGATCGTGCTGACGGACTCGGTGCGGGAGGTGCTGGCGGGGGTCTCGCAGCTGACCGGGTTGGTGTTCGAGGAGGACGACCTGGAGGGCTCGGTGGCCAAGTTGGGGCCGCTGGCGCGAGTGGTCGGGGCGACCTTGCGGGACACCGCCAACCCGACGATGTTGAAGGCGGGGTACAAGGCGAACGTGATTCCGTCGGTGGCGGAGGCCACTGTGGACTGTCGGATTCTGCCGGGCCGGCAGGAGGCCTTCGAGCGGGAGCTCGACGAGATCCTCGGGCCGGACGTGGAGCGGGAGTGGATCACGCACCTGCCGCCGGTGGAGACCACTTTCGACGGTGAGCTTGTGGACGCCATGCGGGCGGCGATCCTCGCCGAGGACCCGGGCGCGACCACCCTGCCGTACGTGCTGTCCGGCGGTACGGACGCCAAGGCGTTCCACACGTTGGGTATCCGGTGCTTCGGGTTCGCTCCGCTGCGGTTGCCGCCGGACCTCGACTTCACCGCGCTGTTCCACGGGGTGGACGAGCGGGTGCCGATCGACGCCATCCAGTTCGGGGTGCGCGTGCTCGACCGGTTCCTGCGCAACTGCTGACGGTCCCAGGTGAACCCGCCGACGCCGCGATGCGTAGTCTCGATCGTCCACTCGTTGCCTGAGTAGGAGGCGCCGATGCTGCCGGAGTTCGTGAACGGTCTTCCGCTGCACCCGCTGACCGTGCACTTCGTGGTGGTGTTGCTGCCGCTGGCCGTCCTCGGGGCGATCGTCGTGGCGGTGTGGCCGGCCGCGCGGGCCCGGTTCGGCTGGCTCGTGGTCGCCGTGGCCGCGGTCGCGACGATCCTGGTGCCGGTGGCCACGTCCAGCGGGACGGACCTGCAGCGGCGGCTTCCGGACAACGAGTTGGTGCGCACCCACCAGCAACTCGGCGATCTGATGCTCTACTTCGCGATTCCGCTGCTGGTCGCGGTGGCCGCGCTGATGGTCGTCCACGAGGTCGGCCGGCGGCAGGCGGTGGCCTGGACGAAGATCGCCACTATCGCGGTCGCGGTGCTGACCGTCGGGTTCGCGGTGGCGGCCGGGGTGCACGTGTACCGGGTGGGGGAGGCCGGCTCCCGGGCGGTCTGGGACGGGGTGCAGAACACCCAGCCGCGCTGAGGCGGCGCGTCGGTGCTGGCGCGCGAATGCGGTGCCCCTGGACCTTGAGGCCCTGGGGCTATGTGCTCAAACCGGGCAGGAGGTCGCTGCGCCGAGGCCGTTTCAGCCACACCTTGCGGGAGCCGTCGGAGTAGAGCCGCACGGTGGACAGCTCCCACCCCGAGAACTCGGCGTGAATGGACAGTTGCGTGGCCGCCGCGCGCCGCGACACCCCGGGGGGCAGGCGCAGCGGCCGGTACTCCCAGTCCCCGTCGATCACCCCGTCAGTGTTCATGGTGTGATCACCTGTATCCCTTCTCCCGAGGCGGACGCGACGAACACGCGGCCGTCACCGGGATCCACGGTCACCGAGTTCGGCTGCCCGACGGTGGGGAAGCGGTGCCGCTCGCGCGGTTCGCCTCCCGCCATCTGGTAGCCGACGACTTCGTTCTTCGCGGTCAAGGTCACCCACGCGAGGTCGCGGGTGGGGTCGTAGGCGATGCCGAACGGCGCCCCGGCGACCGGGTAGCGCTGGCGCAGCAGCAGCGGGTCGACCGAGAAGGCGAGCAGCGCTCCGCCCCGGGTGTCGACCACCAGCACCCGGCCGTACCGGTCGGTGGTCGCGTTGGTGGAGCCCTCGCCTGCACGCAGCCCTGCCCGCACCGCTCCGCCCGGCACGTCGAGCTCGAACACCGCGTTGCGCAGCCGGTCGAGCACCACGGCGTGGTCGCCGGTGCTGAGCACCCGGTCGGCGCTGAACATGCTGCCGGTGATCACCCGCCGCACGGCGTCGGCGCCGACCACGGCCACCTCGCGGCGGTCCCGCACGGCGACGAGCGTGTCGTCGTCGAAGGGCGTGGCGCTCACCGGCGCGCCGCCGACCGCGGTGCTCGTGCTGGCGCCGGCCGGCAGCGCGATCCGGACCAGCTGCCCGGCCGCGGTGGCCAGCAGCGGCCCGCCGGGCGCGGCCAGCCGCAGGTCCTCGGCCGGTCCGGGCAGCGGGACCGACCGTGGCGCGGCGGTGGGGGCGGCGAGGTCGTAGAGCAGGACCGCGGGCGTGTCGACGGCCACGGCGAGCAGCCGGTTGCCGGTGTCGACGGTCATCGCGGTGGGTGTGCCGGCGGCCGCGAGCACGGTCCCGGCCGGCGTCGCGGCGGCGGGCGGCGAGATCGCGGGAGCGGCCGCGACGGGGGAGTCGGTCAACATCAGCTCGTCGCGCGGCTCGCTGTCCGCCGAACATCCCACGGCGAGCGCCGCTGAGCCCACCACGAGGGTGGCAACCACGCGACGCAACATCTACCTCCCACCCGGCCTGGCGACACTGGGTGAAGCCCGCCGACTTCACAACGCGGTCATCAGGACGTTACGCCCAGCATCCCCTGTGTTCGTTCGCGCTGGCAAGCGTCCAGCTCAGTCCAGCCTTCGCGCCACTCCGGTGGCCAGGTCGTACCCGGCCGCGACCACCGGCACCTCCCGCGCGGCGATCGCCGGGCAGCGGGCCGGCAGTTCGGCGGCGACCCGGCGGGTGTGGGTGAGCACGCAGGCCTGGTGGAACGCCGCGTCGTCCGGCACGGCTGGGGTGGCTCGCACGGCGGCCTCGACGGCCCGGGCCAGGGTGCCGACCGCGCCGGTGATCGTGGCGCCGCGCACCAGGTCGATCGCGGCCCGGACCGCGCCGCAGCCGGAGTGGCCGAGCACGACAACCAGCGGAACCCGCAGGTGCAGCACGGCGTACTCGACGCTGCCGGCGACCGCGTCGTCGATCACCGCGCCGGCCGTGCGCACCGTGAACAGGTCGCCGAGTCCCTGGTCGAAGACGAGCTCCGGGCCCACCCGGGAGTCCGCGCAGCTCAGCACGCAGGCGATCGGGTGCTGCTCGGCGAGGAGCGTCTCCCGCCAGCCGGAGTCCTGGTGCGGGTGGTCCGGGCAGCCCGCGGTGAACCGGATGTTGCCCACGGCGAGCGCGCGCCACGCCGCGGCCGGGTCCGGCGGATCGGGCGCGGCGAGCGCCACCGCGGGCCCGGCGAGCATGCCCACCGTGGTGGCCGTACCCAGCGCGAACAGCGACCGGCGAGACACAGGGTGACCGTTCATGCGCGGAATGCTGCCGGTCGCCGGGCGACTCGGTGGGGACGGCGCAGCGGTTTCATCCGAACGGGGGAGTCGCGATCAGTGCAGGTCGGGGCTTGTAACGAACTGGTATCAGTGGTCGAATCCCAGGTCAGGGAGTGCAGGAGGTCAACGATGACCATCGATCCGAGGAACACGCCCATCTTCGGGGACACCGTCCCGGCCGATCCGCCCCGGCCGGTGCGACTGGCGGCCGGGTTCCTGCTGGGGGACGTGGCGCTGACGGCGGCGTACCGGATCTACACCGGCCTCGACGACAGCTTTCCGATCTTCCTGGTGCCGCTGCTGCTGGCCACCTGGTTCGCCATGGCCGTGCGCTCCGGACACGGCTGGGCACGCACCGCGTCCACGGTGCTTTCCTGTCTACTCATCGCGATGATGGCGTTACTCATAGAATTCGCATTAATTGATCTTTCCGTCCTGTTTTTGTCCGCCATCCTTCTACTCACCGCGATTAGGTTGATGTGGCGCAGTGACGTTAACGGGTATTTCGGGCCTTGATCGACCTGCTGCGTAGTCGCTTGTGTACCAGTTGTGAACTGCATTGATGTGACTTAAGGCCCTAGTGTCGGCGATCCGGCATGCACGTAGCCTGTCGTCTTGGCGACCGGTATTTTCGGGGCGGGGCCACGGTCATTCAAGGAGCAGGTTTAATTGGTTACCAAGTCACCCATTGTGTTGAGCAGGCGCACGCTCTTGTCGGCCGGAGGCGCGCTCCTCCTCGCCGGTTGCGCGTCCGGCGGGGAGAAGTCCGCCGGCGCCGGACCGGTGGAGCAGCCCGAGGTCCGGCTGGGGGTGCTCCCGGTCCCGGACACCGCGCCGCTGTATCTCGCCCAGCGTGAGGGCGTGTTCCAGCAGAATGGGCTGCGGCCCAAGTTCGTGGAGTCCGAACTGACCGGTGACAACCGGTTCGACCTGGACAACGGGCCGGAGGACGTCCACTTCGACAGCTGGGTGACGATCTTCCTCAACATCGCCGACGGCGCCGACTGGGTGCTGATCGGTGAGGCCTGCCAGACCGGCACGCTGACCAGCGCGCTGCTGACCGCGCCGACCTCCAAGCTGCGCACCGTGGCCGACCTCAAGGGCGCCAAGATCGGTGTGAACAACCCGCGCGGCCTCGGCGTGATGCTGATCGACGCGCTGCTGACCACGAACGGGGTCAAGCCCGCCGACGTGGACTACGTCGAGTACCCGTTCGACAAGATCGGCGGCGCGGTGCGGGACGGCAAGGTCGACGCCGGCTGGCTGATCGAGCCGTTCCTGACCGATGTCCAGATCAAGACCGGCGCCGTGCCGCTGGCCGACACCGCCACCGGCGCGACCGTCGACCTGCCGCAGTCCGGCTACGTGTGCGGCCGCAAGTTCGCCGAG
This sequence comes from Actinophytocola sp., assembly GCF_035712165.1. GTDB lineage: Bacteria > Actinomycetota > Actinomycetes > Mycobacteriales > Pseudonocardiaceae > DASYTH01. Next base: position 3,245 of record NZ_DASTBH010000155.1, on the reverse strand, counting down.
CGCAACCCGAACACGGTCAAGGCGTTCCAGGCCTCGCTGGTCGACGCGCAGGTACGGGCGCTGAACCGCGCCGCCCTCGAGCGGGAGTTCACCGAGTACCTCAAGATCGAGCCGAACGTGGCCTCGCTGATGAGCATCGGCAAGTACCCGAGCTCGCTGCGCGCCGTTCGGCCGCAGCGGGTGGCCGACCTGATGCTGTCCCAGGGCATGATCACCAAGCCGCTCGACGTGCAGAAGCTGATCGTCAGCTGATCGGCCGCTCCGGGTAGCCCAGGTCGATGCCGCTGACGTCGTCCAGGGCCGCCCTGATCGCCTCCGGCAGGGTCAGCTCCTCGGAGATCAGCGAGCCGAGCAGCTGGCCGGTGTCGCGGGCGCCGACGATCGGGGCGACCACGCCGGGCCGGTCCCGGACCCAGGCCAGGGCCACCGACAGCGCCGAGGTGGCCAGGCCGTCGGCCGCGGTCACCACCGCCTGCACGATGCGGGCGGCCCGGTCCGTGCGGTGGTGCTCGACGTACGGGGCGTAGTGCGCCGAGGCGCCGCGGGAGTCGGCCGGGGTCGCCGCCCGGTACTTGCCGGTGAGCACCCCGCGGCCCAGCGGGGCCCACGGCAGCAGGCCGATGCCGTGGTGCGCGGCGGCCGGCAGCACCTCACGCTCGATCCCGCGCTCCAGCAGCGAGTACTCGACCTGGGTGCTGATCAGCGGGGCGAGCCCGGACCGCTGCAGGGTGGCCGCGGTGGCCAGCTGCCAGCCCGAGTAGTTGGACACGCCGGCGTAGCGGATCTTCCCGGCCCGCAGCGCCGCGTCCACCGCGGAGAGCGTCTCCTCGATCGGCACCTCGACGTCCCAGGCGTGCAGCTGCCACAGGTCGACGTGCTCGACGCCGAGCCGGCGCAGCGACCCGTCCAGCGCGGCCAGCAGCGCACCACGGGACGCGCCGCCGCCGAACGGTCCGGCGTCGCGCCGGGCCACCGCCTTGGTGGCCAGCACGATCGCGTCCCGGGGCACCAGATCCGCCAGGATGCCGCCGAGGATGCGCTCGCTCTCCCCGTCGCTGTAGACGTCCGCGGTGTCCACCAGGGTGCCGCCGAGGTCGATGAAGGCGACCAGTTGGCTCGCGGCCTCCTCGGCGTCGGTGTCCCTGCCCCAGGTCATCGTGCCCAGGCCGAGCCTGGACACCCGCAGCCCACTGCGACCGAGGTGTCGTTGCTCCACGGGGGGCGAGCCTAAAGGCAGCTCAGGACGCGCGCCGGGCGTGGTGCCGCACACAGTTGGCACACCGCCAATGGCCGGTAGAGTGCTGCGAATGCGACTGGGACTCAACCTGGGTTACTGGGGTGCGGGCAACGACGCCGCCAACCTCGAGCTGGCCAAGGAGGCCGACCGGCTCGGGTACGCGGTGGCGTGGGCGGCCGAGGCCTACGGCTCGGACGTGCCGACCGTGCTGACCTGGGTGGCCGCGCACACCGAGCGCATGGACGTGGGCAGCGCCATCCTGCAGATCCCGGCCCGGGCCCCGGCGATGACCGCGATGACCGCAGCGACCCTGGACACCCTGTCCGGCGGCCGGTTCCGGCTCGGCCTCGGGGTGTCCGGCCCGCAGGTGTCCGAGGGCTGGTACGGGGTCAAGTTCGACAAGCCGCTGGCCCGCACCCGGGAGTACGTCGACATCGTGCGCGCGGCGCTGCGCCGTGAGCGGGTCAGCTACGCCGGCAAGCACTTCACGCTGCCGCTGCCGGACGGGCCGGGCAAGCCGCTGAAGCTGATCGTGCACCCGGTGCGCCCGGAGATCCCGGTGTACCTGGCCTCGATCGGCCCGAAGAACCTGGAGCTGACCGGCGAGATCGCCGACGGCTGGCTGGCCATCTTCTACTCCCCGGAGTTCGCAGGCGAGCAGCTCGAGCTGATCCGCGCGGGCCGGGAGAAGGCCGGCAAGACCATGGCCGGCTTCGACGTCGTGCCGACCATGCCGCTGATCGCCGGCGACGACTGGGAGTCCGCGGCCGATCTGGTGCGGCCCTACGCGGCCCTCTACGTCGGCGGGATGGGCAGCCGGGAGCAGAACTTCTACAACAACCTGGCCTGCCGCATGGGTTACGAGGCGGAGGCCGCGCAGTGCCAGGATCTGTACCTGGCCAAGGACTACGCCGGTGCGGCGGCCAAGGTGCCGCTGGGGTTCATCGACTCGACCTCGCTGCTCGGTTCCCGGGAGCGGATCGCCGACCGGATGGTCGCCCTCGCCGAGTCGGGGGTCACCACACTGACCATCTCGGTCGCCCTGCAAGATCTGGAGCGCGGCACGGCGGCGTTGCGGCTCGCCGTGGAAGCTCTGGACAAGGCTGGGGTCGGCGACTGAGGTTCGGCCCGCACGGGCGAGAGGGAGTAAGTGAGCACCACGATCAGCGTCCTCGACGCTGCCATTCTCGGCGTCGTCGAGGGACTGACCGAGTTTCTGCCGGTCTCTTCCACCGGGCATCTCAAGATCACCGAGGGGCTGCTGGGCATCCCCGTCGACGATCCGGCCGTGGTCGGGTTCACCGCGGTGATCCAGGTCGGCGCGATCGCCGCGGTGCTCGTGTACTTCTTCGGTGACATCGCGCGGATCACCACGGCGTGGTTTCGCGGGCTGCGGCACCGGGAGGCGCGCACCGACCGCGACTACCGGTTCGGCTGGTGGGTGATCTACGCGACGATCCCGATCGTCGTGGTGGGCATCGCCGCCCAGGAGCTGATCAAGGGGCCGCTGGCGTCGCTGTGGATCGTGGCGGGCTCGCTGATCGTGGGCAGCGCGGTGATGTGGCTGGCCGAACGGTTGGGCACACAGAAGCGTGGCGAGCAGGACGTCACGCTCGCCGACACGATGATCGTGGGCTCGTCGCAGATCCTCGCGTTGCTGTTCCCCGGCTTCTCCCGGTCCGGCGCCACGCTGTCGGCCTCGTTGCTGCTCGGCCTGGACCGGGTGTCGGCCACCCGGCTGTCGTTCTTCCTGTCCATCCCGGCGCTGCTGGGCGCCTCGGTGCTGCAGTCGGTGACCGAGTACGACAACATCTCCGGCGGGGTCGGCTGGGGCAACACGATCGTGGCGACGGTGGTCAGTTTCGTGGTGGGGTACGCGGCGGTGGCGTGGCTGCTGAAGTTCATCGCCGGGCACACGTACACGATCTTCATCGTGTACCGGATCGTGCTGGGTTCGCTGCTGATGGTGCTGCTGGCGACGGGCGCGATCGAGGCGCAGTGACGTCGC
>NZ_DASTBH010000154.1:0-29174 GCF_035712165.1 Actinophytocola sp. | reverse complement strand
CATGGCCTGGCTGTGCCTGGGGTACCTGGACCGGTTCCCGCCCGCGGCGGGCCTGGCCCTCACCGGGTGGGCCCGGGGCCGCCCACTGGAATGGGTGGTCCACGACGAGACGTTCGGCCGGCGTGGGCTGCCCGGCCGGCAACCGGCCCGGCTCCTCGAGGAGACCACCGCCGGACTCCGGTCGCTGAACGGGACCGCCGGGGACGGCGAACAGCGTGCGCCGGCCGCGCGGGTCGCCGACCGGCTTGCGTCGTTGGGAACCCCCGCGCCCGCGCCGCACGCCGTCCTCGTGCTCTTCGCCGGTGACCCGGCCGGAAGCGGCGGGAGCGCCGGGCCGGTGGTGCGGGAGATCCTCGCCGGCGGGGCCGGACCGGGCCGGCTGGTGGACACCGCCGGCATCGAGGTGTGCGTGGTGGACCTGGGTCTGCGCGACGACCTGCCGAGCGTGCCGGGCCTGGCGCCCAGAAGAATCCCCGACCGGCCCGCGGGTCTGACGCGGCAACACGTCGTGCGGGCCATGGAGACCGGCATCGAGATCGCCCGCGACTACTACGCGTCGGGCAACGGCTGGCTCCTCGGCGATGTGCTCACCGGCGACGACGACCTGGCGAGTGCGATCAGCGCCCGGCTGATGGACGACGCGACCGATCCGCTGGAGGTGCTGGCCGCCTGCGACGGGATCGAGGTGGCCGCCCTGGCGGGGTTCATCGTGGGCGCCCGGACGCTGCGCGCGCCCGTGGTGCTCCGCGGACCCGGCGCCGCCGCGGCGACGCTGGTCGCGAGCACGTTGGCGCCAGCGTGCGTGGCTGCCTGTTTCCCCGTCGGACGGCCGCCGGCCGGCGCTCCCGATCCGTTCGGCCACCTCGGCCTGCCGGTGCTGCTGCCCGACTTGTCCGGCGACCTCGCGGACGCGGCGGCCGTGGCGCTGCCGTTCCTGCGTGCCGCGGCCGAAGACGCGCACCCGACGGAGTCCGTCACGACCGGGTCAGGCACCCGGTGAGCGTTCCGGGCCGGGACACGCCGGCCAACGGCAACGGCCAGGCGCCCGGCGGTCGCCGGGTTCTGGTCGCCATGACCGGGGCGACCGGCGCCATTCTGGGAATCCGGCTGCTGGAGGCCATGCGGGAGTTGGGCGTGGAGACCCACCTGGTGCTCAGCGAGTGGGCCGAGCGCACGATCCGGATCGAGACCGACTACACCGTGCCGCAGGTGCGGGGGCTGGCCAGCATCTTCTATCAGCGCGGCAACCAGGCGGCGCCGGTGTCCAGCGGATCGTTCCCGATGCACGGCATGGCGATCATCCCGTGCAGCATGAACACGCTCGCCGCGCTGGCCCACGGGTTGGCCAGCGAACTGATCGTGCGCGCGGCGGACGTGATGCTCAAGGAACGGCGCACGCTGGTGCTCGTTCCCCGGGAGACCCCGCTGAACGCCATCCATCTACGCAACATGCTGCTGTTGAGCGAACTGGGGGTGTCGATCGTTCCGCCGATGCCGGCGTTCTACAACCACCCGCGGTCGGTCGACGACATCGTCGGCCACATCGTGGCCCGGGTGCTCGACCAGTTCGGCATCGACAACGACCTCACCACCCGGTGGGGCATCAGTCAGCATCTGCACACGATGGCGGCCCTGGCCAGGGCCGGCGTCGCGCCGGATGGGCAATCCCGGCAGGAACCCTCATGAGCACCGCCGCCCTCCGAACCCGCGAGCGAGTGCTCGATCCCATCGAGGTGGCGGTGGCCGAGATCGCCGCCGGTCGCCCGATCGTCGTCGTCGACGACGAGGACCGCGAGAATGAGGGCGATCTGACCATCGCCGCCTGCCACGCCACCGCGGCCACGGTCGGGCTCATGGTCCGCTACGGCAGCGGCGTGATCTGCGCCCCGATGGTGGCCGCCGACCTGGAACGGCTGCGCCTGCCACCCATGACCGCGGTCAACGAGGACCCGAGGGCCACCGCCTACACCGTCTCGGTCGACGCCTACCACGGCTGCACCACCGGCATCTCCGCCGACGACCGCACCCGAACCCTGCGGGTGCTGGCCGACCCGCGGAGCGGCGCGGCTGATCTGCGCCGGCCCGGGCACGTGTTCCCGCTGCGTGCTGTGCCCGGCGGCGTGCTCGTCCGCCCCGGGCACACCGAAGCGGCGGTGGACTTCGCTCGGCTGGCCGGCCTGCCCTCGGTGGCGGCGATCTGCGAACTGGTCAACGACAACGGTTCCGTCATGCGTCTGCCGGAACTGGTCCACTTCGCCCGCGACCGGCAGCTCGCCATCGTGTCGATCGCCGACCTGATCCTCCATCGGCTCCGGCAACAGGCACATCTGCACCACACCGGGCACATCCGCCTGCCCACCCGGCACGGCACCTTCCGGGCCATCGCCTACCGGTCGACCCTGCCCGGCGACCACACCGAAATCCTGGCCCTGCTCATGGGCGAGGTGGCCGACGGCGAGGACGTCCTGGTCCACCTGCACCATGAATGCGTCATCGGCGACGTGTTCGCCACCTCGGCCTGTCCCTGCAACGAACAGCTCAACGCCGTAATGGCCCGGATCGCCACCGCCGGCCGCGGTGTCCTGCTCTACCTGCGCGAAAACCAGCGACAACCCCGAGCGGCGCCACGCGGCGGTCCGCACTGTGGAGTCTCGACGGGCGACCAGCTCACCCGGATCCGGCTCTACGGAGCCAGCCACCAGATCCTGGCCGACCTGCGGATCCGATCCGTTCACGTGATCGGCACGGCCGGGCGCGATCTCCTGGAGGAACTCGGGACAAGGACCGCTGTCACGGAACCTTCACGGTGACCGCCACGACCGGCCGGACCCGTTGACTCAACTGGGAAAACTCCCCACTTGACCGCCGCCGAACCACACCCACGGGCATTATGCGCCAAACCGCGTTCGTTGGTCAGGACTGGCGGCGGAATATCGTGCGCAGCCAACGGCGGAACGATCCGCGCTGGTCCATGCCGCCGTCTCCGCCCTGTCCGGTCGGGACCGACTCGTCGGGCCCCTCCGGGGCCGGTTCATCGGCGAAGGTCGGACGGCTGTGCTCACCGGCGAAGTCCGGCTCGGCCTGAGTGTCACGGCGGTTTCTGGTCATGTCGTCTCCCGGGTCGGTACTGGCGGGGTCGGGGTACCCGCCACGAATCCGGGCAAGCACCCCGATCGGGTCGTGGCCGGCGGGTAGCCTCAGCGCTCCTCGGCCGTCGAGGCGGATCGTTCTCGCCGGCGGGCCCGTATCCCGGCCCAGGTGGCGAGCGGAATCGCCACGACCGCCAGCACCGTCGCGCCGAGCAGCAGATGCGCGACCTTGTGGTTTTCCGGGGCCCGGGCGTCGCGCAGGTCGTCCTCCGGTCGCAGCGGGTCGTAGATGACCGGAACCACATCGCCGGCCTTGGCCCGCGGCCCGGGAGCCTCGTCGCCCTGACCGATCGTCGAGCGCACCTGGCGCCCGTCCGCCGTGCGGAACTCGACATGCACCCGGGAGTGCTTGCCGGTGGTCACCTTCACCACCCGGCCGGAGGCCTGCTGGCCGCGCGCGCTGAGCGCGTTGTCATTGCTCCACACGTGCCACGTGGCCACGACGAGGACCGAGATGACCACTGCCCCGAGCGCCGCGAACAGCACCGGGGATGGCCGCGACGAGCCGAAACGCCTCACCACAGCAATGTCCCCCGGACCGGCGGCGATCAAACATGGGGCGAATCACGGACGGCTACCGCCTGTTACTGGGCGGTGGCTCCGCCGTCGATCGCCATGGTCGCGCCGGTGATGAAGGTTGCCTCGTCGCTGAGCAGGTAGGCGATGAGGCCGGCGATCTCCGCGGGGTCGGCCACGCGTCCCGTCGGGTTGGGGGCGTCGAGCTCACTCGGGGGCTGTTCTGGGGACGCGCCGAGCAGCCGGCGGTACAGGGGCGTGTCGACGTTGCCGGTCACGAGCGCGTTGACCCGCACACCGCGGTCGGCCCATTCCAGTGCGGCCGACCGGGTAAGACCGACGACGCCGTGTTTGGCGGCGGTGTAGGCCGCGAGGCCGGGAACCGCCGAAACCCCCGCGGTCGAGGCGTTGTTGACCACGGCCCCGCCGCCTGCCGCGCCGATGGCGGGGAGCTGGTGTTTGAGGCCGTGGAAGACGCTGGTCAGGTTCACGTCCAGTTCGTCGCGCCAGGCTTGGGCGTCGACCGCCTCGAGCGGTCCGGAGGCGAGCACCCCGCCGGCGTTGTTGACCGCGCCGTCGAGCCGACCGAACTCGGCCACGGCGGCGTGGACCGCCCTGGCCACGTCGTCCTCCACGGTCGCATCGCAGGTGACGAACAACGCCTGACCACCGTCGGCGACGATGCCGGCGGCCAGGTGCTCGCCGAGGTCGGTGCGTCGGCCGGCCGCGACGACCACGGCTCCCTCCGCGGCCAGGCGCAGCGCTGTCGCCCGTCCGATCCCCGAGGTGGCACCGACCACCATGACAACCTTCGACCGCAGGCGACCCGGATCCGACATGATCGTGATCCTCTCGCACGGGCGCACCAGCCGCCGAACCGAGGATCAGGGAGATTCGTCGGTGGAAGAGGGTTTGGTGTCGGAGGTTCCGCCCAGGCCCGGCGTCAGGTCGGCGGGATCGGGCACGTCGGGATCGGCCTCAGGGCCGCCCTTCGGAGGATCCGGTTCAGGAATGCCCGCAGTGTTCGCCGTCTTGTCGTTCATCGGACAGACGTTCCCGATCCGGTGCACCGCAAACGCGAGGATCAGACCTTGGCGGTCACGGTCAGGACGGCCAGGCACATCTCGTCGCTGGTGCCGTCGCCCCACACCACGTAGCGCGGCAAGAGCGGTTTGAGCTGCGGCAGCTTCGAGCGCACCGTGGCGTCGTGAGTGCACGTGACCCGCACGGTGTCGCCCGCGTTGATCCGGACCGGTTGTGGCAGCACCCGTTCGGACTGGTCGTCGAAGTTGTACGCCGGCTCGTCCAGGAGCATCCGCGCGCTCGGCGTGCCCGGGTTGAGCTCGACCGACATCGAACGGCCCAGCAGGTGCATGTGCGGCGTGATCGCGTACAGCAGCACGGGCGCGCTGACCTGGTGGTCGCAGTGCTGGGTGTTGCCGGCGACGGGCGGCTTTCCCTGGTTGCAGAGCTGGTTGAGCCCGTCGACCTCCTCGCGCGCCCCGGCTCCGGTGCGCTTGACCAGGTCCGCGATCGCCGCCTCACGGTCACACAGCGGACCGGACTCCTGCGGCGTGCAGGGCAGCTCGATCTGGCTCGGCAGCAGGGCGCCCCCGAGCGGCGTCACCTCGGCCGTGCCCGGCAGCAGGCGCAGACGGATCGAGGACTGGTCGGTCGGGCCCGGCTTTCCGTTGGTCGCCAACAGGTTGTAGTGCACCTGCAGCACGATCTGGCTGCCTGGCTCCAACCGGTAGCCCGTGCGGTCGCCGATCAGCGTCTCCGCGTGACCCGGCGCCCACGCGCCGACATAGCTGGACCGCTCGCCGTCCGCCGAACCCGGACCGTCCAGCCCACTGCCGCCGAAGCACTGCCAGCCGTCGCCCTCGGCCTTGGCGTCCACGCTCCTGGCATGGTCCACCCCGGACGCGGGGACGCTGTAGAAGATGCCGTGGTGCACGATCTCGGCGTTCTGCGGCAGGAACTGGCTGCCGGTCAGGTAGGCGGCCTCGGTGAGCTTCGGGTCGATCAGGAAGCACCGGTACTCGTCCGTGCCCCCCTCGGGCGGTGCCGGCCGGTACGGCGCGGCGAGCCCCACCTGCTCGAACCGCTCCCCCGCGCGCAGCGGCGCGGCCGCGGGCGGCGGACCGCCGTGCGCGTGGCTGCTGGTCTGGCCCGCTCCTCCGGACGGCGAGGCCGCCGGCGCGGACCCGCACGCCGCGACCGTGACAAGAACCCCGGCGGAAACGACAAACGTCCTGATCCTCATGCCCATGCCCCCTCGACACGTCGGCTGAAGTCGCAGACCAATTGTCCCTCAATCCAGGGCTGTCCGGGATCCGTGTAAACCCTGAAACGACCCTGAATCATCCCAGTGGGGGACCTCCGAGGCAGGCTCGCGCGATCGGCACACCGGCCACGCCCGGCGGGGCGCACCCCGAGCGTCGCGATGATCGCAATGTTCGTCCGCGGTCCACAGACGATCCGCGGGCGCTTATTGTGTTCCAAGTCACCACGCCGAGAAAAGAATTAACGATAGTGCCGTAATCCCACCCCGGCGCCGGGATTCATGGTATTCATCGTGTGTCCCCATTGGATCCCCACCCCGGAGGCCACCACATGGCTCAGAAAGTCACCGTCGAGCTGGTCGATGACGTGGACGGCACGGCCAGCGCTGACATCACCACGGTCAGGTTCGCTCTCGACGGAGTCAGCTACGAGATCGATCTGAGCGGGCGCAACGCCAAGAAGCTTCGCAACACCTTCGCCGATGTCATCGCCGCCGGCCGGCGGGTCGGTGGTCGAGTAAAACGCCACACGGCACCAACGGTCCGGCCGGCCGCCAATCGCGAGCAGACCAGGGCGATCCGCGACTGGGCCCGGCAGAACGGTTTCGACCTCGCCGAGCGCGGCCGCATCCCCGCCAGCGTGCTCACGGCTTTCGACGAGGCGCACCTGCCCCCGGCCAAGCCCAAGGGCCGTGCCAGCCGCAAGGCCGCTTAGCAGTTCGGCACCGAGTCACGCCGCCGGGTTGATCCCGGCGGCGTTTCGCTGTCCCCGGCGAGCGCCGGCTGTCCATCTGGGACGGTCGTGGGGAGCCTGCCGGACGGGATGGGAATCGCTTCCGATCCCGTCGCCCCCCTTGCCGATCCTATAGTCGGTTCAGGACTGACGGAATGAACCGAACCATGTTCAGCTCGAGGGGGACGAAGAAAATGATCTGGCGAGAACAGCCCTGCTACCGGGCCATTGTGGCGGTGGATGCGGTGAACTCCACCGCGCGGACCGATATGGAGAAGGCGGAGCTGCGGCGCAGACTGTACGAGATCTTCGAAGATGCGCTGTACGGCGCCGGTATCGGGGAGAGCTCGCGCGATGCGCTCATCGACCGGGGCGACGGGATCCTCACGCTGATCGATCCGGCGGTGCCCAAGACGGTGCTGCTGAACGAGGTCGTGCCGACGCTCGGTGAGCGGTTGGCCGAGGTCGCCGGTCTGCGGTTGCGAACGATCGTCCACGCCGGGGAGGTGCTCTACGACCGGCGGGGCGTTTTCGGCGAGTCCGTCGACCTCACCTTCCGGTTGCTGGAGGCACCCTGACGCTGACCGTGGTCGGCGCGAGCCCCACGCTGCCATCGTTGCTCGGTCGCCCGGTGACCGAGGCGTGCGCCGAGATGACCAACCTGGGATACCGGTGCGACGCTCGCCCGGACGTGTTGCACCGCAACGCGAACGTGGTCGCCGCGCAGGAACCGGCCCCGGGTACGCCGCTGGATCCGGGTGACACCGTGGTGGTGCACTACGCCCCGTTCGACCCGCTGCCGGTGAAACTGTTCCGCGCGAAGAACGATGACCCCGTGTGGGTCATGCGGATCGGCGACCTGGAGCCGGGCCTGCGCGACACCTACGACCACGCCAACCCCCAGGTGCTGGGCTACGCCTACCCGATCGACCGGGCGCAACCCGGTGCCAGCCGGGTCGTCAACGGGTTCTTCTGTGTCCGGCCGGGTACCACGGCATGTGGCGGGTTCGAGCGGAACCATCTCTGTACGGTCGCGGAGGACCTGAGCGACCAGCCCGGCCTGGAGAACTGGGACAAGGGCGTCATCGGGCGCTTCATGGGTGACTGCGCTCCCGGCATGGTCCCGTTGAGTGAACACCGCGCTGATCAGCGACCGCGCGTGCCAGCGTGGCAAGAAGTACCACGGGGACATCACCGGAAGTTCCCACGAACTCAGGGAGTGGTCCCCTCGGCCCGGTGGTGCCAGCCGATGGTGGTGCCGAGTTCGGCGACACGTGCGCCGGTGTTGGGGTGCAGGAGGCCGCCGCCGAGGTGGCCGTGGCCCCAGGGGCCTTGCGCGGGCCCCTCCTGCCAGGTGTTCTCGAGGTCGGGACTCTGGCTGATGCCGAACACCTCGAGGCGACCGTCGGCGTTGCGGGCCACGCAGATGGTCCGGTCGAGGTCGATCAGTTCGCCGGGCTGCCAACCGGACCAGTTGCCGTTGACCACGCCCTGCCACTGCGTGTAAAGCGTGCTGTCCTCGCCGATGTGGAAGACCTCCAGGCGGCCGTCGACGTTGCGGGCGACGGCGGGATGCGAGTGCAGTTCGCCGCCGAGGTCACCCTTGGTCTCCCACGACCCGTTGACGCCGGTCTGCCAGGTGTGTCCGAGCGCGCCGAACGTGGTGTAGTAGAAGACTTCCAGGCGCAGATCGGCGTTGAGGACGGCGACCGGCCGGCCGCGGATCTCGCCGGGCAGCCTGGTCCACCTGCTCCAGCCGTTGTTGGGCGCGGTCTGCTCGATGTACTCGATCGTCTGGTTGCGACCCCGCCCGTACACGGTGAGGCGTCCGTCGAAACCGGAGCACACGGCCGGCGAGCCGGCGATCTCGCCGCCGAGCGAGGCCCATTCCGACCAGTTGTCCGAAGCGGGTTGCAGTTCCCAGGCGTGTCGCAGGCTGCCGTCGTCGGCCCGGGCGAACACCTCCAACCGTCCGTCGGCGTTCATGCCGAGGGCGACATCGTCGGTGGTCGCTCCGCCCAGCGATCGCCAGGTGCTCCAGCCGCCGCCTTCGGCCGTCTGGCCCACGGTCTGGACATCGTTCCCGACACCCCTGGCGAACACCCGCAGCCGGCCCCGGCTGTCCCCGCCCACGGTGGGTCCACCTTGGATCCGGCCGCCCCGGTAGCCCCACTGGGACCATGGGCCGGCCGCGGCCCTGCGTTGCCAGACATGCCACACGGCGTTGTCCGTGCCGCGCACGAAGACTTCCATCCGGCCGTCGGCGTTGCGCCAGGCTCCCATGCCGCCACCACCTTCCGCTGCACTGACATCGGTGTCCACCCCGCTCCCGTGAGGGGCCGGGATGCGCCGACCCGGCGACCGGGGAGGATGGGCGGGTGCGGTGGGCTCGGGCGATACATCATCTTGAGGCGCTGGCGCAGGAGTGCGCCGTGATGGCCACCCGGCCGGCGTCGATCTTCCCGGTGCGGGTGGTGGAACTGTGGGCGGTCGGCGACGTGCTCGGCCCGCTCCGGGACATCGACGCGGTGACCGTGGCGCTGGCCGTGGACCTGCCGGTCGAGGAGGTGCCCTGGCTCGGCCAGCCGCGCGGCGCCCAGCAGTGGGCGAACGCGACGAGGCTGGACCGCAACCCGATCGTCGGCCTGTGGCGCTCGGTGCACGCGCCGGTGTGGAACCACCGGGTCGAGCGGCCGGCACTGGTGTGGGACGCCGAGAACGGGGTGGCGGAGAAGACGTTGGCGGCATTGCACGACGGTGCCGGCGAGCGGGTCCGGCTGCCCGCTCCCGGCGCGGAGGAATGGCGGGCGCGCCTGACCGAGGAACTGGCCGTCAGCGTGCGGGCCCTGCGCGACTGCACCGCCGCCTACGAGCAGCGGCGGTGGAGTCCGGGCAAGCTCGAGCCGGTGGCGGACGCGTTGTGGCGGGCCAGCGAGGGCTACCTCGACGTGCTCGACGCCCTGCATGGCCCTCCTGAGCCGACCTGACGGCTCGGTTTTCCGGCCGGACGATCGATCTCGCCGATAGAGTGCGCCGGTGTTCTCCACCACTGTCACGCGGCCGCTGGTGTGGTCGATCCCCGTCGCCGTCGTTGGCGTGATCGGGGCGGGAGTGTTCTTCTTCAGGCCGGTGACGAAGGACTTCACCGGGACCGAGGTGCTCTGCGACGGCGAGTACTTCTATTCCTTCGACCCGTCCGCGGGGTGTGCGGACGCGATCACCAGGCACATCGTGCTGACGGTGGTCATTCTCGTCGTCACCGTGCTGCCGTTGCTGGTGGTCGCGCTGCGGGCGTGTGTGCTGTCCGCGGACGGCATCTTCACGGCCAACCAGGAGCTGGACCGGGTTCGGCAGCGGCTCAACCGCCTGCAGGAGAAGGTCGACCGGCTCGAGCAGGAGTCGAGCGGCAAGACCTGATCTCGCGTGCGGCCGGCCTCATGGCCGCGCTCCGGCGGTGTCCACGACCGCCTGCTCGACCACGGCGTCGGTGTCCGTCGTGCCCAGGTAGATGTGGGTCCGCGGGTCGAACACCAGGGTGATCGGGCGACCACTGCGCTGGGCCCAGCGCACCCCGACGCCGGGCCGGCCGGCGCGGTCGGTGACGTTCTCGACGACCTCGAGCCCGTCGACCTCGGCCACCAGGTCGAAGACCGCGGCCCGCGACGGCGGCGCCACATAGGACGTCCCGAACAGGAACAGGATGTTCTTGCCGAACCCGTTGATGTCACCGGGTTTGCCACCGGCGTTGGTCAGGTACTCCCGCATGCCGGCGGCGTCGGTCGGCAGATCCGCCCGGTAGGCCGGATCCGGCTGGCACGGTTCCACCACGCCGGGCACCGGCTGGGTTCCCTTGATCACCTGGGCCTGGCCGTCGCGGCAGCCGGGCAGGGGGATGCGCTCGTCCCGTTCGACGATCAGCCCGTCCCGGGTGCCGTCGGCCGAGCGCCAGTCCTCGCGGATCGACCCGTCGCCGTAGTGCGTCCTGGTGTAGACGAACTGGTCGGGCCGGGGCGGGGTGTCGGGCAGTGCGCGGGTGGCGTCGGCCGCGCGGTGCAGGATCTCCGCCGCGCTGGCGGGCGCCGGGCCGACCCCGACCTGTTCGAGACCGCCGAGGGCGATCACGCCGGTGATGGCCGCGGCCAGACCGGCGCCGGCCGCGCCGGCCAGCACCAGGCGTCGCCCGCGGCGGGGCGGGCGGCGGACACCGGCGGCGATCTCGCTCAGCAGGCGCGCCCGGGCCGGGGCGAGGTCGCCGGCGTTGGGCAGCGGCGTCTCGGCGGCGATGTCCCTGAGCAGTGCGATGTCATCCATTGTTCGTGCTCTCCTTGGCCAGGGCCGCGCGCACGTGCTGATGGGCGCGGCTGAGTCGGGACCGGACGGTGCCGATCGGAAGGTCGAGTGCCTGGGCGGTCTCGTCGTAGCTGAGGCCCTCCCAGGCGATCAGCAGCAGGACCTCCCGGTCACCGGGGTTGAGCTGGGTCAGGGCGAAGGCCACCCGCCGGTGCGTGGCCTGGGCGGTGACCTGGTCGGCGACCCGGTCGGCGTGGCCGGGCAGGTCGGGATCGGGCGCGAGGCTGGCCCGCAGCCGGTACCGGCGGATCTCGGCGCGCTGATGCTGGCGGGCCAGGTTGGTCGCGATGCCGTAGAGCCACGGCCGGGCGTCGGGCCGGTCGCGGGCATAGCGGTGCCGCTGCCGGAAGGCGGTCAGGAAGGTGTCGGCGACCAGGTCGTCGGCGACCTGCCGGCCGAGCCGGCGGGCCAGGTAACGCTGGACCGCCGCGGCGTGCCGGTCGAAGATCGCGGCGAACCGTTCCGGCCGGGCAACGGAGCTCGCGATGATCCGTGCGTCGTCCTCATCGGCTGAGTGCATCGACTCCTCTATCCGTCGGGAGCGCTGTCACCCGGCTATTGGCCGGCCGGCCGTAGCGAGTTCTCGACGACCCGGGAGTCGCGGTCAGCGGGTCGGTTCCGGGCGCCGGCCGACGCACCGGTCGAACCAGGACCGCGGGGTGTGGCCGGACAGTTCGGCCAGTTCGCGGGCCCCGGTGTCGGTGAAGATCCGCAGGGCCAGTGCCCAGTGGCCGGCCGAACCGGTGGCGGTGGCGAGATCGCGGAGCGTGCGGGCCTCCCAGAGCGGCAGGGCCAGTTCGCGCCACTGCTCCAGGGCCGTGGTCAGGTACCCGGTGGCGGTCGGCAGATCACCGGTGGACAGGGCCAACTCGCCGAGCGTGCGGGTGATCAGGGCGGTGCCGAACCGGTCGTTGCGGGCGACGCACACCGCCAGGCACGAGGTGAGCAGGTCGTGCACGCCGTCCGGACGGCCCTGCCGGATCCGGGCCTTGGCCAGGGACTGCCGGGCGTAGGTGGCGCCGAGCACGTCGCCGATCTCCTCGAGGATCTCCTGCGCCTGCCGGCTGAGGTCGGCGGCGGCGGCGAGATCGCCCGCCGCGCGCCGGCACAGCGACCGGCCGCGCAGCGCCAGCGCCTCGCCGCGGCGGTCGGCCAGGTCCCGGTAGAGCTGGACGCACTCGTCGAGGGCGGCCTCGGCGCCGGCCAGATCGCCGTGGTCGCGCAGGATCGCGGCCACGCCGTAGCGCGCGGCGGCGAGCACCGACCGGTCGCCGATCCGCCCGGCCAGGTCCGCGGCCTCGGCCAGGCTCTCCCGAGCCGGACCGAACTCGCCGACATCGCGCCGGACGGTGCCGATTCCCAACAGGGCGACCGCCTGGATCGACTCGTCGCCGATCGCGGCGGCGTTGGTCAGCGCCTGCTGGTAGTGCTCGAGCGCGGCGGGAAACTCGTCGCGCTCGTAACACAGATGGCCCAGCCCGGCCAGGATGGTCGCTTCGGCCTGCTTGTTGCCGGAGGCGACGGCGTACTCGAGCGCGACCTCGTGGGTGCGTTGCCAGCTGTCGAACTCGTTGCGGACGGCGAACGGGGAGGACAGCAGCGAGGTGAGCAGCGTGGCGCTCGGCTCGTCGGCGCCCAGTTCGTGGGCCCGCTCCACGGCTCGCACCAGGGTCGCGGTCTCGGCCTTGAGCCAGTCGGTGGGGGCGGCGACGACCTCGTCGAGCAGGCGCGGGTCCGGCTCGACCGTGGCCACGACGGTCGGCCGCAGCCCGAGGGTGACCCGGGGCAGCCGGGCCGAGGCGGCCTCGACCAGCGCGATCAGCACCGACAGGGTGCGCAACACCGCCTCGGACACCACGCCGGGCGGCTCGTGCCGGGCGGACTGCTCGGCGCCGAACAGTTGGACCAGGTCATGGAAGCGGTACCTGATCCGGCCCAGGGCATCGACGCCGGCCACCTCCAGCAACCGCAGGTCGACCAGGTGCTCCACCATGTCCTCGGCGTCGTCGACCGGGATGTCCAGCAGCGGTGCGGCAACCCAGGAGCCGAAGTCCGGCAGGTCGAGCAGGGCCAGCAGGTGGAACGCGTGGCGTTGCCGCTGGTCCAGCTCGGCGTAGCCCAGCTCCAGGCTGGACCGCACGGCCAGGTCGCCGACGGCCAGTTCGTCGAGCCTGCGGTGCTGGTCGGACAGCCGGCTGGCCAGGGTGCGCAGCGGCCAGTGCCGGCGGGCCAGCAACTTGGCCCCGGCCACCCGGATGGCCAGCGGGATCCCGCCGCACAGGCGCGCGATCGTGGTCGCCGCCTCCGGCTCGGCCGCGGTGCGCTCGGCGCCGACGATCCGGCCGAGCATCTCGGTCGATGTCGGCACGGACAACGTGGTCAGCTCGACCGGCTCGGATCCGGCGAGCCCGGTCAACCGGGACCGGCTCGTGACGATCATGATGCAGTTCCCGGACCCGGGCAGCAGCTTGCGCACCTGGTGCTCGCCCCGGACGTTGTCCAGCACGATGATCATGCGCCGGTCCGCGATCGCCATCCGGTACAGCCCGGCCCGTTCGTCGGGGTCGTCCGGCAGTTCGGTGCCGCTCATCCCCAGCGCGCGCAGGAACCGGCCGAGTACCTCGGTGTCCTCGGTGGTGCCGGCGCTGTGCAGATCGGCGAAGAGTTGGCCGTCCGGGTAGTCGCCGGCCAGCCGGTGCGCGCAGTGCACCGCCAGCGCCGACTTGCCGATTCCGCCGGCTCCGGAGACCGCCACGACCCGGCCGCGCGCCGACCTCGCCAGCCCGAGCACCCGCTCGACCTGCTCGGTGCGGCCGGTGAAGTCGGCGATGTCGGGCGGCAACTGGTTGGGGGCGGCCACCTCGGGCCGGGCCGGCAGGGTGGTCACCGGGCGCTGCGGCGTGGTCGGCACCGGGCCGGCCGGCAGTGTGCCGTCCAGGATCCGTGCGTGTAACTCGCGCAGCGCCTCGCCGGGCTCGACACCCAACTCGTCGATCAGTCGCATGCGGACGGACCGGTACGCGGCCAGCGCGTCACCCTGCCGCCCGCTCAGGTAGAGCGCGCGCATCAACAGGCCCCGGGCCTCCTCCCGGGTCGGATGCGCGTCGCACAGCGCGACCAGCCGGGGCAGGGCGACCAGGATCTGGCCCAGGGCCAGTTCGCAGCGGGCCAGCCCCTCTTCGGCGGCCAGCCGCTCGTCGGCCAGCCCGGCCGCGCGGGTCCGGGCGAACCGCGCGGTCACCCCGCCGAACGCGGGACCCCGCCACAATCCCAGCGCCTGCTGGTACTGCTGGGCCGCACCGGCCGGATCGGTGGCCTCGGCCTGCCGGGCGGCGTCCAGACACCGCGCGAACTCCACCAGATCCACGTCGTCGGGGTGCACGCGCAGCAGGTAGCCGGGCGGCTGGGTGAGCAACACCGCGTCTTCGCCGACCGCGGCGAATCCCCGGCGCAGCGCCGAAACGTAGGTGTGCACCAGCGCGACGGCCGACGCCGGCGGCCGCTCGTCCCAGATCAGGCCGACCAGCCGGTCGATCGACACGACCTGACCGGGCTCCAGCAGCAGCGCGGCCAGCAGCGCCTTCGGTTTGGGGCCGCCGAGATAGGCAGGCGCGGGCGCCAGCACCTCGACGGGACCCAACGCCCCCAAGCGCATGCGTACACCCCCGGCGGTTCTGGCTTCGGTCCAGTATCACCCGTTGAGACGAATCAGTCACCCTGCTCGGGGCGCCATGAGGGGATCACCATCGACCGGAAATGTGGAAGAATCTCCGTGTTCCGACATTGTGAGTGAGAGGGTAACCACATGGTGCGGGTGATCGCTCTGCTCGGGATCGTGGTGAGTGTGCTGACCGGGGCCGGGGCGGCCGCGGCGGATCCGGTCGGGACCGAGGCGGTGGCGTACGGGGCGTTCCGGGTGGTGCGTTCGGAGCCGGGGACGCCGTCGACACCGCAGGTCAGCCTGCCCGAGGGGTATTCGTTCGTGACCGGCAACCAGTACCGGACGGCGACCCGGGCGGACTGGTACGGGTTCATCCAGGGGCCGCCGGCGGACAGCGTGCCGGTGACGGTCCGGTGGCCGGAAGTCGCGGTGGACACGGTGGTGACCGGCCGGACCCGGGTGCCGCTGACCCGCGACCCGGCCGACCCCGACGCGGTCACCTTCACCATCCCGGTCAGCGCGCCGAGCGCGAACGCGATGCAGCCGACCGTGCAGATGTGGACCTACCTCAGTTCGCCCGCCTCGACCGGGCTGGTGTGGATCATGGAGCACAACCACCCGGACCGCACGGCCGGCCCGTGGACGACCGTGCCGGTCCCGGCCGCGCAGAGCGCGGCGTTCCTCAACCTGCTGACGGCGGTCGAAGCCGTGCTGCGGGACTCCGGCCTGATCGCGCAGGCCCAGGCGCGGGGGCACTTCTTCCAACTGGAGGGGTTCGAGACCAACAACACGCTGCACACCGACAACCCGCCACACTGGCACCTGTCGTACTACCCCGGGCCGACCACCGCGGCGCCCCGGGCGACCGTCCCGCACTTCTGGCTCGACAGCACCGGAAAGACGTTCTACAACGGCCAGGACGTGCAAGGCTCACCCCGCGCCCGCTACTACGCCGGAGACCCGGCCCCGATCCACGACGGCGCGGGGAACCTGGTGCTGACCACGACCATCCGCGCGGACGGCGGCCTCGACATCGAACCCGCCGCCGGCCCGCGCTACGCCCTGACCACGGATCCCGCCCTGGGTTTCGCCACCGAGGTGCGGATCCTCAGGGACGGTCGGCCCTGGCGGGCGGTCCGGGTCACCGACGACGCCAGGACCGGCCTGATGGTCACGCATATCAGCGGACTCGGCAGCACCTTCCGCCAGTCCATCATCCGCACCTACGACCCGCAGACCTGCCTCGTCACCAGCACCAGCACCAAAACCAGGAACTGAACGCCCGCGCGCCGCGCCTGCGGCGCGGTGCGCGGCGGCACCGCCCCCGCCTTCTTAATAAATGATTTGGTTTTGAAGAAGCCGCGCCCGACCCTGCCCAGAGCGGGAGACCTGCCCGGTGCACGGCTGTGGGCAGGCCCCCAACCCCACAACCACGCACCCCAAGGGGCTGTCCACAGCCGTGCACCGCAACGCCAGCCCCAACCCACCCAAGGCAACCACCTCATGCCGATGCGCCCAGCCGCCCCGCACCAGCCCGATCGCGGCGCAGCAGGGACAGTTGGCCGTGGCCGGCACGTTCACCCACGTCATGACCGGGCTCGACCGCAGAACCCTGTTCCGGGCAGGCGGCGCGGCCGCCGCTGCCGGTGTGCTGCCGGTCACCGGAGTCGCCCACGCCGACCATGCCGACCATGCCGGGCCAGTCCCGCGTTGACCACCCGCAACCCGTTGGTGGAGCAGCGCGCCGACCCGTTCATCACCCGTCCGGTCCGGGGCATGTACTACCTGACCGGTTCGGTGCCCGAGTACGACCGGGTGGTGATCCGTGGTTCGTCCACTCTGGACGGTCCGCGAGCCGGGCCTGTCCGACCGGTCGGCGGTGTCGCTGCGGCTGCCCACCGAGGCCCGGGCCTACCTCGCGCACGACGGCAGCGGGCGGCTGGTCGTGACCCGCCCGGGCCGCAACCGCATCGAACGCGACCGCGCGACCTTCCGGCTCAGCTAGGGGAAAGCGTGACATTACCGGGCAAGCGGGAGCCCTAGCTCGGCGATGCGAACGGGCGTGCCGGTGCGCATCGACATGTTCGCAGCCAGGCCGACCGCGACCGAGGCGAGACCGTCGCGGTAGCCGGCCTGCCGGCCGAGCGGATCCGCCGCCGCGCCGCGGAACACCTCGGCCAGCAGCAGCGCGTCGGCGCCGCCGTGGCCGCCCGCGCCGCCCGGGATCGGCACCGCGCGGGCCCGCTCCCAGTGCCGCTGCACGGTCAGCCGGGCGCCCGCACCGTCGCTGCCGGCGCTCGCGTCGAGCACGATCCGGCCGTCCGGACCGGGCAGCACCGCCGCGCGTTCCACCACCGCGAGCTCGGCCCGCCCGCCGGTGCCGTTGACCGCCACGCGGTAGCCCTCGCAGGGGCTGTGCGCGTTGAGCGAGTAGCTCAGCACCGCGCCGCTGCCATACCCGACCAGCGCGGAAACGTTGTCCTCGATGGTGATTCCGGGTCCGAACACGTCCCGGTCGCGCAGGTACCCGTCGTGGCGCTCGGCCTCCCAGTACAGCGAGCGCAGCACCGGGTCGGTGCGCAGGTCGAGCGCGAACGGGTCGGTGCTCGGCGGGTCCACCGTGCCGCGTTCCGGACGCTCGCCCAACCCGCGCGCCCGGGCGTTGTCGGCCCCGTAGAAGCGCAGCCCGCCGCTGGCGAACACCCACTCGGGCGCCTCGCCCAGCCACCAGTTCACCAGGTCGAAGTGGTGGGATGCCTTGTGCACGGCCAATCCGGCCGACCGGTCCTTGTCCCGGTGCCAGCGGCGGAAGTAGTCGGCCCCGTGCGCGGTGTCCAGCGTCCATTCGAAGTGGACGGACGTGATGTCGCCGATCTCGCCGGATGCCAGCACTTCCTTGAGCGCGGCGTTGCGGGGCGCGTACCGGTAGTTGAAGGTCAGCACCAGGGACCGGCCGGTCTGTTCCACGGCCGCGACGATCGCCCGGCAGCCGGCCACCGACGTGCTCAGCGGCTTCTCCAGCACGACGTCGGCGCCGGCCAGCAGTGCCCGGACGGCCAGGTCCGCGTGCGTGTGGTCCGGGCTGGTGATCACCACCGCGGCCAGCCGCCGCTCCGCGATCATGCGCTCGAGATCGTCGGGGGAGTAGCGGGCCGGCGGGGTGGCCGATGGCCGGACCGAGGCCAGCAGCCGGTCCGCATGGTCCATCCGGGCCGGGTTGGGCTCACACCACGCCATCAGCTCGGCGACATCGGCGAACTCGCCGGCCAGCGCGGAGATGTACAGCTGCGCCCGGGCGCCGGTGCCGACCACCCCGTACCGTCGGGCCGGGGTGGCGGGCATGGTGGCTGAGGTTACTCGCCGGCTACGGGCAGATCCGCGGTGCCCGGTTGACCGTGAAGTCGACCCGGGTGCCGGGCGGCACCCCGGTTCCCGGGGCGGGGTTCTGCTGCCTGACCAGGCCGATGGCCTCGCAGGTCGGGTCGATCACGCGGCTCACGACGCCGATGGCGAGCCCCGCGTCCAGGATGGCGGCCCGGGCTTCGGGTTCGGTGCGGCCGAGCACGTTCGGCACCGCCACCTCGCCGGCGAGGGTGAACGGTCTGATCAGCTCCCGGTTGCTTTCGCTGAGCTGCAGGACGTTTCCGGCCGTGAGTGGGAAGGACGTGCCGTCCGAGAAGAACATCGTCAGCTGGTAGCCGAACCGCCAGGTGTCATTTCCGACCGGATCGATGGAGATCCGGAACCGGCCCGGGCTCAGCATGGCGGCGGTGACCCCGGTGTCCACGGTCATCCGGAACGGCCCGTGGCTGCTGTTGTCCCGGTACTCGGTGCCGACATCGGCGACGTCGGCGGCGACGCGGCCCGCCGGAGTCTCCACCTGGGCGCGCACCAGCGTGTCGAAGTCCTTGTTCTCGTCGCCCGTCGTGAACGTGATCGAGGCGGCGGCCAGCGTGGCCGCCGGCGCCGTCGCGGCGGCGCCGGTGCCGGCCCCGAGCCCGAGTAGCGCCGGTACCACCACGCCGATCAGGGTCAACCCGCGCATGGTCGATTTCATCGTGTCGTCCTTTCGCCGTACCACTTGCGGCGAGGGACCCTACGTCCGGGCGTTCACAGTTCGTCGACGATTCGTCGACCGAGACCCCGGTACTGGGATGGTGAAATGCGCTGGTTGTTCGTTTTTCGAACGAGGGCCGAAATCTATTGGTCCGGATTATCCCGATTCCGCAGGCGAAATGTCCATTCTGTGCGGTCGGTGGAAACTCGTACGAACGGACCTTGTTCGGAAGCCCGGCTGCGACGATCATTGTTTCCGTTCCTTCTTTCTCCTATTCGTGGTCGATCCCGCTGAGGGCTTGGGATCGAGCACGTCCCTGCAAAAGGAGTCCCATCGATGTCGAGGAGACATTTCGTCGCCTTGGTCGCGACCGGTGCGCTCGTAGCGGCAGCCGTCAGCGCGACGGCCGCGACGGCCCAGGCGCAGCCCACCACGCCGTCCGCTCCCGGCGCCCAGGCACTCGCGGCCAACTCGGCCGCCGCGCTGGTCGCCAGCCAACCGGCCGCGCTGCACGTCAGCGCGGACGACGTCTTCGTCCAGCACGCGGTGATCACGTCCGGCGGCGTGCAGTACGTGCCGTACGACCGCACCTACAAGGGACTGCCGGTGCTCGGCGGTGACTTCGTCGTGGTCACCAACTCGACCGGCCAGGTGCTCAGCACGTCGGTCGCCCAGGACGCGACGCTCACCCTGGCCAGCACCACCCCGGCCGTGTCCCGGGAGAAGGCCGAGTCGGTCGCCCGGACTCAACTGTCCACTGTGGACGACGTGAGTGACACCCGCCTGATCGTCTTCGCGCTCGGCACCCAGCGGCTGGCCTGGCAGACGACGGTCTCCGGCCAGGGCGCCGACGGAGCCAGCCGGCTCAGCGTGGTCGTGGACGCGCTCACCGGGGCGGTGTTGGACAAGCAGGAGCGCATCCTGCGCGGCGACGGCACCAGCGCCTGGAACGGCCCCAACCCGGTGCATCTGGACACCACGCAGTCCGGCGGCACCTTCTCGATGCGCGACCCGACGCTGACCAACGTCAGTTGCCAGAACGCGACCGGCAACGTGGTGTTCAGCGGTCCGGACGACCTGTGGGGCAACGGCACCGCCACGCAGCGCGAAACCGGCTGCGTCGACGCCTTCTTCGCCGCCCAGACCGAGAACCGCATGCTGTCGCAGTGGTTGGGCCGCAACGGCTTCAACAACACCGGCGGTGGCTGGCCGATCCGGGTCGGACTCAACGACCTCAACGCCTTCTACGACGGCTCCCAGATCCAGATCGGACACAACCAGTCCAACCAGTGGATCGGATCCCTTGACGTGGTCGCGCACGAGCACGGCCACGGCATCGACGACACCACGCCGGGCGGCATCTCCCGCAGCGGCACCCAGGAGTTCGTCGGCGACGTGTTCGGCGCGGGCACCGAGTGGTTCGCCAACGAGCCGGCCCAGTTCGACGGCCCGGACTTCCTGGTCGGCGAACGGATCAACCTGGTCGGCCAGGGCCCGATCCGCAACATGTTCAACCCGAGCGCGCTCGGTGACCCGAACTGCTACTCCAACTCGGTTCCCGGCATGGAGGTGCACGCCGCGGCCGGACCCGGCAACCACTGGTTCTACCTGACCGCCATGGGCTCCAACCCGAGCAACGGCCAGCCGGCCAGCTCGACCTGCAACGGTTCGACCGTGACCGGCATCGGGGTGGAGAATGCCGTGAAGATCTTCTACAACGCCATGTTGATGAAGACCACCGCAAGCTCCTACCTGCGGTACCGGACCTGGACGTTGCAGGCCGCGATCAACCTGTTCCCGGGCAGCTGCACCCAGTTCAACACGGTGCGGGCGGCGTGGGACGCGGTGAGCGTGCCCGTGCAGGCCGGCGACCCGACCTGCAACCCGGCCGGCACCGTGACGGTGGCCAACCCGGGCAACCGGACCGGTGTCGTCGGCACGGCGACCAGCCTGCAGATGACGGCCAGCGGCGGCACCCCGCCGTACACCTGGACCGCGTCCGGCCTGCCCACCGGGCTCGCCATCAACGCCTCCAGCGGCCTGATCTCGGGCACGCCGAGCGCGGCCGGAACGTTCACCGTCACGGTGACCGCGACCGACAGCGCCAACCCGAGCCACAGCGGATCGACCCAGTTCACCTGGACGATCAGCCCGCAGGGCGGCGGTTGCTCCGGCCAGCTGTTCGTCAACCCGGGCTTCGAGTCCGCAGCGACGGGCTGGACCGCCACCGCCGGCGTGATCGGCCAGGGCCAGCAGCCGGCCCGTACCGGCACCGGGCGGGCCTGGCTGGACGGCTACGGCACGACGCACACCGACACGCTGTCGCAGTCGGTCAGCATCCCGGCCGGCTGCCGGGCCACGCTGAGCTTCTTCCTGCACATCGACACGGCTGAGACGACCACCACCACGCAGTTCGACCGGCTCACGGTCCAGGTGGGCAGCACCACGGTGGCCACGTTCTCCAACCTGAACCGCGCGGCCGGCTACGTGTCGCGCACGTTCGACGTGTCCGCCTTCGCCGGGCAGACCGTCACGATCCGGTGGACCGGCACCGAGGACAGCTCACTGCAGACGTCGTTCGTCGTCGACGACACGGCGCTCACCCTGAGCTGACCGCTGTGGGCGGGGTGGGTGGCCGGCCCGGCCATCCACCCCGTTTCCCTGGCACAGTGGGGGTCGTGGACTACGTTGCGCACCTGCACCGGGAGGCGGCCGCGTTCGAGGCGGCGGCGCGCCGGGCCGGCGAACTGGACCGCGCGCCGATCGTGCCGTCCTGCCCCGGCTGGTCGGTCGCGGACCTGGTGCTGCATCTCGGCGGGGTGCACCGGCTGATCGCCGCGGTCGTTCGGGACCGGATCACCAGCCCGCCGAACCTGTCGGGTGTTTCGCTGCCCCGGCAGGAGGGTTGGCCGGATCCGAACGACGCGCCCAACCTCGTGCCGCTACCGGCGAGCCTGGTCGACTGGTTCGCCGCCGGGGCCGAGGCGCTGGTGACGACCCTGCGCGAAACCGCCCCCGGCGAGCAGGTCTGGACCTGGTCGGCCGAGCAGAACGTCGGCTTCTGGCAACGGATGCAGGCGATCGAGGCGGCCGTGCACCGGTGGGACGCCGAGAACGCGGTGGGGACACCCGCTCCGGTCGACCCGGAACTGGCGGCCGACGCCGTCGCACAGACCTTCCAGGTCATGGCGCCGGCCCGGCGGGCCTGGCGCGGCGCGCCGCCCGGTTCCGGGGAACGGTTGGCATTCCGGCAGACCGACGGCGCGGACCGCTGGGTCGTCCACTTCGACGGCACGCACGTCCGGCTCGACGACGGCGCCGCGCCCGTCGAACTGGCCGGCTCCGCCTCGGACCTGATGCTGTTCCTGTGGCAGCGAACCGGCACCGACCGCCTGACCGTCACCGGCGACGCCGCGCTGGCCGACCGCTACTTCACCCTCGTTCCCCCGATGTAGCCGCCGGAAGCGTTCCGCGGGTCAGCGGCTGAAGCCGGTGACCCAGGTGGCGGCTATGCCGGTGAAGAGGATGATGCCGGCGACGATGTTGGCGCTGGCGGTGCCGAGCAGGGCGGCGACGATCGCCATGGCGCCGAGGGCGGCCGCGGCGGCGGCGCCGACGGTGATCACGGTTTGCAGCGGGGGGCGCAGGTTGTGGATGGAGCCGGTCACCATCGCCCACAGGCCCAGGCCGAAGGCGAGCGGCAGGAGCTCCGGCGGGCCGTCGGCCATGGCCGTGATCGCGCAGGCCAGGGCGACGGCGGTGAAGGCGAGGAAACCGTAGGTGGCGCGCCGGGCCGGGCGGGTGAGCAGGTGGCGTTCCCGGGTGAGCAGCAGCACACAGTTCATCAGCGGCTCGAGGGTCCAGCTCAGCAGCACCAGCGCGACCACGACGACGAGCAGCACCTCCGCCCAGGTCTGCCCCTCGTAGGGCCGCAGGATCCGGGTGAGCACGAACGGCAGGATGAGCACCCCGATCCGCAGACCCCTGGGCAGGCCGTCCAGCCACATGCCGAACCGGAGCAGCAGGCCGTAGAGCGGGTTGCGGGACTTGAGCGCGAGCGAGAGCCCCTCGCGGCTGGCCACGTCGGTCGGATCCAGCCGCAGCGCCGTGCGGTGCGAGGCGACCGCGGACCTGCCGCCGCCCCGGCGCAACGCGAGCAGCCCCCGCAGGCGGTGTGCCTCCGGGTTCTCCGGGTTGAGCCGCAGCGCCTCCGCCACCGCGTCGTCCGCCTCGCGGTACCGGTGCAACTCGAACAACACGCCCGCGTGCAGTGCCGCCGTGGCCGAGCTTTCCGGGTCCAGCCGGCGGGCCCGTTGGACGCTGTCCAGCGCGTCCGCGGGCCGGTCCATCGCCAGCAGCACGGCCCCTTCCTGACGGTGCAACCCGGCGATCTCCGGCGCCAGCGCCAGACCGCGGCGCACCGTGTCGAGCGCGTCCGAGTACCGCTTCAGCCCGGCCAGCGCCGCGCCGAGAACGGACAGTGCCAGCACGTTCTCCGGATCGGCGGCGAGGGCGTCCCGACCGGTGTCCCTGGCCGGCTCGTAGCGCTCCTGCTCGAGCAGCGCCCGGGCGAGCAGGGCGAGCAGGGTGCCGTTGCCGGGGTCGGCGGTCAGCGCGATGCGAAGCTGCGCCTCGGCCTCCTTGGGCCGGCCGACCTCGAGCAGCATCTCGCCGCGCCGCAGCGCCGCCTCGGCAACCTCGTCCATGTACACCCCAGTGGGCTCGTCGACAGTGCGGGACACCGTAGGCACCGCCCAGACCACCCGTCAACAGCGACGATACATCGGGTAGCGTGCCGCTGGTGAAGCCTGATCCGGTGATTGAGGCGCTGCTCTCCACCCTGGCCGCCGATCCCGGTAACCATCCGGTACGGGTCCATGTCGCGCGGCTTCTGCTCGACGCCGGCAGCCCGGCCGACGCGCTCACCCACGCGACCACCGTGCTCGCCGCCGAGCCGGACAACCTCGCGGCGCTGCGCGTCGCGGCGGCCGCCGCGGGCGCGACCGGCGACGCCGCCAAGGCCGCCTCCTACGGGCGGCTGGCCGACGCGCTGGCTCCCGAACCGGCCACCCCCGAACCACCCGCCGCAGCGCTGGCCGCCGGCGTCCCGGACACGGCCGACGAGATCCTCCAGCAGTGGCAGACCAGCCCGGCGGCGGCCGAACCGGAAATCGGCGCCCTCGGCGCGGCCGGGATCACGCTCGAGGACGTCGGGGGTCTCGCCGAGGTCAAGAAGCGCCTGAACTTGTCGTTCCTGGCGCCGCTGCGCAACCCGGAACTGCGCGTGCGGTTCGGCAAGTCGCTGCGCGGTGGGCTGCTGCTGTGGGGGCCGCCCGGCTGCGGCAAGACCCTCATCGCCCGGGCCCTGGCCGGTGAGCTCGGCGCCAGCTTCTACGAGATCGGGCTGAGCGACGTCCTGGACATGTGGATCGGCAGCAGTGAGCGCAACCTGCGGGGCATCTTCGACACCGCCCGGCGCAACCGGCCGTGCCTGCTGTTCTTCGACGAGATGGACGCGCTCGGCCAGAAGCGCTCGAACCTGCGCGCCGGCGGGGTGTCCATGCGGGGCGTGGTGAACCAGATGCTCGCCGAGCTCGACGGGGCCAGCACCGACAACGAGGGTGTGTTCGTGCTGGCCGCGAGCAACCATCCCTGGGACATCGACTCGGCGTTGCTGCGGCCCGGCCGGTTCGACCGGACGATCCTGGTCCCGCCGCCCGATCTGGCGGCCCGCGAGGCGATCCTGCGGTTCCATCTGCGCGGCCGGCCCACCGAACGGCTCAACCTGGCCAAGATCGCCAAGGCCACCGAGGGCATGTCCGGTGCGGACCTCGGGCTGCTCTGCGAGCAGGGCACCGAAACCGCGATGGACGCCTCGATGACCACTGGGCAGTTCCAGCCGATCACCCAGCAACACCTGGAGGAGGCCGCGCGCTCGGTGCGGCCCAGCATCGGTGAATGGCTGGAGGTCGCCCGCAACTACGCGCTGTACGGCAACGACGCGGGCGCCTACGACGAGCTCGCCGCCTACCTGAAGAAACGGCGTCGCTGACCGGAAACCGTTGCCGCGCCGAGGATGCCGAGCGGAACTTCCCAGACCAGGAAGAACACCAGGGGTTTCGAGGATGCTGCCGCCGAGGTGCACGCCGGCCGTGGAACCGCCGTCCAGCAGCAGGATCGCGCCGCTGCGGTGCCAGCGCACGCCCTCGACCTGCCAGAGGACGAACGTGATCAGCGTGCCGAGGACGGCGGTCCAGACCGCGACCCGCGCGCCGGCCAGGAAGGACCGGGTGACCCGGGCGACCACCGCCGCGCCGAGGAAGACCAGAACCGGAACGCATCTGAGGTAGAGCAGCACCCCTCTGGTGGTCGCCGATGCGTGCGGCGGCGAGCAGGCCGGCGCCGAGGATCAGGGCCGCGCCGACGGCCGTCCACCGGCCGGCGGACCGCGCGGGCGGGGCCAGCCCGAGGTGGCCGGCACTCGCGATCGTGATGAGGCAGCCGGCCGCGTAGGCGATCCCGAACGCCGCGTTCTCGAACCGGCGCCCCGGCTGGTATTCGCGCGGGGGTTCGGTCATGCGTGCTCCAGTCGCGGTTGCGGCCTGACCCGGGCGCCGGGACCGGTCAGCCGGTACAGGTGCCGCGCCGACGGCCGTCCACCGGCCGGCGGGTCGCTCTCCCAGGCGGTTTCCAGCAGACCCCGGTCGGCCAGCCGGATCAGGATCGGGTGCATGGAACGGGCCTTGAGTTGGATTGTCAGCACGCCGTCCGTATGCGCCCGTTCAGTCGAACTACATACTCCGAACCATTCAATACTTTGGACGGGCGCACAATTCTTGCGCCTTTTCGCTCTTGTGAGGCGTTGCATTTGAGTGGCAGAGTGCGCGTTCCGACACTCCGCTGCCGCGGCGCCGGCCGCAGAATTGAGAAATCCCATGAAGAAGTTCCGATTTTCGCTCGGCTTAGCCGCGGCGGTGCTCGCGCTGCCGTTGTTCGCTCCCACCGCGACCGCCGCTCAGCCACCGGAACCGGATCCCGGCTTCACCCCGATGATCATCGATGGCCGGTTGGCCACCGATGCGCCGTGGGCGGTCCGGCTGTTCCGGGACGGCGGCCAGTTCTGCACGGCGACGATCATCGCGCCGACCTACATCCTGACCGCCAAACACTGCTTCGACGTTCCGGCCACCTACACCTTCCGGATCGGCAGCCTGGACCAGACCAGCGGCGGCACCCTGGCCACCGCTGTCGAGGTGACCAGCCACCCGGTCGCCGACCTGGCGGTCGCCCGGTTGGACCGCAGCGTGGCCGCGACCTACGCCCGGCTCGGCCGGAAATCCGACGTCGCCAGGCGCGACACCGTGCAGATCTACGGCTGGGGCGCCACCTGCACCGACCGGCCGGAGATCGAATGCCAGTCCCAGTTCCTGAAGGTCGCCGACGTGCGGGTGCAGACGCTCAACGGCGAGGACGCCTTCGGCGGCATCGCCATCGGCGCCCGGCGCATCGACGGCATCGCGGCCGGCGGCGACTCCGGCGGCCCGATGTTCAGCGACGGCAAGCAGGTCGGCATCGCCTCGACCAGCGACCGCGACAAGCGCACCTTCTACACCAACGTCACCCGCTACCGCGACTTCATCCGCTCGGTGGCCGGAGTCTGACCCCTTCTGCCGCCAGGCTCCGCCACCAAGACCGGCCGCGGGATGCGCACAGGCGCCCGCGGCCGGTTCAGCAATGTGACTTTCCTACCCCGGCTTCCCAGGCGGGTAATGGTTCACCGTGTTTGGTGGTCAGGCCCGGCACGAACCGGAAGGAGGCGCCGGGCAGGTCGTCGGCCGAGGGCGCGGCGATGGTGCGGTAGTAGGGGTCGCTGAGCAGGATCTGGCCGCCGGACGCGGCGGTGGTCACCCGGGCGGCCCAGTTGATGGCGTGCGAGATGACCTCGGTGCCGCCGCCGGGCAGCGCGACCCAGTTGGCCGGGCCGGAGTTGACGCCGAACCGCAGACCCGGGAAGTGCGGGCGCAGCCGCAACGCCACCCGCAGCGGGGCCAACCGGTTCTGCGGCTGCCGGAAGCACAGGAACGCCCCGTCGCCCCGGGGCAGGATGGCGACCGTGGCCGGGTCCTGGCGGAGGACGAGGTCCTCGGCACGCAGCGCGTCGAGCAGCTGACGGAAGATCAGCAGTTGCTGGCGGTCGGTTCGGCTGCTGAACCCGACGGTGTCGGTGCCCAGGATGTAGACCTGATCGACGAGGTCGCGCCCGGCGGTCGGGACCACGCGGGCGGGCGCGTGCCGGCGGACGAAGATGCGCGCCGGCCGCCGGGCGGAAACGCCGCCGTCGCCGCCGGTGCGAGTCAGCAGGCCGGTCATCGCGGGATATCTTCGGTGGTGCGCCGACAGAACCCGGCGCAGCGCGAACCGCACCAACGGCTCCCGCTCGGTGGTGAACCACGCCATCACGTCGCCGGCGAGGACCGGGTCGAACTGGACGTCGATCAGGCCGAGGGCGAGCCCCTCGCGCACGGCCGGCTCCGGGTCGGCCATCGCGTCGGCGATGAGATCGCTGTACGGCACGAGGTTCTCGGCGTCCTTGACCACGAGCCGGATGTACCAGCGCCGGACGTTGGGCGGGTAGCCGGCGATGCCGGCCGGGTTCAGCGGGAGGTCGGCGAGCCGGCCGAACCGGTCGCGGTGCACGGCCCAGATGGCGTACTCGACCGCGCCCGGGTGATCGGTGCCGGCGATGTCGCGGAGCACCTCGCGCGGCACGGAGTCGGTGTCGGCGCCGTGCCGCAGGCTGAGCCATTTCTGGGTCAACGGGTCGTCGTCCAGGGCGGCGCTGATGACCCTGCGGTCAACCGGCGGAGCGCCGAGGAAGTAGTCGGCGGCCAGCCGGACCGCCGGTGAGTCCGGGTCCAGCGGGCCCGGTCCGGCCCGGCGGGCCGCGGTCACCGTCCCCTCGATCGCGCTCAGCGCGCCGTAGGCCCCGGTCAGGTTCTCCAGGTCGGTCTCACCGCCGGCGACCTGGCCGCTCAGCCAGGCCGACCACGGGCGGGCCCGGACGAGCCCGATGAGCTTGTACAGCCAGCGCCGGACGTTGACGTCGTCGGAGCGCTTGAGCGGCGCGATGAGCCGGCCGAGGCGCAGGTCGCGGCCCAGGTCGGCGCGGCGGCCGGCCTCGATGCAGTCGCAGATCCACTGCAACCCGCGCTTGGACATCCGCGGGTTGTTGTTGGTCAGCAACACAATGAGTTGATATGTCGTGGGCGGCCTCATGCCGGTCCACCCCGCCCGACTCGGTAGCACCCTTACCGCTCAAGGATAAGTCCGCCCGCACGTGTCGATTCAAGCCAAACAATCGCGCCCGCCGTTGTCGGCACTGTCCGAACTGGCCAGTTCGGCGCGCCTGGTCAAGAGGTGGCCAAAGCCTGCCGGACGACTGGAATAATCCGGCGGGTCAGAAGCGGGCGCCCACGTCGGCGCCGTTGGCGGGACGCAGGAAGGTGGTCGAGCGGATCGTCCCGTCCGGGTTTCGGGGGCCGGTGATGACGGCCGGGTCGGTGCTCTGGAACGACCAGGTGCCGCCGAGGTCCCAGGAGTTGCCGGTGCCGGTGGAGTTGCCGCCGAGGGACGAGTTGGATCCGTTGGCCACCGCCAGGTTGCGGGTCAATGTGCCGTCGGCGTCGGCGAAGTCGAACCCGGTGCCGCCGTTGCGCCAGGCGGTGCAGTGGTCGGCGAGCAGCGCCCCGGGGTTGGCATTGTCGATGAAGCCGCCCGCGGAGTTGTCCCACGCCATGCTGTTGCGCACCACGTGTGCCGCGGGCAGGTCCTCGTCGCCGCCGCCGAGCTTGAAGCCGTTGCCGTCACCGGTGTAGTCGGGCAGGTTCCAGCGGTTGAAGCCGTTGCCCCAGGCGAGTGAGTTCTCCACGGTGACCGGGGACAGGAACTCCCAGAAGTCCAGGCCGTCGTCGGAGTTGTTCCACAGCCGGGCGCCGCGCACGACGTTGCCGCTGCCGGAGCCCTCCTTGATGGCCAGGCCGTCGGCGCTCTCCCCGTTGTTGCGCGGGTCGCGGTTGCCGAAGCTGTCCAGGTTGAGCACCTGGTTGTTGCTCGACGCGCCCTGCAGGTGCAGGCCGGACTCGTAGTTGTCCCGGGTGACGAGCCGGTCGAAGACGTTGTTGTTGGTGTCCAGCCCGAAGATGGCGTACGGCCCGTTGATGATCTCCAGGCCGGTCAGCCGCCAGTTGTCGCCCTCGAGGTGGATGGCGCCGCGTTCCGGGCGTGGGATGCTGCCGTCCACCGGCGCCGGGGTGTGCGGCATGTTCTCGCCGTCGATGATCACCCGTTCGCCGTTGTAGTTGCGCAGGGTGATGGGTTGGGTCGACGTGCCGTTCTTGATCAACTGGAGGTTGGTGGTCGGCGC